>JAFTYV010000037.1 GCA_017461225.1 Candidatus Methanomethylophilaceae archaeon
CGACGACCACAATCATAATACGTCGGATTCCGATGCAGAAGACGGCCTTTCGGCCTGTTTTTGTGTGTGGTAACCAAAACGAACGAAAGGCCACTTCTTATCCCTTGTCCAGCACATCGATCGCGCAGGGTGTCAGCCCCTGTGCTGAGTCTAGAAAATCAATTAGTATGTGTCAAACTCGGGTTAAAAATGGTAAAACTGTTGTCCACAAAACCATTTTTGATGAGAGATACAGATATAGTTCTGAATACAACATCGGAGTGCCACTGCTAGCTATTTGCGGTGATATGAGCATTGCGTGCACAGCTAGCAACAAACATCTACACAATTCAGATTACGTATGGGAGTACGAAATAACAAAAAATTGATGATATCCTATGTATTGCTGATGGTAAAAACGGCCACGTATAGTGAACCCACTTTTATCCAACTTTTTAAGAAATGTTAAGAAGTTTGTAAAAAGTTTTTCCCAACCGTACGATGGTGGTCGTAGGGGGTCCGATCTCAGTCCACGCTGATGCTCTGGATCTCGTGATGCCTGTTCACGATGTCCCTGGCGATGCGCAGATTCTTACCGGCCTTGCCGATCGCACGGCCCTTGAGTTTGGGATCTACGGTGACGGTGGCGTGAGTGATGTTTCCGCGCTGCTCGATAACGACCTTCTGAGGATTGTAGATGTGGAAGACGTTCTTGACGAACTGCTCGGGATCCTCCGAGTACTCGACGACCTGGATGTTCTTCCCGGTCTTGTCCTTGAGCTTTATGACGTGCTCTCCCTTCTTTCCAACAGCGATGTTTCCCTGTCCCTTCTCGACAACGAACACGAGCTTGTCCTCTGTGTCCATGCAATCGATGGCGTTCGCCTTGGTGATCTGCTCGAAGAGCGAGATGTACCTGAGCGTGTCCTCGGTAAGTACGATATCTGCGGACATGATTCTCACAGCGTTAAGATGTTGGAGCTACCTTTGTCGATGATCACAAGGGCAGACACGGAGAAGGGTTTTCCACAGAGTGCACCGAGCTCCATGTTGTTACCGGTGTACACGTGCGTCTTGACACCGAGGTCTCCCTTCAGCTCTGCGCTGGGGCAGTTCCTGGCGAGGATGACCATCTGGGCCTTTCCCTCTTTGACTGCTTTGGTTGTCTGCTCTACTCCGAACTCCACCTTTCCGGTGGTGATCGCAGATTTCAATGCTCTGCTGATGTCGATTTTCTCGTCGCTCATTCTTTATCCCCCTTTCTGGGTGTGTAAATAAGGTTTACTGCACCGGTTCCGAGTGTGACCGGCTGTCCTACGATGATGTTCTCGGTAACTCCCTCAAGGTGGTCGACCTCTCCCACCATCGCGGCGTGCAGAAGATGTGCTGCGGTGATCTCGAAAGCCGCCCTGGCGAGGACCGAGGACTTCTTTCCGGATACACCGTGTCTTCCGATGGCCTTCACATAACCGTCGTTGGTCATGAGATCGGCCACGAGCATGATGTGTCTGATGTCAACATCGAGACCCGCCTCTCCGAGGGTCCCCATGGCTTCGTGGATGATGGAGTTCCTGGCCGCCTCGATACCGAGGACGTCGGCCACCTCCAGGATGCTGTTCGTCATGACGTTCTCAGCATCCACTCCCTCGACCTTGAGGACCTCCTTGAGGTTGCTTCCCTCTGTGACGATCTTCCAGGAGCCCTCCGTCTTGGACAGGACGGCCCTGGTGATGCCATCGATACCCTTTATCTTGGCACCCTTGATGGCATCGTACATCACCTGGAGTTTCTTGTATGAAGGCTCGTCGGAGGAGACGACGATGTCGAATCCGACCATCTCGACCATTCCGCGCACCGCCTTCACCTTGTTCAGCCTCTCGACGATGTCATCGGGCCTGATGCCCTTGGACTCCATCTTGCGTACATCGGGATTGATGATCAGCCTCATGTTGGTGATATCGGTCTCGATGGAGGCTATGTCGAGCAGGGACGTCATCTCGATGTTGGATGCGACATGACGTGCCACGTTCTCATCCTCGGCTGCGATGCCGGTGAGGGGGATGTCCATGGACGGTGTGCTGGGCACACGCCTGGCATCCACGATCTCGATGAGACGGGGCAGACCCTGTGTGACGTTGATGTTCGCGACTCCCGCGTAGTGGAACGTACGCATGTTCATCTGCGTACCGGGCTCTCCGATGGAGTGCGCGGCCATGACACCGGCGGACTCGTTCTGGTCCATCAGGTGCGCTGTGTACATCCTGTACGCGGTCTCTATGAGCTGCCTGCAGATACCGTCGTCGAAGTCCGCGTTCTTGATGCGGGCCGCGATGTCGACGATGATCTTCATGGGGAGCTCGACGGTCAGTCCCTTCTCGGTCCTGACCTCCTCGGAGATCCTCTTGAGCCTGAGCTCGCCCTCGCTGAACTCGTAGAACTCTGTGACCTCCTCCATGGGTTCGATCACGACCTCCTCCACGGCCTTCTTGGCCTTGGACGAGGACGATGCGGGCCTCTTCCCGATCTTCGCGATGATCGAGGCGGCCTCCTCCTCGGAGAGTCCGAGGTCGACCAGCTCGGCCTCACCGGCCGCGCTGATCGCGCTGAGCGTGTTGTACCTGGTGAGCAGGAGCGCTGCGGTCTCCTCGCTGACATCCCTGTTGATCAGGGCCTTCATGGTGTCCTTCTTGGCCATTATCACTCACCTCCTCCGTCGTAGTCCATGTCGAGGTCGTCGTAGTCCTCGCTCTCGTCCTCCTCGATGTACTCCATCTCGTCCTTCTCGAGGGATCCGTAGTCCCCTCCGATGTCCTTGGTGTCGATGTGGAGCAGTTCGTCAGCCCTGTCTCCCAGGACCTCCGCGAAGAGGTCGTCGAGGTCGATGGCCTTACCCCTGACGGTCCTGGCGGGGTCGACCCCGTCCTCACCGTACCTGAACTGGACGACGGTTCCGATGGTGTTCCTGACGGTTCCGTCGGAAGTCAGCTTGAGGTCCTCCAGAGCGGAGACGAGCCTCCTCTGCATGTATCCGGACCTGGATGTCCTGACCGCGGTATCGACCAGTCCCTCCCTTCCTCCCATGGCGTGGAAGAAGAACTCGGTGGGCGAGAGTCCGGACTTGTAGGAGTTGGAGCAGAATCCCCTGGCGTACGCGCCGAGGTCCCCCTTCTCGAAGTGGGGGAGGGTCCTGTCCCAGTATCCCCTGGACAGCCTCTCTCCACGGACGGCCTGCTGACCGACGCAACCCGCCATCTGGGACAGGTTGAGCATGGATCCACGGGCACCGGCCTTGGCCATGATGACCGCGGGGTTGGTCATTCCGAGGTGCTTACCCGCGATGCGTCCGGCCTCGTCACGTGCCTTTCCGAGGACCTGCATGACCTCCACCTCGAGGGTCTCCCTGAGGGAGCGTCCGGGCATCTGGGCGAGGGTTCCGTCCTGATAGGACTGGACGAGGTCCGTCACCTTGTCGATGCACTCCTGGCTGTGGTTGGAGATCTGGAGCGCCGCCTCGGCGGGGATGTCCTCGTCGCCGATTCCGGTGCTGAAACCGTGGTTCATCAGGGCACCGAGTGCGATCCTCGTGACCTGGTTGATGAACTGCGCCGCACGGTCGGAACCGTAGTCGCGGGCGATGCGGTCCAGGATCTTACCCTTGCTGTTGCCGATTCCCTTGACGTCGATGGTTCCGCAGAGGAGCTGTCCGTCGCGGATCTTGACGTACGCGTCGTACTCGCACTCCTCCTTCCTGCACACGGAGCAGTTCTGGCAGATGTTCGATTTGAACGTCGTGCGGAAGTCGGCGGGCAGGACTGTGGAGAACAGCTGCTTGCCGGTCCAGTAGGGCTCCCCGGTCGCCTCGTCGATGAACGGCGCGGGCATCTCGATGTCGGAGAGCTTGAACATGACGTTCGCCGCCTCGAACCTGTCGAAGCGGGGGTTGTTGTGGGTGAGGAAGTACGCACCCGTGATGTGGTCGTGGATGGCACCGATGATGGGTCCTCCGTACCTGGGGGAGAGGATGTTCTCCTGGACCTGCATGAGGATGCGTGCCTCGGCACGGGCCTCGTCGGACTGCAGGACGTGCAGGTTCATCTCGTCCCCGTCGAAGTCCGCGTTGTAGGGGGGACACACGCAGAGGTTGAACCTGAAGGTGCGTCCGGGCATGATGCGGACACGGTGGGCCATCATGGACATCCTGTGGAGCGAGGGCTGCCTGTTGAACAGGACGACGTCGCCGTCGACGAGCTGCCTCTCGACGGTGTAGTCGATGTCGATTCCCTCGGACACGTCCGCGCAGTTCCTCTCGGTGACCCTGATCCTCCTGCCGTCGGAACGTATGACGTAGTTCACTCCGGGGAGGTAGGGGTTGTCGTTGGGGGGTGCGGGACCGCGTGCGACCATCTCCCTGATCTTCGCGATGTTGTGCTCGTTCACGTGGACGGGCACGGTGAGCTCCCTGGCCGCGAATATGGGCACTCCGACCTCGTTGATGGAGAGCAGGGGGTCGGGGGAGATGACGGTACGCGCGGAGAAGTTGACACGCTTTCCGGACAGGTTGGATCTGAAACGACCCTCCTTACCCTTCAGCCTCTGCGTGAGCGTCTTGAGGGGACGGCCGGACCTGTGCCTCGCAGGGGGGATTCCGGACGTCTGGTTGTCGAAGTACGTGGTGACGTGGTACTGGAGCAGCTCCCACAGGTCCTCGACGATCAGCTGGGGTGCACCGGCGTCGCGGTTCTCCCTGAGCCTCTGGTTGATCCTGAGGACGTCGACGAGCTTGTGGGTGAGGTCGTCCTCCGACCTGTCTCCGGAGTCCAGTGTGATGGACGGCCTGACGGTGACGGGGGGCACGGCGAGTGCGGTGAGGACCATCCACTCGGGCCTGCAGGTGGAGGGGTCGATTCCGAGGGTGACGAGGTCGTCGTCGGGGATCCTCTCGAGCCTCTCGCGCACCTCCTTGGGCGTGAGCTTGTGGTTGTCCTCGACCTCCCTGAAGGTCGTGGGCTTGTCGAGCTTGATCTTGATCTGCTCGCATCCGCAGTAGGGGCAGATGCCCTTGCCGGATGCGTCCTTGGCGGTCTCCTTGGAGAAGTTCTTGACCTCGATGGTGCCTCCTCCGAGCTCCTCCATCTTGTCCATGCTCTCCCTGCGGGCCTGGATCTGGTCCTCGGAGAGCATGAGCCTGCCGCACTGGCAGCAGGTGGACTCGAGCAGCATCTTGATGTCCTTGATGAATCCGACGTGGATGACGGGCATCGCCAGGTCGATGTGTCCGAAGTGTCCGGGACACTCGTCGACCTTGCATCCGCAGGTCTTACAGCGGAGTCCGGGCTCGATGACTCCCATGTGGGGGTCCATCAGACCCATGTCGATGGGGTAACCCTCGTCGTCGTACGTGTCCGCGGTGATGATCTTGGTTGCGGACATCTTCCTGATCTCCTCGGGGGAGACGCAGGAGAACTTGATCGATCCGATCCTCTTGGTGATTCCACGTATTGTCATCTCAAATCCTCCAGCTGGAGCCTCATGGCTACACCAAGAGACAGGAGCTCGTCCATCAGCAGCTTGAAGGCGTACGATGTCTGGACGAGGTAGATGCTTGTGTTGTTCTTGCACACGGGACAGTACAGCGAGCCGTGCCTGTCCATGATGGCGATGTGTCCGCACTTGGGGTTGCCGCAGATGTACTGCTGGGTCCCGTCGGACTCGTCGAGCAGACGGTCCTTGATGACCATGGCGGCTCCGTGACCGATGAGACAGTCACGCTCCATCTCTCCGAACCTGAGTCCTCCCTGCCTGGAACGACCCTCGGTGGGCTGCCTGGTGAGGATCTGGACGGGTCCCCTGGACCTGACGTGCATCTTACCGCTGACCATGTGGTGCAGCTTCTCGTAGAAGATGACACCGGTGTAGACGTCGGCCTGGATCATGCGTCCGGTCCTTCCGTCGTACATGACCTCCTTTCCGGAGTCCTTGAACCCGTTCCTGACGAGTCCGTCGCGGATGGAGTCCTCGTTCTCACCGGAGAACGCGGTACCGTCGATGATGCGGCCCTCCATGGATCCGACCTTTCCGGCGATCATCTCGAGCACGTGCCCGATGGTCATACGGGAGGGGATTCCGTGGGGGTTGACGACGAGGTCGGGTGTGACACCGTCGGCGGTGAAGGGCATGTCGCACTGGTCGACGAGCCTTCCGACGACTCCCTTCTGTCCGAACCTGGAGCAGAACTTGTCACCGAGCTCGGGGATCCTCTCGTCCCTGACCTTGACACGGACGAGCCTGGAGCCGTTCTCGGACTCGGTGATCATGACGGAGTCGACGTAACCCTTCTCGCCGGGCCTGACGGTGACGGACGTCTCCCTCCTCTTCTGGGGGGTGAGGAAGTCCGTCTCCTCCTCCAGGAACCTGGGCGGGGAGGTCTTTCCGATGAGGACGTCGGATCCGGTGACCTCGCTCTCGGGCGAGATGAGTCCGTCCTCTCCGAGGGATGCGTACGCGAGGTCGGCGCGTGCACCCATGATGTCGGGGGAGGGGATCTCGAAGTGGTCCTCCTGTCCTCCGGGGTAGCGGCGCTCCTCCGCACGGTAGGACCTCATGAAGGTGGACCTTCCGAGACCCCTCTGGACGGAGCTCTTGTTCATGACGAGCGCATCCTCGATGTTGTATCCGTGGTAGGAGAGGACCGCGATGCAGAAGTTCTGACCGGCGGGCCTGTGGCTGTATCCCATGAACTGCATGGTCTGCGTCTGGACCATGGGGACCTGGGGGTACTGCATGAGGTGGCCCCTGGTGTCGGGCCTGATGCGGTAGTTGGCCGTGGGGATACCCAGTGCCTGCTTACCCATTCCCGCACCCATGGTGATACGGGGTGCGGAGTTGTGCTCGGGGTAGGGGACGATACCGGACGCCACTCCGAGGATGATCATGGGGTCGATCTCCATGTGGGTGTACTTCTCCTGCACCTTGCCGGGCACGGTGAACTCCTCGTCGCACCACCTGCACCTGAGCACGGCGTCGCCGTCCTTGCCGGGGTTCATCCAGTCGGCGTCGGTGGGCGAGAGCGCGTGGTTGCAGCAGGGGCACCTGCGGGGGGTGTCGTACGCGTCGACGAGGACGAGCGCGTCCTCCTCCTCCTCGGCGTCGAGCCACTCGATGATTCCCTCGCGGAACATGTCCCCCCATCTGACCTTGCCGTCGCGGATCCCCTCGATGTGCTTCCTGGTGATGTTGAGCCTTCCCTTGTCGACGATGAGCAGGGGCCTCCTGAGACGTCCCTCGTCGCAGTTGATGATGACCTCGCCCATCTCCTCGTCGTAGCGGATGTTGATCTCGTTGGAGATGAGACCGCACCTCCTGCGGGACCTGATCTCGTTGACGAGCTTCCTGGCGTCGGAGTGGACACCGACGAGGTCCCCGTTGACGAAGACACGGACTCCCGTTCCGGTCTTGACGGACTCGATGTCGAGCTCCCTGAGCATCCACTTGATGTCGGACTCGGGGAATCCCTCGGAGATGTCGATGATGAGCGCGGCGTTCTTCACGAGACCGCAGTTCTGACCCTCGGGTGTCTCGGAGGGGCAGAGCCTTCCCCACTGGGTGGGGTGAAGGTCACGGGCCTCGAAGTGGGGCTGGCTCCTGGTCAGGGAGGACGTGATCCTCCTGAGGTGGGACATTGCGGACAGGTTGGACGTCCTGTCGAGCAGCTGGGACACACCGGCGCGTCCGCCGACCCAGTTACCGGTGGCGAGCGCGTGGAGCAGCTTGTGGGTGAGGAGGTCGGGGCGGATGGAGGAGGCGATGTTGATGTCGCTCTTCTTCCTTCCCCAGTTCCTCTCGAGCTGGTACTTGAGGTCCTTCATGAGGCTGCTGAAGCTGGTCCTGAAGAGGTCCTCCATGAGGTCGCCGGACAGCTTGAGCCTCTTGTTGGCGTAGTGGTCCTTGTCGTCCTCCTTCCTCTTGCCGAGCGAGAGCTCGAGGACGGAGCGGGCGACACGTCCGAGGAAGATCGCCTTCTTCATGCGGTCCGCCTCGGTGTCACCGAGGTGGGGCAGCAGCGAGCGGTCGAGGATGGACTCGACCTTCTTCGTCCTGTACTCCTTCGCCTGGCCGGCGGCGAAGTTCCTCTCCAGGAAGAGAATGGCGTCCTCCTGGGTGTGGTAACCGTTGGGTGCGTAGGTCTTCTTGTCGAAAGAGGACTCGATGTTGGCGTACACGATGTTGGCCATCGCGTCGTCGGAGACGATCGTCTCGAAGATCTCGGCGTCGGACTCCATTCCGAGGGCCTTCATCAGGGCGACGAGGGGGATGGAACCGGATGCGACGGGGACGGAGACCATGACCATGCCGTCCTTCTTCTTCTCGACGAGTGTGAGGGCGCGGTATCCGTCCTTCTGGGAGAAGACCTTGGCAACTTCGACTGCCGCGCCGTATTTCTCGTTGTACTCGACCATGACCCTGTTGGGTGCGAGGTCCTCGAGCGTGATCAGGACCCTCTCGGTACCTCCGATGATGAAGTACCCTCCGGGCTCCCTGGGGTCCTCCTTCTGCCTGACGAGCTCCGCGGTGTACTCGGAGTCGGTGAGGGAGTGCTCCATGTGCCTCTCCAGGACCTGCCTGTTGAGGTTGCAGCCGTTGGACTTGACCATCATGGGGAGGTCCCCGACGTGGATCCATTTCTCGCTCTCGGGGATGTCCTTCTCGACGCCGTCCTCGTAGATCTCGAAGTGGACGTACACGGGGGACATGTAGTTGAGGTTCCTGAGCCTGGCCTCCATGGGGGTCAGCTCGTGGCTGTATCCGTTGGCCTCCATGACCTTGGGCTCGTCGATGCGTATGGTGGGCTTGGCCTGGATGTCGACGTTCCCGTCCTCGTCCCTCTTCCTGCCGATGTGGATCTCGATGTTCCTGCCGTTGGTGCGCTCGGGGTCGAGCTTGATGATACCGCGGTCGGCGTCATCGGTGGGGACCCTGATGTCGTCCACGATCCTCTGCATCCTGCTGTTGTTGCTCTCGGATGTGGCGAGGAAATCGTTGAAGGACGAGATGTGGTGGTTGACGATGTTGTGCTCTGTGAAGTACAGTTTGACTAGATCCCTCAAAAGAATTACCCCCTCGTTACGAGCCTGTAGCCCACGAACTCCTGGGCCGTTTCGCTCTTCCTTACGACTTTGATCACACGGCCCTCGTCGATGGGTCCGTGGATGCTCTCCAGGATCTTGATTCCAGGATCGCTCTTCCTGACCTTGGGGAGCTGGTCACGGGTCATGCCTTTTCTGGCGAGGACCTCGTCGGCCTCCTCCTCGGACAGGAGATGGTGCTCGGGCACGAGCCTGTGCTTGAGCACGTTAAACGAGATATTGTCTGCTGCCAAGTGATTCACCTACTTTTACCCAGTCCGGTCAACTGGAAACCAGTTTGCGAGAAGTATTGTGCATTTCATTCCTCATACTTGATCCGCCGTCGATCGCTCATGAAGTCCATGGCGGGCCTGAAGGGATTCGAACCCTTGACCACCTGATTAAAAGTCAGATGCTCTACCTAGCTGAGCTACAGGCCCATGGATAGCGTTTAAGCTTGTACTTGAAGGGGATAAGTCCCCCATATATAATACTTCGTATTGAAGCGGTGGGGAGGGGGAACCGTCCTCAGACGGACCTCCCGGACCTCCTGCGCGCGAACACGAGGTAGCCCGTATGGCCGAGCATCTCGAACGACGGCCTCACGCCGCCGGGGTGGACCTCGAGTCCGCGCTGCATGTTCTCGAACGACACCACGTTGGAGTACCCGCGCTCACGGAGGGCCTTCACGATCTCCTCGGCCTGGTTCATGTTGGGGACGTACGCGCACACCCTCCCGCCGGGGCGGAGATGCGGCTCCAAGTTGTCGAGGGCGAGCCACGGGTCGGGCATGTCCATCGTCAGGGCGTCGGCCTGCCAGTCGATGTCGAGCTCGATCTCCCTGGCGTCACCGATGCGGTAGGACCAGTACCTGTCGAGCCCCACCCTGGCCACGTTCCTCTGGGCGCGCTGCGCGTTGTCCTCGCGGAGCTCCAGGGTCAGGACGCTGCCGGAGGGTGCGACGGCGTGGAGCAGGGCGGTGGTGAGTCCGCCGGATCCGGCCCCGACCTCTATGACGCGGTCCCCGCACTTGACGTCGCAGTGGAGCAGGATGGACGCGGCGTCCTTGGGGATGATGACCTGCGCCCCGCGGTCCAGGGACTCCATCAGTTCGACCACGCCGGGACGGAAGACCGTGTACTCGCGACCGACGATGGTGATCACGTCACCCTCGTCCAGGTCCCTGAAGCGGTTGCCGTCGATGGCCCCGAGGGACTGCACCTTCATCATGCCGAAGGTCAACCTCATCCAGTACCTCTTGCCGTTGGCATCCTCTATGTAGACTGTCTCGTTCTCCTGGAATGGCATGCCCGGGCCAACGGGCTCTCATGTAATAACGGTGTCGGGGGGAGGCCCCCCGACGGCGGCCCCGGGGGGCCCTGGTTTGACTCACATCGTGTGGGCGGCGTACGCGGGCCTGTCCACGGGCTTGCCGCAGATTATGCACTTGCCCTCGTACTCCTCGGGATGGTAGGGCGTACCGAGGATCTTGAAGTCGAAGGTGTCCTCGAACTTGTGTCCGCACTCCTCGCATCCGCACCATCCGAACCTGAGGATCTTGTCCTGGGGGATGTCGTCTGTGGAGTCGATGTCCTGGACACGGGACCTCTGGACCTCCTCGGCCCTCGCGAGCATGCTCTCGGAGATGTCGTCGAGGAGCATCCTGACGCCGGGCACGAGGTCCGCCGCGGAGATGGATCCCTTCTCACCGGTGTCCCTCCTGGCGAAGGCGACGACGCCGTTCTCGATGTCGCGGGCACCGAGCTCCAGACGGAGCGGGACGCCCTTGATCTCCCAGTCGTAGTACTTGCTGCCGGGACGGTCGTCGCGGTCGTCCAGCTTGACCCTGAACCCTGCGCCCCTGAGGACGTCCGCGGTGGCCTTGGCCGCGGCCATGACCTCGTCGGCGTTCTTCTTGGACAGGATGGGGATCAGGACGATCTGGAACGGTGCGATTCCGGGGGGCATGACCAGACCCTGGTCGTCGCCATGGACGCCGATGAGGGCCCCGACGAGGCGCTCGCTCATTCCGAAGGTGGTCTGGTGGGCGTGCTTGTGCTCGCCGTTCTCGTCCTCGTAGGTGATGTCGTAGGGGATGGAGAAGTTGGTGCGGTAGTGGTGGATGGAACCCATCTGGAGGGTCCTTCCGTTGGGCATGGAGGTGTCGATACCCACGGTGTAGTGCGCTCCGGGGAACTTGTCCCACTCCGTGCGCACCAGGAGGGTGTAGGGCAGGCAGATCTTCCTGGCGACCCTCTCGAGGATCTCGATGTCCTCCTCGACCTGGACCTGCGCGTCCTCCTCGGACACGTGGCAGGTGTGGGACTCGAAGAAGTGGATCTCGCGGACCCTGATGAAGGGACGGGTCTGCTTGGTCTCGTAGCGGAACGTGTTGACGATCTGGTACGTCTTGAGGGGGAGGTCCTGGTGGGACCTGACCCAGAGCGAGAACATGGGGTACATCGCGGTCTCGGACGTGGGCCTGATGACGAGCCTGACGTCGAGCTCGTTGAGTCCGGCGTGGGTGACCCAGTATACCTCCTCGTCGAACCCCTTGATGTGGTCCTTCTCCTTGGCGAACTCGGTCTCGGGGATCATCAGGGGGAAGCAGACCTCGTCGTGGTCCGTGGCGTCGAACTCCTCGCGGATGTAGGTGTCGATCTGCCTCATGATCTTCCAGCCGTAGGGCGTCCACACGTTCATCCCCTTGATGGGGTACCTCTTGTCGGAGAGACCGGCCTTCTCGACGATGTCGAGGTACCAGTCCGCGAAGTTGTCCTCCTTCATGCTCATGTGATCATCTCCTGAGGGCGTCCGCGAGGATGCCCGCGACGGATATCTCCGAGGCGTCGTTCTCCAGGGTGTTGCAGCAGAGGACCTCGTCCAGTGCGCTTCCCCTCAGCTTCTCGATCGCGTTGTTGACGAACACCCCGTGGGTGCACGCGACGGATACACCGGTGGCACCGGCGTCCCTGAGCGCCTTGGCGGCGGCGACGATCGTGCCGCCGGTGGAGATCATGTCGTCCACGATGAGCACGTTCTTGCCGGTGCAGTCCATGGTGGCGGGTGCGATGCGGACCTCGGTTCCGGAGAGGCGGGTCTTCTCCAGGTGGTCGTGGGGTTTGCCCATCCTCTCACCGACGTCCCTGGCGCGTCCCGCGGCCCCGATGTCGGGGGAGAGGACCATGTCGATGCCCTTGTCGGCGAAGTGGTCGGCGATGACGGCCGCCGCCTTCAGGTCCTCGTGGGGACAGTCGAAGTAGTCCAGGATGGCCTCCTTGTGGATGTCGATGGTGATGACGCGGTCGCAGGCGAGTCCGAGGTGTGCGACCATGACCTTCGCGGATTCGGGCTCTCCGGGCTTGAACACCCTGTCCTGCCTCGCGTATCCGAAGTAGGGGATGACCAGCGTTATCGATCTCGCGCCCATCTTCCTGACCGCGTCCTGGAGGAGGAACATCTCGACCAGGTTCCCGTCGGGATAGGTATTCTGGACGATCGCGACGTCGTCGTCCAGGGACTCGCATTCGATTCTGGTGTAGCTCTCCCCATCGGGGAACTTGGTGGATGCTGCCTCGATGTACCTGCATCCGAGGATCTGTGCCATCTGACTGGCCAGATTCCTCGAAGAGGACCCGCCTACTATTATCATGCTTCGGAGTAGGCCCTTCTAGTTATTATAACTTGGATAACCGGGACGGACGCGCGGGGACCGACAGTTCCTTTACCGGACATCGCATCCCGGTGGCCATGGCGGAGAGGATTGACACCGTTACCGAGGAGAGGATCGAGAAGTACCTGGACATCACGGGCAGGGCACTCGCCAAGATCCGCATAGCCGCACCGGCGAAATCGTACAACAGGAGGCTGGCGGACAGCTTCATGGAGATGGCGAACTGCTACTACGCCGATGCGAAGCACTTCAGGGAGTGCGGGGACATAGTCACCGCCTTCGCCGCCGTGAACTATGCGCACGCGTGGCTGGACTGCGGGGCGAGGATCGGCCTGTTCGACGTCGACGGCGACGACGTCCTGTTCACGCTCTTCGAGTGATCCTGATCTCACGGGAACTGGACTCGCACCCGAACGCCCTGACGTTCCCGCGTCCGAGCATGGAGCGGACCTCGTCCAGCGGCGCGTCGGTGAATATGCTGTTGCCCAGCATGCACATGCCCGCACGGTACCCCCTGGAACAGAGCTTCTCTATGGCCCTCCTGACCGCCGGGCTCTCCAGCTCGGCGCCCGTGGAGAACATGTTGGACACCGTGTAGAGGTTGTCGAGCGTCGGATCCCCCAGGAACCTCTCCAGGGCGGCCTCGCCGACGTCGCGTATGCGCTTCACCATGTCGGGGCTGCCTATCACCGAATCCGTCTTTATCATCGGACCCAGGACCGCCAGGGTGAGGCGGCCGGGACTGACACGGGGGTTCTCGACGAGCCCCCTCGGAGGGAAACCCGCACGAGTGCGGACCGGCACCTCGCCGCCCGCGACTATTGCGGCGACGTCCCCCAGACCGCCCCCACCCATGACCTCGGCTATGTGGGCGGCCTCGAAGGCCTCCGTGCGGGACGCGCCGACGATGTCGGCCACGCACACACCGGCGGCTATGGCTCCCGATGCGCTGGTGCCGAACCCCTGGCTCATCGGGAGGTCGTTCTCGATCTCTATGTCGAAGCCGCGACCGGGTGCGAGGGTCTGCACGGTCATGCGGGTGATGTGCGCCGAGGAGCTGTGACCGTCTATGCGTATGTCCACGACGTCGTCCGACCTCTCGGTGACGGTCGCCCTCGAACCCAGGCTGAGCCTGATACCCAGACCCCTGGAGCCGGAGCCCAGGGGCATGTGGGAGGACAGCGGCTGGAACACGCAGGACACGTGGCCGGGACAGAAGGACGAGACGGTCATGGGATGCTCACACAGAAGTCCAGGATCGCATCGGACACCTCGGCCTTGGTTCCGGAGATGTCCTTGGCGTCGTCCGCCGTCACCAGGATCGCCGACGACGACTTCATCCCGACGACGTCGATGTCGTTGGCGACCACGGCGGACAGGCCGTACTTGTCCAGGCGGGAGCGGGCACGGTCGACCAGGGCCTCCCTGGTGAGACCGGACTCGGCCTTGAACCCTATGACCCTGTCGCACCTGGAGCGTATCAGGGGGAGCACCTTGGGGACCGGGTCGAGGTCCAGCCCGAACCCGCTGTCGCTGGGGATCTTGCCCTCCGCGACGGAGTTCGGTGCGAAGTCGGCGAGGGCGGCGGGGACCAGGACGATGTCGTGGTCGATGCCCTCCACCATGGTGACCAGGTCCGACACCGTGGCGAAGCGACGGGTGCGGATGTAGTCGGGCAGCTCGGCGCTGCATCCGCCCATCCAGAGTTCGACGTCGGCGCCCCTCTCGAACGCGCACTTGGCGAGCGCGACCGCCATCATGCCGGTGGAGCGGTTGGTGATTATCCTCATGGAGTCTATCGGCTCCTCGCTGCGTCCGCCGATTATGAGTAGGCGCTTCCCGGACAGGTAGTTGCGGGAAAGCATCCTGAACGTCCATGCCACGACCTCGTCGCGGGAGGACACCTTCGCCCTGACCCCGTCCGTGCGGGGCCCTATGAACTGCACGCCCCACGAACGGAGGCGGTCCATGTTCTCCCTCACGGCGGGGTTGCGGTACATGGACTCGTGCATCGCGGGTGCGATCGCGACGGGGATCCCCTCGCCCAGGGCGACGGTCGCCATCGAGGTCACGGTCGTGTCGTCGATGCCGCATGCGATCTTGGAGATCGTGTTCGCGGTGGCGGGGTAGATGAGGAACAGGTCGGCGGAGAGCGACGAACCGACGAGGTCGATGTGCTCGGTCCTCCCGGTGAGCTCCGTGACCGGCCTGTGGCCGCTGGCGAACTCCAGCGCATCCTCGGTCACGAGCCTGGATGCGGCCTGTGTGAGCACGGGACGGACGTCGGCGCCGTGCCTGATGAGCTCCCTGATGGTGGCGAAGCACTCGGTGGCGGCGATGCTGCCCGTTATGCCCATGACGATGGTCTTCCCCCTGAGACGGGTGCTCTTCTCGCAGTATATCTCCTGTGACGGGTGCATCACACCACCTCCGAGACGATGGCCATGACCCTCTCCAGAACCTCCCCCGGTTCGCCGGAGGCGTCCACGACCCTGAACCCGTACTCCTCCGCCAGACGGAGGTAGTTGGAACGGACCTCGGCGAGGAAGTCGGGCCTCTCGAACTTGCTGGCGGCCTCCCCCCTCGCACCGGCGCGGTCCAGACCCGATGAGGGGTCGATGTCCAGGAGGATCGTGAGGTCTGGTTTCCCTATGAACTGCCTGTTGATGTCGATGAGCATGTCCCTGTCCGTGCTGTCCCCGTCCAGGGCGGCGGACTGGTACGCGACCGTGGATGCGAAGTACCTGTCGCACAGGACGACGTGCCCCTCGGCCACCCACTCCATGATGTGCTCGGTGTGGTCGTTGCGGTCAGCGCTGAAGAGGAGCGCCTCGGTCATCTGGGATATCTCCCCCGCGGCGCCGCTGCGTATGTACGCGCCTATGCCCACGTGCGTCGGTTCGGCCGTCACGACCGGCTCGAGACCGCGGCCCGAGAGGGCCTCCGCCACGGCACGGCACACCGTGGTCTTGCCCGCGCCGTCTATACCCTCGAAAACAATGAAAGCTCCGCTCATCGCGACGTCATCATCGGACGACGATATTGTTCTTCCGACGGAGGAGCGCGATCACGGAGTCCACGGACTCCACGTCCTTGGCGTACGGTCTGCAGAGGCGCGCCATCTCGGAACGGAGCCCGTCGTCGTAGCGGACGCCGAGTGCGGACAGGTTCTCGCGCAGGGTGGCGGCGAGGTTGCCGCCCCTGCGGTCCCAGTCGGTCATGATGACCGCCTGGCGCCCCGACGACCAGACGTGCTCGGCCGCCCTGACGGGTCCCCCGCCGCTCTGCACGCAGAAGAAGTCCCCCTCCACGCCGACCGCCCTCAGCGCGGACACGTCCTTCGACCCCTCCACGAGTATCGTGTGGGTGCCGCTGAGCTCGGACACGCGGTCCATCAGGTCCAGCAGGGCCTCCAGTCTCTCACCGTCGTCCATTGTCACATGGACCCCTCTATGGCGGCGACGGCCGCCCGGGGGTCCCCGTAGACGGTGACCGTCTTCTGGCGGTTCAGATGGCCCGAGGTGACCTCGCACCTCATGCCGGTGATCCCGCGGAACGTCTCCTCCACCTCCTTGTTGGCACGGCCGTCGAGCGGGGGCGCCTTGACGCGCAGGATCAGCCTCCTCCTCCACTCGTCGAACCCCTCGGGACCGGACCTGTTGGAGCGCGGGGACACGAGCACGTCCACCTCCAGCCTGTCCCCCTTGTCGCGTGAGACGTCTGAAACCCTCATGACACCCCATCCCCTTACCGATATTTATGGGAAGCACGGGTTTATCTACTCCCCCCTTCATAGAGTGCCGATGAGCCCGGTACTGGAACCGATGACATTCGACGACCTCTCTGAGTTGTACAGGGTGGAGATGAAGAACAGCTCCATCACATCCTGCAGGGGGGATCTGTTCCGGGCCATGGCGGAGCTCCTGACGAGACTCCGCGCGGACTACGACAAGCAGATGTCGATAGATCCAGAATCGGTCATGTGCGAGGGTGCGAACCAGCGCAGGAAGAAGGCCGAACGCATCTCCAAGGACATCATGCACATCAGGACCCAGAAGATCTGCCAGATGGCCATACGCGGCGCCATGGGCGCGGACAACGGCCTGGAGGCCCTGACGTCCGAGGAGAGGGACTACTACAACGGCATCCTGGAGCTCTCCAGGAGACAGTTCTCCGAGATAGACAGGCTGAGGGGACGCAGGAACACCGTCGACACGCGTATAGACGAGGTCCCGGTCAGGTCCCCCGTGCCCGAACCCCCTGTCGAGGTCGCTCCGCCCGCCGTGGAGCCCGTGCCGGAGCCGGAGGACGGGGGTTTCATCCCGGACGACATGCCGTTCCCCGACGAGGCCGAACAGTTCGACGACATCCCGCCCGAGGAGATGTTCGACGACGAGCCCGTTCCCGAACCCCCTGTCGAGGTCGCTCCGCCCGCCGTGGAGCCCGTTCCCGTCACGGAACCCTTTGCCGCGACCGAGTCGGACGAGCTCGCACCCGTGGTGATCCGCGTTCTCGAGGACCTGCCGCCGTTCGTGGGACCCGACCGCGACTACGACCTCCGTGCAGAGGACCTGGTGACCCTTCCCCGCATCATGGCGGAGGCGCTCGTGAACTCCGAGAAGGCGACCCTGGTCAGACCCTCACCGTGATGTTCCTGACATCACCGGGGAACTCCATGCAGTCTATCTTGCGGCGGTCTATCCCGGTCACATCGGACACGGTCTGACGTGCCAGATCGGGTACGTTGTTCTTCTTGCTGAGGTGCGCCAGGAAAAGCTGTGTGCCCTCCGACGTGTTGCGGCGGATGGCGTCGGCGCAGTCGAAGTTGGACAGGTGTCCCCTGTCCCCCTTGATCCTCTGCTTGAGGTAGTACGGGTACGGACCGTTGGCGAGCATCTCGGGATCGTAGTTGGACTCGATGATGGCGAGGTCTGCCCGGGCCATGGCGTGCTCGATCTGGAAGTTGAGCCTCCCCGTGTCCGTGGCCAGGAGCACCCTGCCGCAGTCGGTCTCGGTGAAGTAGCAGCACGGATCCACCGCATCGTGGGAGGTGGGGAGGGGGGTCACCCTCATCCCGCCGACCTCGAAGGACGATGTGCAGTCCACGGGCTGGAAGCGCACGTTCCCGAGGTGGGAGGCCTCGTAGGTGGCGATGTTGGTCATCACGGGTATGTCGAAGCGCCTCGCCACCGCACCGGCCCCGGAGATGTGGTCCGAGTGCTCGTGCGTTATGAGGAGAGCCTTCACGACCTCGCGGTCGACACCCGCGACATCCATCAGCTCCTGTATCCTCTTGCAGCTGATGCCCGCATCGATCATGACGGCCTCGCCGTCGCATTCTATGATGGTGCAGTTCCCATCGCTTCCGCTGGCGAGTACGTGCACCTCCAACATGCTCAGACCTTTTTGTGGTACATGGCGAATATTATGTCGGATCTGGAGATGATTCCGATGACGACACCCTTCTCGACGACGGGCACACGTCCGACGTTCAGTTCCAGCATCGATCTGAGGACCTCGATGATGGTCGCGTCGGGAGCCGTTGTGAGGACGGTGCGGGTCATGATCCTGCTGACCTCGATGCTGGAGATCTCCTCGGAGATCTTCTTGAGCATGGCATCGGGCTCGGAGGACGAATCGAGGGAGTACGTGAGCATCTCCGAATCGGAGTTGTCGTCCTCGAGATCCAACTGGTACTTCAGAACGACACCGAGGATATCCGTCTCGCTGACGATACCCAGAAGGTGGTTCCTGTTATCGACGACCGCTGCTCCGGAAACGTTGTCCACGGCCAGCTTGATCGCCGCTTTCTTGATTGTATCCGTAGGCTGAAGTGTGACCAGCTGCGTGGTCATCAGGTCCCTTACCTTCAATTTCGACATCGCGGCTGATATCGGCCGATACGGATATATTGATTCCGATGACCATGGCATCATAGATACATTTATATACAAGTATGATATCAAGGGATTTGTACGGGCCTGTAGCTCAGCTAGGTAGAGCGATGGACTCTTAATCCATCGGCCAAGGGTTCGAATCCCTTCAGGCCCGCCATCTTCTCGTACATTCTTGTGTGGCGTCTTCCCGTCGTTACGCATCCGTCCCCGATTGTTCACGATAATTGCTCACATGTACCGATTCTTTATCATCATGGTCGTCATACATTACATGCCATCATGTTATTGATGGTTGCAAATCAATGTGATGGTGTCGACACATGGACGATTACAACTGCACCGCCGACGTGAACTGCGAGATTGAACTCTCCTTCGAACAGAGACTGGAGGCCATGATCTGGCAGATCCGCAGATCGATATCCGAGGGGACGGTCCTCCTGGAGGACGACTACATGGAGGTCGTCGCCGAACCCAGGGAGATCCTGCGCCTGGCGGGAAGGGGGCTCGTCACCGGACTGCCCCTGGCGGTACGTCGCGGGATGATCACCGCCGTGATCCAGTACGCGGAGGAGGACTACGTCCTGAGGGGACCTGTGTGGAGGACGATGGAGACGGTTTTCTCGTACATGGCGGACGACAAGGTCGACGGCGACCCCGTGGAACTCATGTTCACGGTGTTCGACGACATCGAAGCCGAGATCCTGGACATGCCCGGGGACTTCCGCTTCACATCCAGGGCGTTCACCATCCTGAACCAGCTGTGCATCTGCATCTACAACAACGTGAGGAGCCTGGACCAGCTGGTCGGCATAGCCGACCGCATGTCCGGACTGCTGGGGACGTGCGTGGAGAACGGTCCACGTGAGGACTGTCCTCTCCAGGAGGATGCGTTCTACAGGATCGTCGACCTGCACGCGTTCCACGGCAAGCTGGCCAACGCCATCCGCGACAGATCCCAGGGATTGAACAACTGGCACCGCCTGGCGCTGTACCGGCACTGGACCGGGGAGGAGCCCGCATACCTCTACGACCTCATGCGCGCCTTCGAACTCCAGGGTACGGACGGGTACAGGGTCAGGGTCGGGACGACCCAGGCGGCGACCCGTGACAGGCTGGTCGATTCCTTCGTCGACGGGTACCTCGCATGCGTGCTCGACGCCGACGGCAACCCCCTGGACCTTGGGCCCGGATATGACGATGCTCCGGTGGAAAGTATATCAAACATGTATCTGGATGACCCGCGCATGACCACAGTCATCATGCACACCACCATGGGAGACATCAAGATCAGAATGCACGACGACATGCCCATCACCACCGGCAACTTCATCAAACTCGCCAAGGAGGGCTTCTACAACGACGTCATCTTCCACAGGGTCATCGACGGCTTCATGATCCAGGGCGGAGACCCCCAGGGAACCGGCATGGGCGGACCCGGCTACACGATCCAGGACGAGTTCGGAGAGGGTCACTCCAACGTCAGGGGAACCATCTCCATGGCCAACACCGGACGCCCCAACACCGGTGGAAGCCAGTTCTTCATCAACACCGTCGACAACACCTACCTCGACAAGGAGAACCGCTCCACACCCTACGCGCACCCCGTGTTCGGAACCGTCCTCGAGGGGATGGACGTCGTCGACAAGATCGGTCGCGTGGAGACCGACAGGAACGACAGACCCCTCACCGATGTCGTCATCAAGACCATCGACGTGATCGAGGAGTGATCCCGTGTCGAGGCACGTGATGGAGTGCCTCGGGATGAGCCGTGTCACCATCGTCGACGGGAAGGTCGTCGAGGTCACGGAACCCCGTGTGAGGTACTGCCCCCTCTTCGCGAAGTACCGCGGATTGGAGAGCATCGACAGCGGTGTGGTCAGGGAGAACATCGAGTTCAGGATCTCGTCGTTCGGGATGTGCTCCGAGGACAGGGAGACCCACATGGGGAACTTCCTGTCCTTCGGGGTGTCCGAGACCCTCAGCACCGCCCTGTCCAGAGGCGACATCGACGCCGCGGTCATAGCGGCCGACGGTTGCGGGACGGCGGTCATAACCGATCCGGAGATCGTGCAGGGGATGGGGGGACGCATCTCGGGAATATGCGAGACGGAGCCCATCGCACGCGTCGTCGAGGCCATCGGACCGGAGAACATGCTGGATCCCGAGACGGCGAGGATCGACATGGTCGCCGGTGCGGACAAGGCCGCCGCGATGGGTTTCGGAAGGTTCGCCGTGACCACCCCGTTCGTGGAGCACGCACGCGAGATCCGCGCCCGTCACGGCGAGAGGGCGGTGATCATTGGCGTCCACACGACCGGCATGTCCGCGGAGGACGCCGAGGAGGCGTTCGACCTCTTCGACATAATCACCGCATGCGCATCGAAGAACCTGAGGGAGGTGTGCCGCAACAGGCCGGACACCCTCATCGCGGGGAACAAGGTGCCGATATACGCCATAACGCCGATCGGCAAGAAGCTCATCGGCAACAAACTCGAGGAACTGGGGAGGGAACCCTGGGACGGATCCGTCCCCGAGGAACCCCCCGTTCCGCTTCTCTGAGATGGCGGACGCCGCGGGGGACCGCGGCTCCGACCATCATTCTCCCAGGTACGTGTCGATCGCGAGGTGCGTGCCGGAGCGCAGGAAGATTATCGGTATGCCCTCCTTCCTGAGTCTCCTGCGGAGCTCCTTGTCGTTCGTCAGCACGTACCCGCCGGTCTTGAGTGCGAGCTCTATCACGGCACCGTCACCGGATGCGGCGGTGTGGATGATCTCGTACTTGCGGGCCAGGGCGAGGGCGGCACCCGCGAAACGGTGGTCGAGGTGCTTCAGCTCCCCGACCATGGGGCCGGGGACGACGACCCTCGCCTCGCCCAGCAGGTCCCTGAGGGCGAGGTCGAGGTTTATCCTGATCTCAAAAGGCATGAGTAAGGCGTTTGTGTCGAGAACCACGGTCTGCATGGATCTCACTGTTCTACGATACCGTATCCGATGAGTCTCCACTTGTTGGAGATCCTTCTGGAGATGGCGACCCTCTGCCCGGGCAGGATACACACGGGGATCTTGAGGGTGACCTCGGCTGAGTCGTTCCTCGCGCTCTTGACGACACCGACGGTTGTGGCGGTACCGACGCTGAGCATGAGGGGCTCGTTGCTCTTGATATCCTCAACGGAGAGTTCCGCGGAAGAACCTACGACACGGTCGAGCAGGGTGGTCCTCATCCTGAAGTCGTGGGCGACCTGGGGGAGCTCACCGGGGACACCGATGACCCTTCCGGTCAGACCGTCGGACTTCGTGATGGAGGCGTCGAGACCAGTTCCGATGGCGATGAGACCACCGGGGAGGACCTCCTTGACGCTCTTGCCGCCCGCCTCGAGGGAGGTCACCTGTGCGGTGATCCTCTCGTACGTGACCTTGCCCGCGACCTCGACCTTCCTACCGGGGGAGATCTCGATCTCGTCACCGACCCTGAGGGTACCCTGGATGAGGGTACCTCCCAGCACACCGCCCTTGAGTTCCTGGGGCTTCGCACCGGGGGAGTTGATGTCGAAGGAACGGGCCACGTGCATCAGCGGGGATGCGTCGGGGTTCCTCTTGACCTTGGAGACGATGTGGTCCTCGATTGCCTCGATGAGCATATCGATGTTGACCCCGCGGTTGGCGGAGATGGGGATGATCGGGGCGTTCTCCGCGATCGTTCCCTTCACGAACTCCTTGATCTGCTTGTAGTTCTCTATTGCCTGCTCTCTGCTGACGATGTCGATCTTGTTCTGGACGATGATGATGTTCTCGATACCGATGATCGAGAGCGCCATCAGATGCTCCTTCGTCTGGGGCTGGGGACACTTCTCGTTCGCCGCCACGAGGAGCAGCGCACCGTCCATGAGGGCCGCTCCGGAGAGCATGGTGGCCATCAGGGTCTCGTGTCCGGGGGCATCGACGAAGGATACCGCCCTGAGGAACTCGGCGTCCGCACCGCAGCTCCTGCACTTCTTCTGAGTGCCGAACGCGGCGGGCCCCTGGCATTCGGGGCACTTGTAGAACGCGACATCTGCGTACCCGAGACGAATGGAGATGCCTCTCTTCAACTCCTCGGAGTGACGGTCCGTCCACTCGCCGGAAAGCGCCTTGGTGAGGGTCGTCTTCCCGTGGTCGACGTGACCGATCATCCCGATGTTGATCTCGGGCTGCTTCGGGACTTTCATCAGTTCTCCGCGGAAGCCTCACCCTCGCTGGGGTTGAAGCACTCCTCGATTGTCTTGGGTCCGTACTCGGCAACTGCCATGTTGATCTGGACGATCTCTGCGGAGATCGCGGATCCACGGATGGCGGTCCTCTTCCTCTGTCCGGGATACTTCTCGTGGAATCCCTTGCTGTCGGACAGGAGGAGCCTGACCCTCTTGTTACCGGGGAGGTCGGACCTCATGGGGGTTCCGTTTCCATCGGAACCACCGGTGATCTTCAGCTTGTATCCGGGGAGGCCCACGAAAACTCCATCAACGACCTCTCCGATGTTTTTACCAATCAGAGAGTTCGCGTGGTGGCCGGAGACGGCAACGTTGTAGGACTTGCCGGTCTTCACATCATTCACGATAGCTTTGAAATCTACCATTTGAACACCTGTGAGCCGTGTTATCTGCGGGATGTTTATAAAGATTATGATAAGGTGGAAGTGGTTTCGGAGGTGATGCCCGGCGGCATCACATTCCCCAGAACGGGTCCTCCTTGCGCTTGATGGCGATGGTCTCCTCGAGTGTGAGCTTCTCGTCGTCGTTGAGCTCGAGGTCGGGGAGCTGCTTCACCGCGGACTCGAGGAGGTCCACGTAGAGGACGTCCTCCTCGTTGATCTGCCTGCCCACGGTCACACCGTCGATACCGATGGCGACCTCGTCGCCCTGTTTGGCCTCCTTGAGTGTGTCCTCCCCCGTGTGGATGCTCTTGATCCTGCCGGCGTCGCGGCCGTCGGGACCGATGAGGTTCTCCCCCGCCCTGATCCTGCCGGCGAGGATCCTGACGCCGACGATGGCGGGCTTGCTCGCACGGAACACGCAGTTGGGGAGGATCTTGAACTTCGCGGGGAACGCGAACTCGGACCTCTTGTCCGTGTCGGTCCTCTTCTTGCTGTCGTCCACCCACTCGATGTAGTCCTCGATGAGCTGGTAGACGATCTGGTTCGTCATGACCTTGAGGTCCTCGTGGTGGATGAGCTCCGCCTCGGCGTCCTTGGACATAGTGACGTTGAACCCGAGGATGACGCTGTTCTTCTTGTCCCCATACGCGGCCTCGACGATGTCCCTGCGGGTGATCTCGCCGACACCGTACTTCCTGATGGGGATGTTGTTGGCCTTGGCCTCGTACGCCAGTGCCTCGAGGGATCCGATCGCATCGGCCTTGATGGTGATTCCCTTCTCCTGGGTCTCGATCCTGATGCTGGACTCCTCCACGAGCTCCTGGACGGCGGGGTCGTTGGGGCCCTTGACCACCATGATGGGTGCTCCCGCGATGACGCCCTCGCAGTTCTGGCAGGAGATCTTGACACCGGCGGCGGCGTGGAGCTCCTTCACGGAGTCGAACCTGTCGCGGGGGTCGCGGATCTCGTCGAGGGGCTTGGGCTTGAGGATGGCCTTGATCTTCGTGACCACCGGTGCGCCCCTGGTGCCCAGTGCGACCGTGTCACCCTTCTTCAGGGTACCGGAGTACAGGATCATGTCCAGGGTCTTGCCGAGTCCGCGCTCCTCCTTGATCTCGAGGATTGTTCCCTTGCCGGGTCCCTCTCCCTTCTCGAGCTGGGACTCCAGGAAGCGCTGCGCGAGTCCGATGAGGACCAGGAGCAGGTCGGGCACACCCTCCCCCTCCTTCGCGGAGATGGGGACGAGGGCGACCGCCTTCGTGAAGTCGTCGATCCTGTCGTACCTGTCGGCGCCTATGCCCTCCTCGCCCAGCTGTGCGATGACGGTGTAGAGCTTGTCGTTGAACGCCGCGAGGGTGTGGTCCTGCTGGACCTTCTCGGAGAGGATGAAGGGTCTGCCCTCCTCGCACGTCCACCCCTGGATGGTGTCGACCTTGTTCAGCGCGATGACGAACGGGGTCTTGTACTGCCTGAGGATGCGTATGGACTCGATGGTCTGGGGCATGAGCCCCTCCCTGATGTCGATGACGAGGACCGCGAGGTCCGCGAGGGATCCTCCCCTGGCGCGGAGGGTGACGAAGGAGTGGTGGCCGGGCGTGTCGATGAAGAGCAGACCGGGGACGTCGAACTTCTTGTTCCCGATCAGCTTGGAACATGTCTTGTAGATGTGCTCGATCGGCACCTCGGTGGCGCCGATGTGCTGGGTGATGGCCCCTGCCTCCCTGGCCTGGACGGATGTCCCCCTGATGCGGTCCAGGAGTTTCGTCTTTCCGTGATCAACGTGTCCAAGTACACTAACAACAGGTTGCCTAATAGCCATGGGTACCACCGATAATGAGAGTTAAGGGGTTTGGGGTGAAGTAGTTTGGTATCACTCGTAAATCCAGGCGTCGGAGGTCCTGTCGTAGGTGACGAGTTCCTCGGGCTTGAAGAAGATGGAGATCTCCCTCTTCGCGGAGTCGACGGAGTCGGATCCGTGGATGATGTTGAGTCCGGTGACCATGGCGTAGTCGCCGCGGATGGTTCCGGGAGCGGACTCGGAGGGGTTGGTCTTTCCCATCATGTTCCTGCAGATGGAGACTGCGTTCTCACCCTCGAGGACCATCGCGAGGACGGGTCCGGAGGTGATGTAGGAGATGAGGGAGGGGAAGAAGGGCCTCTCCTTGTGCTCGCCGTAGTGGTTCTCAGCGGTCTCCTTGGGGATGACCATGAGCTTCATGGCGACGATCTTGAGTCCTTTCTTCTCGAAGCGGGAGAGGATCTCTCCGCAGAGTCCGCGCTGGACTCCGTCGGGCTTGATCATGAGGTAGGTCTGCTCCATAGCCATGGGGCTCACTCCTTCTTCTCTGCTGCTCTGAGTCTGGCTGCCTTCTCGATGGCTGCCTTCTCGGTCCACTCGGTGGTCCTTGCGACCCTCTTGAGCTGGATCATGTTCTTGTAGCACTTGTTGGCATCGAAGAACAGGATGGTTCCGTCCTTCTTGACGTACATCTTTCCGGTTCCGGGCTCGATGGATGCGCCGCAGAAGGAACATTTCCTTGTCATGTCGACCATTCAAATCACCTCATGCCCAGTTTCCTGGCCTCTCTGGACGTCTCCCTCAGCATGAGGATGTCGCCCATACGGACAGGACCCATGATGTTCCTAGTGATGATCCTTCCCTTGTCGCGACCGTCGAGGACACGGACCTTGACCTGGGTTGCCTCTCCGGTCATCCCGGTCCTTCCGATGATCTCGACGACCTCTGAGGGGATGCTGTCAGTGTCAACCATTCAGTCCACCTCAGTTCTTGAGGGCCTGGGTTGCCTGAGCGATCTCATCACAGAGTGCCTTTCCCTTTCCGACGTCCATGATTGCAATGGATGCGGTGGGCTTGTCGAGTCCGATGGCACTTCCGAGCTCCGCCTTGCTGGGGACGTAGACGTAGGGAACGTTCCTCTCCTCGCAGAGTGCGGGCATGTGGGCGAGGATCTCCGGGGGCTCGACGTCGGTTGCCATGATAACGATGGCTGCTGCGCCGCGCTCGACTGCTTTGGTGACCTCGTTGGTTCCCTTCTTGATCTTTCCGCCGTCCCTTGCCATCTCGGCGAGGGAGTAGGCCTTGTCGGAGAGCTCCTTGGGTGTCTCAAATTTAACAAATACGGACATTTCAATACCTCTTTCCAGTGCACTAAGGCACCGTCATCATTCATCGGCTCTGAAAGAGCGTTGCGGACTATCTGATGTTAGTATTTATAGATGATGTGGAGGGCACCGTCGGTCCGTCCCACGGGGTTCCAGACGCGGGATCAGCCCCGCGGCGGCATCCGACGGGGTCCCGCGTCCGAGCACCACGGCCAGCACCGCGGTCGCCGTCGACACCCCGAGCACGTCCATCGCGACGTCCTCCATGGTGTCGAACACGGAGTACTGCATGTAGTGGTTCCCCGACACCGCGTCCACGGTCCACTCCGCCACCTCCCACAGGTCCCCCATGCCGAGGGAGACCACTGCGACCAGGGCCAGGAACACGGCGTTCCCGCCGAGGTGCTGCCCCGGGACGTAGCGGACAAGGGCGCAGAGGGACGTGAACACCACGGACGTCACCACGACGGAGGATGTGAAGTGCGTCAGGTGGTCCCACCACCACAGGTCGCGGTACGTCCCGTAGTACAGCGACACGCCGTGCATGTACACCGCGACGGAGACGGCACCGATGAACCAGTACGGCAGACGTACCAGTCCGACGAGCCTCAGGACGGGGCACACCGCCGTGACGGCCGCGCACATGAGCAGGGACTCCATGACGTACGAGTCCCCGAAGTCCGCATCCGAGAACCCCATGTGGGAGAGGGCCGCGAACACCGCGAGGACCCCTGGGAGGACGATGCACAACACGGCGTCGACCGTGCGGACGGACCGCATCGCCTCACCGCCCCCTGTTCGAGTAACGGGAGGTCGAACCTGCGGACGCCGCGGACCCTGAAAATGACCGCCGACAGAGGTACGGTCAGGGCGGATGCGAACGTCGGAACCACCGCCTGCAGCATCACCCCGTCGTTGGCCCCCAGGGGCGTCGTCTCACCGAGACCTATCGCGGTGGCGATGGCCCCGCCCCCGAGCGGGTACACCATGAGCATCGATGCGGAGAGCATGGCGCAGCAGACGGGGAACGCCAACACGGATGCGACCGGCGCCGCCACGGACATCCCGCCGGAGCACAGCACCGCCAGACAGGAGAAGGACAGGACCACATACAGCGGGGACGTCAGCAGCGCGGACACCGCGCCCGCATCGGGATCCGACAGGGACAGGAGCGCGAGGGCGCACGATGCCGACACGAGGAGCGGCAGACACCGGTCCGGGACACCGCCCGACAGGGAACGCGACACCGCATGGAACGAGAACAGGGTTGCGACCGTCCCGGGTACGAAGAGGAAGGTCCTGCCGTACTCGAGTCCTGCGGACATGACCAGCACGGACAGCACGGTCGCGGAGACGATGGTGGCGCTGCTCGGGACATCCATGGTGGACCGACGGCGGACCCGCAGATATCCGTGGCGGGACGACCCTCGGACGGTTCGGGCCCGGTCGTACCCGGTCCGAACGACTCAGCAGCCGCGGACCTTGGAGTAGACCTTGGCGAGGAACCTGCCGACCATGCCGCACTGGTTGAACGTGGTGACGACGACACGGGGGCTGATGTGGGACTCGCCCTCGGCCCTCTTCGCGAACTTGTAGCTCACATTCGAGATCCTGAGGTCCTTCGGACCGAACTTGAGGAGGTCCAGGAGCACCTTCCAGCCCTGCATCTCGAGTCCGTCCCAGTTCTCCCTGATCACGGGGACGAAGACATCGGTCCTGCCGGCGAAGAGACCGCTCATGATGTCGCGGGAGTACCTCTTGCCGTGCCAGATCAGGTAGAGGTCGGCGAAGATGTTGAACGCCCAGGAACCCGCCCAGCGGATGAACCCGAGGGCGAACCTGTCGTCCCTGACCCCGATGGTGAGGTCGGCCCCCTCCTCCATCTTGGCGTACATGTCGCCGAGGGCGGACGGGGGGTGCTGGAAGTCGCAGTCGATGGTCATGAAGTAATCGGTGCCGCACTCGAGGATGCCCTGGAAGACGCTGGCGGCGAGGCCGCGCTCCTCCGGCTTCCTGGTGACGATGAGCGTGTTGGGGTCCCCGAGACCCTCGATGAGCTCCCGGGAACGGTCCGTGGAGTTGTCATCCATGAACATTATCTTGAAATCGGGGTACATCTCGCGGATGCACCTCGCCATGTTGACTATGTTCTTCTCCTCGTTGTATGTGGGGATGACCACTGTGCACGTACCAACCATTGTATGACCGTGCTTCGTAGTGCGATGCCCTATTTCAAATAATCTGTGTAAGCAGAACCCGGCGGGGGCCCCGCCGGGCTGTCCGCCCGTGGGCGGGATTGATAATCAGTTGAGGTAGTCCAGCCAGTCCTCGTACTCGGGGACCTTTCCGGTGACGATGTCGTGGAACCTGGCGTGGATCGCCTTGGCGACGGGTCCGATCTTGCCGTCACCGATCTGCCTCTCGTCGATGGTGGTGACGGGGGCGATCTCCGCGGCGGTGCCGGTCATCCAGACCTCGTCCGAGGATATGAGCTCGAAGCGGGTGAGCGCGGTCTCGTCGACCTGGTAGCCCATGTCCCTGGCGACCTCGATGATGGAGCACCTGGTGATGCCCTCGAGGATGCACTCCGCGACGTTGGGGGTGATGATCCTGCCATGGCGGTAGGCGAAGATGTTCTCGCCCGTGCACTCCGCGACGTGTCCGACGGAGTTGAGCATGACGGCCTCGCTGGCACCGTGGCTGATGGCCTCCCTCTTCGCGAGGGAGGACGTGATGTACGCGCCGTTGACCTTCGCACCGGCGGGACCGCACAGGTTGTCGGGCCTCTGCCAGGAGGAGGTGACGATCTTGGCACCGGCATCGGTGGCGGGTCCGAGGTACGCACCCATGTGGACACAGGTGATGGCCATCGATATGGGGACTCCTATGGGGTTCAGTCCGACCTCCTCTCCGCTGAGGAAGATGCAGGGCTTGACGTAGTCGACGGCGTCGCCGTTGGCCCTGACGGTCTCCTTGATGGCCTCCATCAGGTCGTCGAACCCGTACTCCTTCCCGTCGAAGACGAGATCGAAGCCGAGCATCTTGCAACCGTCCATCAGC
The DNA here is from genome assembly GCA_017461225.1 of Candidatus Methanomethylophilaceae archaeon. Taxonomy (GTDB): domain Archaea; phylum Thermoplasmatota; class Thermoplasmata; order Methanomassiliicoccales; family Methanomethylophilaceae; genus Methanoprimaticola. Next base: position 29,485 of record JAFTYV010000037.1, read on the forward strand.
CTCCTGACATGGTCCTTGAGCCTGAATATGGCGGGGCCCTTGGGGGTGTTGTAGACCCTGATGCCCTCGAACACACCCGTTCCGTAGTTGAGCGCATGCGCGAGCACGTGGACCTTCGCATCCGCCCAGTCGACGAGTTTTCCGTTCAGCCAAATCTTCTCGGTCTTGTCCATTGTGTTTCACCTTGTCTTAGTGTTTAAAGAGCGTTCAGTGCCTTGACGTACCTGTCGGGCTTGCTGCGGTCGATGAGCTCCTCGACCTGGTCGGAACCCCCGACCACGCCGACGTTCCCACTGGATGTTGAGAGGAGCGCGTATGCGGACTGCCCCGACTCCGGGACCAGCTCGGCACTGTACACATCCTGCAGCTTGTTCAGCCTCCCTATGGCGATCTCCGCCACGTCCTTGCTGATGACCGAGAGGACGATACGGGACTTCCCGGGGATCTCGCACTTCCCGACCACGATGGTCTCCACGTTGATCTTGTTGCGGGTGAACTCACCCATGACCCTCTGCATGACCCCGAACTCGTTCTTTACAATCAGGGAGACAACATACATGCTGTTACACCGGAATCGGCACTCCAATGCGGATATAGATATCTTGCGACAGCGACGCGCATCAGCAGCTGCGGAGGATCTCGTCCACCGCCTGGGAGAAGGAACGCTCCGGACCGACCCTGACGGTGCCGCATCCGAGACGCCTGCCGAACTCCATGTCCTTGTCGTGGTCGCCCACCATGAACGACCTGCTGGGGTCGATGTGGTGCCTCGCCACGGCGGTCAGACCCATCCCGATCTCGGGTTTCCTGCATCCGCAGCGGTCCTCCGGGGTGTGGGGGCAGAAGATCATGTCGTCTATGCGTCCGCCGCCCGCCTCCACGGTGCGGACGAGCTTGTCGTGTATGGCCGCCAGGGCCCCCTCGTCGAAGTACCCGCGCCCCAGTCCGGACTGGTTGGTGACGACCACGACCTTGAAACCGGCCCCGTTCAGGCGGGCGATGGCCCCCGGCACATCCGGGTACACCTCGAAGAGGTCCGGGTCGCTGCAGTACGGCACGTCCTTCGCTACGGTGTCGTCGCGGTCGATGAACACCGCCTAGTGGCCGAACATCTCCCTCTCGACGATGCCGCATATGGTGTGGCAGGCGCAGAGGTACGCCTCCTGGATGCGGGGCGTCTCCGTGGACGGGATGACGACGGCACAGTCGGCCATGTCCTTCATGACCCCTCCGCTGCCCGTGAAGGACATCGTGTACGCGCCCCTCTCCTTCGCGGCCTCCATCGCGAGGACGACGTTGCGGGAGTTCCCGGATGTGGACAGTCCCACCACCACGTCCCCCTTCCTGCAGTTGGCCTCGATCTGCCTCTTGAAGACGAGGTCGTAGCAGTAGTCGTTGCCGATCGCGGTGACCGGCGCTATGTTGGACAGGCATATGCTCGCCATCGCGGGACGGTCGAACATGTACTTGCCGGAGAACTCGGCGGCGATGTGCTGGGCGTCCGCGGACGATCCCCCGTTGCCCATGAAGATTATCTGCCCCCCGTTCCTGAGGGACTCCAGGATCAGGTCGGCCGCCGCCCTGATCTGTGCGGGGTCGATGTTGGAGATTGTCTCCGCGCTCCTCCTCAACTCGGCAGTGATAGACTCAATCATTTGGATACCTCCAGGAGATCACGCCCCTGGGCTCGAACATGTAGTCAGTGATCCTCGCACCGAGCTTCTGGAGCTCCTGCGCGACGCTGTACTTGCGGTCGTATCTGCATATGAAGTACATGAACCCCCCGCCACCGGCACCGGAGACCTTGCCACCGATGGCACCGGCCGCCTTGGCCGCCTCGTAGAAGGCGTCTATCTGGGGGTTGGAGATCTTGTTGGAGAACTGCTTCTTGTACTGCCAGGAGAGGTCCAGCAGCTCGCCCGCCTTGGTGATGTTGCCCCTCTCGAGTGCGGAGGACATCTCGAACGCCAGCTTCCTCGACTCGTCCAGCGCCTCCTCGTTCTGACCGCTCTTGAAGGAGTCCACCTGGCTCTCTATGATCTTCGCGGACTCGCGTGGGGAGCCGGTGTAGCACAGGAGGGAGCAGTACTGCAGCTCGTTGATGGTGTCCTCGGATATCCTGACGCGGTTGACGTCGACGCCGGACTCGGCGAACTTCATGAGGTTGAACCCCCCGAAGACGGCCGCGTACTGGTCCTGCTTCCCGCCCTTCAGGCCGATCTCCTCGCGCTCGAGGCGGTACGCCAGCTGGGCCATCTCGGACCCCGTCATCTTGATGCCGAGCCACTCGCATGTGGCGGCGATTATCGACACCATGACCGTGGACGATCCCCCGAGACCCGAACCGGGGGGTGCCTCGGACTGCAGGAACAGCCTGAAGCCGTCCTTGATCTCGAAGTGGTTGGTGACGGCCTTGATCAGGTCCATGTTCCCGTCCAGCGGGAGCGGCCCCCCGTCGAGGGGCGCCTCGTACTTCCCGTAGTCGGTGGAGTGGACGGACATCGAGTGGTCGCCCGTGGGCGTTATCGTGCAGTAGGCGTACCTGTTTATCGTGGTGTTGAAAACGGCTCCGCCCTTCTTCGACGCGTACGGATCCACGTCCGTACCCCCTCCGGCCAAACCTATCCTGAGGGGTGCCCTGGCCCTGTAGTGAATCCCATCCATCCTATCACCTTACACGCACCCCCTGGAGAAACGGTGACCTGGGGTGCGGCTGCGACGGGAAGGACGTGTATCATCCTATATAGTGTTTCCAATCGTGCGTGCGAACCCCGGCACCGCCGTCCGGTACGGAGTGTACCAACCATCATATATCGCACGGACCTTGGCAACACCCATGAGGATAGCGATGATGACGGACAGCTACTTCCCCACCAGGGACGGGGTCGTGACGTCCATATGCACGATCAGGGAGTCCCTGGAGGAACTGGGGCACGAGGTCTTCATCATCGCGCCCGAACCAGAACCGGAGTTCCGCGAGGAGGGTGTGTACTACTTCCCCTCGGTCAGGTTCAGGTCGTACGACGGGTACTACGTGCCCATCTTCCCATCCAACAAGATCGAGGTGCTCCGGGAGATCGACCCGGACGTCATCCACATCCACGGTGTGGCGACGATGGCTCTCCGCGGACTGGTGTGCGGACACACCCTGGGGATACCCACGGTCATGACGTTCCACACCATGGTCGACGACGCCGCTAAGTACTACTCCCCGGTCAAGCTCCCCCCGGAGACGATGGAGAGGCTCGTGTGGATGTACCTCAGGCAGATCCTGAAGAGGATGGACGTGGTCGTCACGCCCACCGCCTGCATCGGCGGGGAGATCGAATCCCACGGTGCGGAGTGCAGGAACCTCGTCACCGTCCCCACGGGTGCCAAGACCGACGTCTTCCGCCCCGGGCTCCCGTACGACGACATCATCGGGAGGTACGGTCTGGAGGGGTCGAAGGTCATCGTCCACGTGGGCAGGGTGTCCTACGAGAAGGAGATCGACATGGTCATACGCGCCATGCGCCACATCGACGCCAGGCTCCTCATCGTCGGCAAGGGGCCGGCGATGGCGGACCTGCAGGGGCTGGTGTCGGAACTCGGGCTGGACGACAGGGTCACGTTCACGGGGTTCGTGTCCGACGAGGACCTCCCCCGCTTCTACAACGCAGCCGACATGGTCGTCTCCGCATCCAAGTTCGAGACCCAGGGGCTGACGATCCTGGAGGCCATGGCCACGGGCAAACCCGTGGCGTGCCGCAACGGACGCGCGTTCGCCGAGATCGTCACGGACGGCGTCAACGGGTACCTCTTCGATGACGATGATGGGTGCGTCGACGCCATACGCAGGTGCCTCGACGCCCCGGACAGCGTGAGGGAGGCGTCGTATGCCACCGCGCTGGAGAACTCCCGTTCCAGATCCATCGAGCGCTACATCGCCGCATACGAGCTGGCGATCCGCACGAGGGCGGAGAGGACCGGGGGCGGACGCAGATGAGCGTCGGGGAGTGGCTGTTCGGACTGTTCGACGGCCTGGGTGAACCCGGGGCCGTCGTGTGCATAGCGCTGCTCTTCCTGCTGGACGCCATACTCGTCCCAACGCTGCCGGAGCTCTTCTTCGTCCTCGGGTTCAAGCAGGACCCGACCGTCCTGTTCGGCTGCGAGCTCATCCTCGCGGCGGTCGTGGGCGAGCTGATAGGGATATTCTCGCTGTACTACATCGTGTCCCGGATCCGCGTGCCGAGGAGGATCGCGGACATCGCGGACCGGTACATCGCGTTCCTGGTCGTCAGCGACGAGAAGGCCCTCCTGATGAACAGGGTGGCCCCCATGATCCCGTTCGCGGGGGCTTTCATAGCCCTGGTGGACTCATGGGACCCCAGGAAGTGCGTGTTCTACATAGTCCTGGGATGCGTCCTGAAGTACGGGGCGATAATGATGGCCAGCAACTTCTTCTTCGAGTACTTCAGCGGGGACACGGCGATGACCGTCACCCTCGTCTTCATCATCGCCGTTATAATCCTGAGCTTCGTTGCATCGTACGTCAGGAAGAGGAGATCCGGACTGGAGGGATGACAATGAGATTCGTCGACGTGAACCCGTACTTCTACCCGTTCAAGGGCGGCATCGAGAACCGCATGCACGACACCGCGAGGCTGCTCGCCGAGAGGGGGCACGATGTGACGATCCTGACGGGCAGGCTCCCGGACACCCCCGAGGAGGAGGTCACGCCGGAGGGCTACAGGATCGTGCGCCTCAAATCCAGGCTGATCGACGTCTACAACCCGCCGTACATCTCGTCGGAGGGCGTCCTGGAGGCCCTGGAGTCCCTGGATGCGGACACCGTGAACTACAACTACCGCTGGGCCCCCTCGTACAACCGCGACCTCGCCAGGTACGACGGGCACAAGGTGTTCACCTACCACAACATGTGGGGGGAGGGGACGGGGATCCAGGCGCGCATCTCGGAGATCAACGACAACATGTTCAGGAGGACCCTGATGACGTTCGACCACATCGTCTGCGTGAGCGACCACGTCCGCGGCGACCTGATCTCCCGCGGGATACCAGCCGACATGACCACGACCATCCCCACCGGTTTCGAGTCGGAACCGCTCGAACCCGCCGAGGAGGGGGACTTCATACTGTCCCTCGGCCGCCACGTGAAGACGAAGGGGCTGGAGCACATGGTCAGGGCGATGGCCGACGTGGACTGCAGGCTGGTGGTCTGCGGCAAGGGGCCGGAGACGCCGAAACTGGAGAGGCTCGTCAGGAAGCTGGGCCTGGGGGACAGGGTGGAGATGCGCGGGTACGTCAGCGAGGAGGAGAAGCGCAGGCTCATGTCCACGTGCATGTTCTTCGTGATGCCGTCCCTGTTCGAGTCCTTCGGACTGGCCGCGGTGGAGCTCATGTCCAGGGGGAGGCCGCTGGTCTGCACCAACGTGAACGGCCTCCCGGACACCGTCGGCGACGGTGCCATAACCGTCGACCCCGCCGACCCCGCAGCGCTGGCGGAGGCGATGAACAGGCTCCTGGCGGATCCGGACCTCAGGGCGGAGATGGGCCGCAGGGCGCGTGCGAAGGCGGAGGCGTACGCCTGGCCCGGTCTGATAGACGAGTACGAGAGGGTGCTCTTCGGCGACCTGTGACCATTTTTATACGAGTTAACCGAATCCGAGACCGAGGGTTACGGTAATGGCTGAACTCGAGATCGCGATCGGCATATGCGCCTACAACGAGGAGAAGAACATCGAGAGGTCCATACGCTCGATCTACGAGCAGAGGACCCCGGGGATCAGGGTCAGGGAGGTCCTGGTGGTGTCCAGCGGCAGCACCGACCGCACCGACGAGATCGTCAGGGGACTGGCCGAGGAGTTCGACAACATAGTCTTCCTCCCCCAGGAGAGGAGGGAGGGCAAGAACTCCGCCATCAACCTGTACCTCGACAACAAGACCTGCGACGTCGTGGTCATGCTCAACGCCGACAACCTGTTCGGCGACGAGGACTCCCTGTACCACCTCGTGTCACCCTTCTTCGACGACGACACGGGCATGGTCGGAGGTCACCCCGTACCCACCAACGACAAGGGCGACAGGGTCGGCTTCGCCACGCACATGCTCTGGAGCATGCACCACAACCTGGCCATGGTGTACCCCAAGATCGGCGAGCTGGTGGCCTTCAGGGACATAGGCACCCGCCTCCCCACCGACCAGCAGTCCGACGAGGACCTGATCAGGATGAACCTGGAGAAGGCGGGGTACAGGTGCCTGTACGCACCCGAGGCAATCGTCCTCAACAGGGGCCCTGAGACCGAGGAGGACTTCCTCAAGCAGAGGACCCGTGTGAACATCGGGGAGGTCAACATGAAGGCGAAGTACGACTACGACATCCCGTCGTGGAACAAGTGGTACCTCGTCAAGGCCGCCATCGGCACCGTCCGCGACCTGGGCTTCCACCCGTTCAAGATGCTCTACGCCATGAGGCTGGAGATGAGGGCGAGGTCCGAGGCCAAGAGGCACATAGGGTCGGGGGACGCCGACATGAACGTCTGGGATCCCGTGGAGACCACGAAGAGACTCTGAGCTCAGACGACCCTGCCGCCGTCGAGGACCGTGTCCTCGCCTATGACGGTGTTGTCCGCCAGTACCGCATTGGTCACCCTGGCGCCCCTGCGGATCTCGCAGCCGTCCCCCACTATCGTGTTGGAGAGCACGGCGCCGTCGATGCTGCAGCCGCGCATGACGAGCACGTTGTCCAGTTCCGATGATGTGACCGTGGAGCCGCGGAGCACTGCGGACTCCCTCAGGGACGATCCGTCCACCCTCGAGCCCTCTCCGACGTAGATGCGCCCCTCCGTGATGGAACCCGTGACCGTCGGCCACTCCGCATCCGCGTACTCGCGCGACGCCGTGGACAGGTTCGCGCCCAAGAGGTCGTGGGGACGTCCCACGTCCATCCACACCCCGTCGAGGTTGTACCCCTGTATGCGCCCACCGTCCGCCATGACGCGCGGGACGAGGTCGCGTGAGAAGTCGAAGAACACGCCCTCCGGGACGTGTCCCAGCACGGAGCGGTCCATGACGTACACCCCGGCGTTGATTAGGTTCGAGAAGACCTCCTCCGGACGGGGCTTCTCGCGGAACTCGCTGATGGCCCCCGTGTCGTCCACGCGGGCGATACCGAACTCGCACGGGTTCTCGACCGGGGTCAGCGCTATGGTTACCGCCGCACCGGTGTCCATGTGGACGCGGATCTCCTCGGCGACGTCTATGTCGGCGAACACGTCCCCGTTGGCGGCGACGAACACCTCGTCCAGCCTGTCCTCGATGAGCTTCATCGCACCGGCGGTACCCAGGGGCTCGTCCTCGTACGAGTAGACGATCCTCACCCCGAGGTCCGAACCGTCCCCGAGGGCCTCCATCTCGCCCGGCCTGTAGCCGCATGCGAGGATGACCTCCTCTATGCCGGCACGTGCGAGCGAGCGGACGAGGTACCATATGCACGGCCTGTCCGCGACCGGGAGTATCGGCTTGGGCTTCGTCTCCGTCAACGGGAGGAGCCTCGTCCCCTTTCCACCGACCATCACCACTGCCTGTCTAACCCTGAACTCCATGGAATCACACCCTGACCCTGACGACGTTGGTCCCCACGGCCACGCCCAGCGAATCCGCGACCGGCTGGCACTTCGCACGCAGTATGTGCGCGACCGGGACCGGGAGCCTGTCGTCCGACAGCGACTCGTAGTTCGCCATGCCCTTCGCGATCACGACGCACGCCCCCTCGATCTCGGCCGCCAGGTCCTCCGGGATGTCCTCCGGGTCTATGCCCACGTAGAACTTGCCGGTCGTCATCAGACAGTCGAGGTCCGAGTCCAGGCCCGTGCGCACCGCATCGTCCGCGGTGACGTCGTTGAGGATCGGTTCCCCGCGCACGACGCCCACCACACGCTTCCCCATGCCCCTGAGGTGCCTTATGAGGATGCGGTCCAGCTGGGACTCCCCGCAGTTGTCGAAGATGAACACGACGTGACCGGGACCGCCGAGCAGATCCGCCAGGACCGCGGTGTCGTCGGACCCCACACCGGCGGAGACCAGGTCGTCGAACATCCCGTCGAACTCATCCGGATCGTCAATGGCGACACCGGATCCGAAGTCCATGATGTTCCCCACCACGGACACCAGCACGGCGGTGGCGAGGGGGTCGTCCGACGACGCCACGAGGGCCTCGGCCCTCTGCATGAACCTCCCCGCGACCTCGTCCGCACGCACCTTCAACCCGAGGTACGGGTCGTCGGTCCCGAGTGCGGCGTAGGATGCTGCATGGACCGCGGTCGCCACGTCGACGGACCTGCGGGCCGGATCTATGTTGTCCGAGAACGCGTGCAGGCCGGACTCCACGGATGCGAACACCGCATCCCCACCGGTCAACCTGGACTGGAACAGCACACGTTTCATCAGACACGGGACACAATCTGCATGGACCTTCATCGGCAATCCGGACCCCCCGGGGTCATTTCCGCTATATTAAGCGCGTAATCAGGGATACCCGATTTTTATATATAAGAAACCGCATCGCACAGACATGGCAGCTGACAAAATATGCTCTTCATGTGGTAAGAGGCTCGTCGGCCACGGTAACACGTTCTTCAAGTGCCCCAAGTGCGGTGAGTACGAGATCGGAAGGTGCGACCAGTGCCGCGACCAGGGCGTTGCATACGAGTGCAAGAAATGCGGATTCATGGGACCGTGAGGGTTGGAAATGGGAGAGATTGTTGCAGGATACGACCTCATGCCCGAGAGCACCGACGTCAACCTCGACGCCGTGATCGAGAAGCTCCCCGGAATCCTTCCCGCAGGAGTCAAACTCCTCGAGACCAAGATCGAGCCCGTCGCGTTCGGACTCATGAAGGTCAACGCTGGATTCCTCATCGACGACTCCGACGAGGAGGCTGGAAGCAAGCTCGAGTCCGCCCTCCAGAACATCGATGGAATCGAGAACGTCGAGTGCGTCTCCTCCACCGTCATCTGATTACACAAACTTTCAAACCGGGGGGCAACCCCCTTATCATCCCCGTTCGCTTCCCATCGGGAAGCACGATTCTCACCATCCAGGGCCCATGTCACGACTTTTTTATACCACGTGCCTCTAACACACTCCGTGGAGAAGATCGACAGGGAACGGTTGTTCGGTGTCCAGACACCATCGGAATACGACAATGCCACATCGAAGTACGTGTTCAGACCGCTCAGCAGGATCTTCTCGATGATACTTCTCAGGACCCCTGCTACCCCCAACCAGATCACCATCTTCTGGGGACTCCTCATGATCGCATCGGCCGCACTCCTCTTCACCGGAGATCGCCTGCTGTGTGTCATAGGCGGACTCGGGTGGATCGTGGCGTACGCCCTCGACTACTCCGACGGGGACATCGCGAGGTACAAGGACATGAGGTCCGTCAGGGGCAGGTTCCAGGATCGCGTCAACCACAGGACGACGTACCCCATCCTGATGTTCGGTGCCGGATTCGGTGCATGGGTCTCGGGACGCACGGAGCTGTTCGGCATAACGATAGATCCTGCGGCGTACCTGATCCTTGGTTTCACAGCGGGACTCGGGATGATCCTCATCATCGACCTGGGCGCCAACTACAACAACTGTTGCCCCGACAAGGCGCTGGACCGCGACAAGGGGACCGCGGCCGTGGAGGGCAAGCACTTCAAGAACCAGCGTCTGTTCAAGGTGCTGATGATCCTGAACCCCCTGGTGTTCACGAACATGATGGTTCTCACCCCCGTGTTCGCACTCCTGGACATGATGGACATCTATGTCCTGTTCTACGGTGTGATGTACCCGCTGGCCGCTTTCGCCAGGTACGTGCTCCTCTACAGGATGGTCCCTGGTGTACCCAAGAAATGACTGCGGCCACCATCCGATCATCCCGACGGGAAAGCGGGCGGGGACCGTTGTCAAAGCAATGATATAAAACCTGTATGATTACCCGGCATGTCCAAACAGTACTCTGTGGGTCTGACCACCGGGGTCTTCGATGTACTCCATCCAGGTCACCTCAACCTGTTCGAGAACTGCAAGAAGGTATGCGACAAGCTCGTGGTCGGCATCTGCACGGATGAGTACTCCATTCGCTACAAGAACAAGAAACCCCTGTTCAACGAGGAGGAACGTCTCAGGATCGTATCCTCCCTCAAATCCGTCGATTCGGCGTTCATCGTCTCGATCGACGAGGTCGAGGACAAGACCCTGATCCTCGACAGGTGCAGGTTCGACGTCCTGTTCTCGGGCAGCGACTGGCAGGGATCCGAAAGGTTCGCACACACCCAGGCGCAGTTCGACGAGATCGGTATCGACATCGTGTTCTTCCCGTACACCGCGGGCATATCGACGACCGACCTCCTTGATCGCAAACGCCTGTGACCCGGACACAGGACGGTGACACCGTGAACGAGACCCAGACCATCCTCCTGGAGATGTACAAGGACATAAAATCCGTTCTGGAACGCAACGGCATTCGATTCTACTCCCATTTCGGTACATCCATCGGTGCGATCAGGCACAACGGGTTCATCCCTTGGGACGATGACATGGACCTCCTCGTATGGGAGGATGACCTGGACAGGGTACGCGATGCCCTGACCACCGAACTGGATGGGGACAAGTACTATTACAACGAATGTCCCAGTGACAGCCACCCCCACATCATATACAGGGGAGTGGACCTCGAGCAGGGGCTCCGTGACGAGGACCTGCCGTTCATAGACCTCTTCACACTGGTCCCGTATCCGGACAAGCCGGTGAACCGGTTCCTCACCGACACGGCACTCTGGGGTTTCGCCGGATCGATACACGTCATAAACAAACTGGAGAACGTCGCCCTGTACAGGTTGTTCAGACGCATCCCCAGGTTCTTCAAGTGGCTCTCCTCGTTGACAACCAACAAGGACACATCCGTCGTCACGGTCTGCACCACCAACTTCAAGAAGAACCGGTTCCCACTGGATTACTTCGGGACACCCGTCGTGCACCCCTTCGAGGACACGGACGTCCCCCTCCCCTGCGAGACGGACAGGATGCTCACCGAACTGTACGGGGACTACATGACCCCGCCACCCGAGGACAAGCGCACCGGTGCGGGAGGGTTCCCCTGCAGCGCATACTCAGAGTACATCGTCAGAAAGAAATCCTGAACCGGGCGCGAACTCAAATGCGGAAGACCCTCTGGACGAATCCGGGGAGGAAGGACCTCATGACGTCCCTCTCCTCGGAATTGAACATGAAGCGTATGGTGAACAACACGTACACCGCCATCCCTGCTAGCGCGGATGCTATGACGGCACCCCACGTGGTGGGCAGGGTGAAAAACCCGGTCAGCAGGATTCCGAGCACCAGCAGCACCCCGAAGGACACGTATCCCCAGAACATGGGCCCCATGAACAGCCTGCGGTCCCCGATTATGAGCTTCGAGGTGTACAACGGGTAGAACAGCAGCTTCAACAGCGCCATGGACACTGCCCAGGAGATGCACGCGCCCAGGACACCCAACTCCGTGAACTCGAGGATGACCATCGTGGAGACCACGTTGAAGACACCGAGGGCGATTGTGGTTATGGCCACCGGACGGAGCCTCTCGTACACCACGGGCACGTTGACGAGCGCATTGGACGTGCAAACCGCGACCTCCACAGGCAGCATTATGTAGAGGAGGGGGTAGAGCTCCTCGTAACCGGGGCCCAGCCAGACACCTACGACCTGGGGGGCGAACACGATTATGTACACCAACGGGAAGGCCATCATGACCCCCGAGAACTTCGTGAACACCCTGAGCACCGCCACCATGCGGTCGGTGTCCCCCTGGGCGTAGCTCCTGTAGACGAGGGGGGTGGCGGCGATCGCGATGGATGTGCACGCAGTGTTCACCATCGATATCATGTTGGCGGCGATCGAGAACGAACCCTGGGCGACACTGCCGATCAACAGGTTCACTACGATCATGGAGGCCTGTATGAACAGGAGCGACCCCATCTGGGCGACTATCGCCCACACGCCCAGGCCGCTCATCCTGCGGAGGAGCTCGGGATCGTGGAACCTCCTGGAGAACACCAGTGTGGGGCACACCCTGCGGAGGTTCACGACCATTATACCGAGGAACACCACGGACGCCACGATGTACGACACGCCGATGAACGCTAGGGACGGACCCTCGACGAAGAAGAACACGAGGACCAGGCCGACCTGCAGCACGCAGTGGACTATCCTGCCCAGGAACGTTATGTACATCCTGTTGTAGGCCATGAAGACGCTGCCCATGCATGCGCTGAACGAGATCATCAGGGACGAGACCATTATCATGAGGAACGCCAGCTGGACTCCCAGCGGATCGGAACCGCCCGTGTCGAAGACGTGCGGGGAGGCCGCGGATATCAGGACCACCAGCGGCATCATCACCAGGATGCACTTCGCCATCCCCACGACCGACGATGTGAACGTGCGGTTCACCGCGTCCATGTCCCCCTCGCCCACAGCCACCGCCATGTAACGGGTGAAGGCGCTGGCCAGGGAATCGGACATCGCGAGGAAGTACGCCGTGATGGTTGTGATCAGCGGTATTATCGCGTAAGCGGCCAGTCCGAACTCCCCTATGTAGTAGGGGACCATCATGAAGCCCACCAGGGCCATGATCACCGTGCGGACGACGTTCGTCAGCACGTTCAGGGACACCTTGCTGGAGAATGCCCCGTCGGAATCGTCACCCACGTATGCGGCCTCCGATCCGACGTATGTCCTCCCCGAACATTATCCAGAACACGGACAGGATCCCCAGGTACGTCAGGGTCCCCCCGATTATGGACCATGCCGCGGACACGGGGAAGTCCCCCAGGACGAATGCGGCGAAAAACTCAGACAATGTTCCGACATCGATCGCCTCCGTCCATGCAGCCAGAGGCAGCAGGACGAGGAAGTTGGACGACAGTGCGAAGAACAACCCGAAGAGGGATATCATCCACCAACTGACGATGTATCTGTGGTCCTCAACCACGGTCCAGTAGACGAGGAACGGTATCAGGACCACTATGTACTGGGGTGTGGGAGGATAGATCATGCAGAGGGCCATCATGAGGAAGCTGTAGAACATCAGGGCACGGTCCGCATCCCATCCGCACCTCCTGTACATGTGGTGCCCGACGTACATCGATGCCAACACGATGGCGCCGTAGACGATTATGCGCATTCTGCCCGTGATCATACTCAGGATCGAATCGCCTTGTGAACTACCAGTCCTGTCCGTGAGGAACTGGAAGCAGCTCTCGATCGACCCCTCCATCAACTGTGGTGCGAACACCACCAGAAGGGCTATGGTCGCCCCCATTGCGGCTATGCACACATTGCGTACACCCCTGGCGAGGTTGTCACGACTCCTCATCAGGACGTATGCGACCAGGGGGAAGAACAGGAAGACCGGGAAGAACTTGGTCAGCACCGCTATGGAAAACGTCATGCCTGCGAGGAAATGATGGTCGCGCCTCAACAGGACGATGGACATCACCGTGAACATCGCGGATATGGTATCCGGCATGGCGGTGATGCACGATGCCCCTATCAGAAGGGGACACAGGTAGATGAGCATGAACGCGAGGTTGCCCTTACCCTCGTCCCCCGTCGAATCCAGGACGAGGGACCTGACGAGGTACGCGAGCACCAGATCGGACAGGATCAATGGGACCTTCGTAGAGATGCTGAACGCTATGGACGGGACCGTGGCGCTGTAGTATGTGTACGGGAGATCCTCTGCGAAGAAGAACTCCACCACACGGAGGACATCCGTCCCCAGGTCGAGGAGGACCGTCTGCACCGCACTGACCAGACCCAGGACGTAGCCCCATACCGGGGTGTAGTAGTA
>JAFTYV010000009.1 GCA_017461225.1 Candidatus Methanomethylophilaceae archaeon
CCGTCCATCAGACGCACGAGTTCCGCGTACATGTCCATCTCGGTCCCATCGCACCTGTGTTTGTCATGCACCTTCTGCACGGTCTCACCGAGTGCGGGAACCGGGACGAGGAAGCGGGGACGGGACCTCCCGAACAGGGACTCCACGTTCCTGATGGCCGTGGTCCCGGTCGCCCTCCTGATGCTGTCCCGTCTGTTGATGAACATCATCAGGCAGCACGTGTCGACGTAACTCACTGCAGCAGTAATGCCGATGCCTCCTCTATCCTGTCGCCCAGTCTGCGTTCGATGTAATGTGCGTGCTCTATCACGACGTCCCATCCCTTGTTCGGGTTGCACTCCCGGACGTTGAGCACCGTCGCGTAGGCATGGACGAGGTCGTATCCCCTGTCGAACAGCCCCCTCAATCTGGAGATTGTGTCCTCGTCCACATCGGTGACCGGCACCCTGCCCCCATCCATGATCTCCCTGTAGTTCACACCGAGATCCTCGGAGTAGGGTCCCGCCAGGTACTACCTGTACTCCTGTATCGGCTCGACACCCCATCTGTTGAGGATGTAGCATCCCCTCTGCATCACTAGCAGGTCCTCCAGCGATTCCGGATCGAACCTGCGTCCCATGGCCCTCTCGACGGCACCTATCAGCCTCTCGGTCTCCATTTCGATGTACCTCCGTACCATGTTGGTACGGTGTCATCAGGATGATGACCGTTTATAAACATGACTCGACATTATAACCTTTATAAGATTTAAACAACAGGACGGAACGTCCATGTGACTACGGTCAGGTCATGGGATACCGGGAAGCACATCACCTGACGACCCATCTGCTGTTCCTGTTCGTCCCCTAGTTGACCAGGATCCCCTTGTCCAACTGTCCGATGCCCTCCTTGAATTCCGTGGTCCCGTTCTCCTTCCCGAGGTTCATCCGATATCATCGGATCCCCTGTCGCATGTCCGTATGAAATGGTTCCGAACTAGTTCGGAACTAGTTCGGAACCAATCGCGAACCGTTCGCACGACACGTCAGGGGGCCTTCCCGGCCATGTACTCGTCGAACATGCGGTTCACGGTGTCGGCATCCGTGCCGACGTCCGGGATCCCGCCCACCACATGGTCCTCCAGCAGGCTGGCGGCGTAGATCGGCAGGTGGACTATCCCGTCCGTGTCCACCTCCACGTTGGTGTCCATGATCTTGTAGCCGTCGCGGTTGGCCGCCCTCTCGGACATCAGGGTCCTGAGGGACTTCGCACGCCTGTTGCGTCCGGACTTGACCTCCATGAGGGCCACCCTGCCCCCGTACCCTATGACGAAGTCGATCTCGAGCGTGCTGTCCCTGCGCGAGTAGAAGCACGGCGTGTACCCCTTCTTCGACAGCGCGGATGCGACGGCGTTCTCCATCAGGGCCCCGTGGTTGACGTTCGGGTCGTTCAGGACCACCAGTGCCGGGTCCGTGTCCGGCATCAGGCGCATGAGGATCCCCGTGTCCGCCATGTATATCTTGAAGGAGTCCTCGGACTCCCTCTCGGAGAGCGGCATGACGGGTTCGGTCAGGTTGTTGCAGCGTATCGTCAGTCCCGCCTCCTCGAGCCAGGCCAGGGAGTTGCCGTACATCCTCCTCCCGGAGTTCTTCCTCTTCTCCACGTCGCTGTAGTGGAAGCGCTTGTCCTCGCGGGACAGCTGGCGGGGGATTGACCTGAAGCAGGCGTTGATCTTCTCCCTACCGGCCTTCCTGGAGTAGCGTCCAGCGTCCTTCATCAGGAGGGTGATGATGTCGTCCAGCGCCTTCGCCGCACGGGAGTAGTCCGATGTGCGGGCGTAGATGCCCACCGCCTCCGGCATGCCGCCGACCACCATGTACCTGCGGAAGTGCTCGGTGAGGATCCTGTTGAAGTACTCCGGCACCTCCTCGCGGGACCTGATGCAGCGGGCGACCTCGTCCACGAGCTCCCGTTTGATGCCCATCGCCCACAGGTACTCCTCGAAGTCCATGGGGTGCATGCGGATCACTTCGACATGGCCGAGGGGGGAGATCCTGGAGTCCTCGTCGTCCAGGTTCACCCCGAGGAAGGATCCGAGCCCGATGACGTCGAACCGTCCATCGTAGAAGAGCGGTTTCAACGCGGAGTACGCGTTCGGGCAGTTCTGGATCTCGTCCAGGACTATCAGAGACTCGCCGGGATACAGCCTGGTCCTCTCGGAGAGGGTGATGCGGGGAACGAGGGATCCCGGGTCCAGGGATCCATCGAACAGCATGCGCTTGTCGGGGTCCACCTCGAAGTTGATGTACACGAAGCTCCTGTACTCCCGCTCGGCGAACTCGAGGACTGAGTACGTCTTCCCGATCTGCCTGCACCCGGTGAGGATCATCGGCTTGCGGGAGGGGTTCGCCCTCCACTCCTCGAACCTCCTCGTTATCTTCCTCTCCATGTGTTGTCCGAGTGGTTCCAGAGTATATAAAGATGCTACTAAACCCCTAGGAACTTTCCCAGATGTTGCTACGAAACCCCCACGAACTTTTTTCGAACATGCTACTAAACCCCCAGGAACTTTCCCAGAGGTTGCTACGAAACCCCTGGGAACTTCTCCAGAACATGCTACGAAACCCCCACGAACCTCCCCGCCACCATCCCCGTCGACCGCCCGGTCCCGGGTCCCGTCCCTAGTAATGCGCGCGCGATTCCTATTTATACGGTCCACGGCTACACGTCCCCGTTAGCCATGGCACAATACGACTCAGCATCCATCGAGAAGCGCTGGCAGGAGATGTGGAGGAACGACGCGGTCTACCGCTTCGACCCCGACTCCGACAAGCCGGTGTACAGCATCGACAACCCCCCGAGGTACACGTCCGGTCCCCTCCACCTCGGACACGCGACCGGATACTCCCTGATCGACTTCGCAGCACGCTTCAGGAGGATGAGCGGGTACAACGTGTTCTTCCCCCTCTGCTTCGACGTCAACGGAACCCCCATCGAGGTCAAGGTCGAGAAGAAGCACGGCATCACCAAGCTCGACACCCCCAGGCAGGAGTACAGGAGGCTCTGCGAGGAGTACGCCAACGGCTTCATCGAGCAGATGACCAGGGACTTCGAGATGCTCGGGGAGTCCATGGACCCCAGCATCTACTACCAGACCGACGCCCCCTACTACAGGAGGGTCACCCAGCTGTCCTTCGTCGACCTCTACAACAGGGGACTGGTCTACAAGGCCAACTACCCCGTCAACTGGTGCCCCGGCTGCATGACCGCGCTGGCGGA
Organism: Candidatus Methanomethylophilaceae archaeon; assembly: GCA_017461225.1. Classification (GTDB taxonomy): domain Archaea; phylum Thermoplasmatota; class Thermoplasmata; order Methanomassiliicoccales; family Methanomethylophilaceae; genus Methanoprimaticola. The sequence continues at coordinate 3,259 of JAFTYV010000009.1, forward strand.
CGCCGAGGTCGAGTACAGGGACAACGTCAACAAGCTCAACTACATCAGGTTCCAGGTCGCGGACTCCGACGAGCACATGCTCATCGCGACCACCAGGCCCGAGCTGCTCTGCACCTGCAAGGCGGTCGCGGTCCACCCCGACGACAAGACCAAGGAGCACCTCGTCGGCAAGGAGCTCATCACGCCCCTCTACGGAAGGAGGGTCAAGGTCATCTCCGACCCCAAGGTCCAGCTGGACTACGGCACCGGCAACGTCATGATATGCACCATCGGCGACAAGGATGACCTCGAGTGGGTCATGAAGTACCACTTCGAGATGGAGAAGGGCATCGACGAGTCCGGAAGGATGACGGAGCTCGCCGGCAGGTACGCGGGCATGACCGTCCTCGAGGCCAGGGAGGCCGCGATCGAGGACCTCCGCGAGGCGGGCATCCTGGTGAAACAGGAGGACAACCCCCAGCAGGTGTCCATATGCTGGAGGTGCCACACCCCCATCGAGTTCCTGCAGGTTCCCCAGTGGTTCCTGAAGACCACCGACTTCAGGGACAAGATCCTTGAGAGGGCGTCCGAGATCAACTGGTTCCCCGAGTTCATGAAGATCAGGCTCGAGGACTGGGCCAACTCCCTCGAGTGGGACTGGGTCCTGTCCAGGCAGAGGGTCTTCGCCACACCCATCCCCATCTGGGAGTGCTGCAAGTGCGGGAAGGCCGTGTGCGCCACCAGGGAGCAGTGCTACGTCGACCCCACGCTCGACGCGCCCCCCGTGGAGAGCTGCCCCGACTGCGGCGGCGAGCTCGAGGGATGCACCGACGTCTTCGACACCTGGATGGACTCCTCCGGATCCTCCCTCTACAACACGTTCTGGGGAAGGGACGAGGAGATGCACAGGAAGCTGTTCCCGATGTCCATGAGGCCCCAGTCCCACGACATCATCAGGACATGGGCGTTCTACTCCATCCTCAGGGCGGAGCAGATCGAGGAGTCCATCCCCTGGAGGGACATCATGATCCACGGGTTCATCATGGCACCCGACGGCACCCCCATGCACTCCTCCATCGGGAACGTCATCGACCCCATCCCGATCCTCCAGAACTACGGTGCGGATGCCCTCAGGTACTACGCCGCCACCTGCTCCCTGGGGATCGACCACGCGTTCAGGGAGAAGGACGTGGTCCGCGGAAGGAAGCTCTGCAACAAGGTCTTCAACCTCGGACAGTTCGTCAGCAGGTTCTTCAGGGACGTCCCCGCGGAGCAGCCCGGGCTCAGGGTCTCCGACAGGTGGATCATCAGCAGGTTCTCCAGGGTGCTCGCATCCGTCACGGAGCACCTGGGACTCTACGAGTTCGACAAGGCCATGAAGGAGGTCGAGGGATTCATCTGGCACGAGTTCGCAGACAACTACGTCGAGATGGTCAAGGCCAGGGACGACGACGCGGTCAAGTACACGCTGTACAACGTCTTCCTCGGTAGCATCAAGATGCTCGCGCCCTTCATGCCCCACGTCACCGAGGACGTGTACCAGGAGCACTTCAGGGCGATCGACGGATGCAGGTCCGTCCACCTCACCGCATGGCCCGAGCCCATGTTCACCGACGACGGTGCGGAGTCCGCAGGGGAGGCCCTCAAGGATGTCCTCGTCGCCATCCGCGCGTGGAAGGGCGAGAGGAAGATCCCCCTCAACGCCGAGCTCTCCATGATCGAGTTCGTCGGTTCGGACGCGTCCGTCCTCGAGGCCGCCAGGTCCGACATCGTCGAGACCACCAAGGCCAGGGAGGTCAGGATCGAGCCCGAGGCGCAGCTCACCGAGGACGTCGTGGGCGTCAAGCCCGTGCACGCCAAGCTGGGTCCCGCCTTCAAGGCGCAGGCCAAGGCCATCGTGGCCGGTATCGCCGCCATGGACCCCAGGGACGCGGCCGGGAAGCTGGCGACCGGTTCCATCGACTTCGACGTGGACGGGGAGACCGTCACCGTCGGCGCCGAGTTCTTCGAGCTGGACAAGCGCCTGATGCTCGACGGCAAGGCTGTCGACACCATCCAGATCGGCAACATCCTCGTGCTCATCGAGCTCTGAGATGCGATCACTGCGGGAGGGGGTTCCCCCTCCCGCGTCAAACCCCGATCGTCCGTTTTCCATTCCTTCTCCGGTACGGTCGCAACCACTGCCGTCAGGCGACTTTCGGATGATGTTGGATCGGAATCAACATCTGCAGAAAGTTGATTTCAAATCAACTTTTTCGATAAGTTGAAAACAAATCAACTTTCATCCAACATGATATATAATCAAACGTATGAATAATCGAAATACCACAACGGTGATACGCATCCATGGAGGTCTTCATCGGAAGGGAGCGCGAACTGGCCCTGTTGGAGGATGCGTACTCGTCGGGTGGATCCGCGGTGGCGGTGTACGGTCGCCGTCGCATCGGCAAGACCTTCCTCCTCGAACGTTTCTGCAGGGGGAGGAGGTCCCTCTTCCTGTACGCCCTGAGGGGTTGCATGAGATCGAACCTGGAACACCTCTCCGTGCTCATCGCCGAGCACACAGGTTCGGAACCGCATCGTTACAGCACCTACGGGGATCTCATGGCGGATCTGGGGTCGATATGCCGCAGGGAGGGGACCGTGGTCGTGATCGACGAGTTCCCCTTCCTCGTCGAGGGGTGCGACACGGTGTCCTCCGATCTCCGGGACCTAGTGGATTCCGTGATCGTCCACACGGACTCCATGCTGATCCTGAGCGGTTCGTCGGTTCGCATAATGGAGGGGGAATGTGTGGGTCCGGACGGAGGGTTGTCCGGATGCCTCGACCATGTGATCAGGTTGGGTCCGTTGACGTTCGACGAGTGCAGGGGGTTCCACCACGGCATGGACGAACGGGACCAGTTGAGACTGTACCTCACTGTGGGGGGAGTACCTGGATACCACCGTGTGATGCGTCAGCCGACGTATAGGGAATGCATCATGGGGAACTTCGCCGATGATTGCTGGTTGGCGGACGAGGCGGGATACATCCTATCGTACGAGCCCGGGTCGCACAGGGGCCATATGGATACGGTTCAAGCGTTGTCCGATGGGACCGTACGTCAGAGGGACGTCGTGAGGAGAACGGGTATGGACAAGGGTGGATGCTCCAGGAACATCTCGTACCTGGTCGGGCTCGGGGTCGTGGAGAGGATGGATCCGATGGCGGGTCCGCGGGGGAATCCCGTGTACAGGGTCTCCGACAACTTCCTGGCGTTCAACGAGGAGGTCGTCAGGAGACGTGCCCACCTGTTATCCAGCCTCAACCCGTCGGGGGGATACGGTCCGTTGGAGCCGTTCATCGATGCGTTCCTCGGGAGGAGGTTCGAGGTGTTCTGCAGGGACTACATGGTGTCCAACTACGACGTCCTCGGAACAGGTTGGCGGGCTGACACGGATGACGGATGCACCGGGATCGATTTCACCATCCGCATCACATCGGGTCGGAACACGGTGGACGTCCCAATCGGATGTTGGTACGGGGAGGGAAGGGCGGGATTGGCAGAGTACGACCTCTCCGGATCCCATGTCCCCGGTTCGGACGGTGGTAACCCGCGCATGGTGATGTTCTCGGCGTCCGGTTTCGAAGGGGATCTCGTGGAGTTCGCTTCGGAGACGGGCCTGGTCCTCATCGGTCCGGAGGAGCTGTTCGGTCACAGGGCACCCCCGGCGATCGTGTGATACGCGTCAGTCCCTGAGACACCCGATCGGGACCACGAGTACGCCATCATCCCTCCGATGGGCAATGCCCGTTGCGGTGAGTACCATCATGAATGAAGGTTCGTTCATGATCGCGGTATCCACTTTCGTCAGGATGTGCTTCAGGTTGTCTGCCGCCTTGTCCTCCCTATCCGGATTGAGTTTGACCTCCACCGCCGCCCATCTCCCATCACCCAGATCCAATATCGCATCGACCTCGTAGTTCGTCTCATCCCTGTAGAAGTAGACGTTGCCGCCGAGGGACTGCATGTAGACGCGCAGATCACGTATGCACAGCGATTCGAACAGCAGACCGAGGGTCGTTGTATCCTTCAACAGGGCATCGGGTTTGCATCTCAATGCCGCTGCAGCGATCGAAGGGTCCGCGAGATTCCTCTTCGGTGTCTTACGTATACGGGCTTTCGCCCTCATCGACGGCATCCATGCTTCTAGGTCTTCGATGACATACAGACGTTGGAGAGCCGACATGTAGCTTCTGAGCGTGATGTCCGACACATCGATCTGTCCGCCGTAATCGTCCCCACGGACATCTTCGCACAGTATGGAAACCGGGGTTTGGGACGATGTGTTGCGGGCGACGGATCTGAGGAGCTTGTCCACGGTGTTGCTGTTCCTGCGAACATTGTCCACCTTCGATACATCTTCGTTCACTACGGTTTCGTAATACAACGATGCTATGTTCAGAGACACGTCCTCGTCCCTGCCTATCGACTCGGGCCACCCTCCGCGACATATCAGGAATGCTATGTCCTCCAGACCAAGGTCCGATTCTGAGAATACATCCAGATTTCCCGAGAACAGATCCTTCAACGAGACCTCACCGTTGGATTCCCCGGATTCGTGAAGACTCATGGTGCGCATCCTCATCTCGCAGATTCTCCCGGTCCCGGTGTGTTTCCTCTCCTCCTTCTCTTTTTCCGGAATGGGTGTGGATGAACCGGTCAGAATGAAATCACCTATCGAATGTTCGATATCGACATGGAAACGGACGGAGTCCCAGACTATGGGGTACATCTGCCACTCGTCGAGTAGACGTGGTTTCTCCCCTTCTAGGAATTTCGATGGTTTCGTTTTCGAAATCGCATCGTATTTTGTGCGGTTGTCCGGATCCTGGAAGTAGATGGCGCTTTTGGTGAATTCCGATGCAGTTCTGGTCTTACCACACCATTTGGGGCCTGTGATCAATACCGCACCCATCGATCTGAGATTCAGCTCGAGTTCGGAATCTGCTTTGCGTCCCATGTATTCCGAGGCCATGATATGGGGAGCACTTTCTAGTTTTTATTATTATTGAAAATTTACTTATCGCAATCTTATAAATTGTTTTATAAAATTACGAAAACTTGTGGCGGGACCTCTCCGGTCCCGCCTTGTTTCACTCGTAGTGCTTCCTCATCACCTTCATCTCGGCCCTGTCGACGGCGTCGACGAGGATCTCGTCCTGTTCGCTCTCCTGGACCTCGGCCTTGGCCTCCGCCCTGTCGATCTCGATCTTCTGCTTCTCCTTCGCGGAGCCCTCGTGCTTGGCGTCCTTCTTGGCCTGCCTCTCCTGCCTGTGCTCCTCGCGTATCGCGTCACGGGTCTCCCTCTCCTCCTGGCGGAGCTCCTCCTTGAGCTTCCTCTCCTTCTCGCGGTCCGCGGCCCTGACCTCCTTGATCTCCTCGTGGTCGATGATCTTCTCGACCTTCCTCGCCGCACGCTCAACCGTCCTCTCTGCCCTATCGAAAGAATCCATTCTATCTCTCCAACGGTCGGGCGTCCCCTGTCGGGGTGTCCGTTCCGTGCATGGGCGATCCGCGGGACGGGGATATAACGGGGCACAACGGGATGTCCGTCGGTGCATCGGCGATGACGGACGGATGGACAGAACCATGGGGGACGGGCCCCCGGGGAATGGGTTTGGGACGGTGCGGTTCCCCGCACCGGTGTGGGATCAGTCCTGTATGACGCGGACCCTGATCTTCTTGTTCTTGAACTTGGCCTTGGTGAGGTCCATGGTCATCCTGTTGCCGAAGTCCTTGTGGACCTCCACGATGGACGACTCCTGTCCGATCTCGATCTTGCCGACGGACACGTCCCTGACCCTGGCGTTGCGGATGACGAAGTCGGCCAATGAGACCTTCTTGAAGCCGTCGGCCTTGCCGAGGTTGATCTCGAACCTGCACATGCCGAACACGTCGGAGATCTGGTCGTAGTCGACGACCCTCTTGATGGTGTCCCTCTGTCCGGGCTCCGCGTCGGGGACGTCCCTCTTCTCGATCTCCATGCCGGTCCTCATCTCGAACTCCCTGACCAGGTGCTCCTCCTCGGAGGTGACGAAGGACACCGCGGTACCCTCCCTGCCGGCCCTGCCGGTCCTTCCGATCCTGTGGATGTAGGTGTCGATGTCGTCGGGCATGTCGTAGTTGATTACGTAGCTGATGTCGTCGATGTCCAGTCCCCTGGCGGCCACGTCGGTGGCGATGAGGACGTCGGTCACGTCGTTCTTGAAGTCCTTGATGACCTTCTCCCTCTTGGACTGGGGCATGTCGCCGTGGATGGCCTCTACCTTGTAGTCGAGTCCGGTGAGCCTCTCGTCGAGGACGTCGACCATCTTCTTGGTCTGGCAGAAGATGATGGCCTTGGGCTCGTCGATGTCGAGGATCCTGCAGAGCGCCCAGGACTTGTTCCTCCTGCCGACGGAGATGTAGTACTGCTTGGTCAGGTCGAGGACGACCTCGTCCTGGGAGACGGAGATCTCCTTGGGGTTCCTCATGTAGTCGAAGGCGAGCTGCTTGACGTTCTCCTGCATGGTGGCGGAGAACAGCAGGGTGTGCCTCTCGGAGGGCATGGCCTTGAGGATGAACTCGATGTCGTCCACGAAACCCATGTCCAGCATCCTGTCGGCCTCGTCCAGCACCATGGCCCTGATCTCGGAGAGGTTCAGGACGCCCCTGGTGATCATGTCCCTGACGCGTCCGGGGGTTCCCGCGATGATGTCGCAGCCCTCCTGGAGCTTCTTGATCTGACCCTCGATGCTCGCTCCGCCGTAGATGGGCGTGGACACGTGTCCGGAGTACTTGGAGAGCTTGGTGAGCTCCCCTGCGACCTGGTTGGCCAGCTCCCTGGTGGGGACGAGGACGATCGCGGAGGGGACCCTCTCGCCGGAGGGGATGGTACCGAGGATGATGGAGCCGTAGGCACCGGTCTTGCCGGTACCGGTCTGGGCCTGTGCGAACATGTCGACACCCCTGAGTCCCACGGGGACGGATGCGACCTGGATGGGGGTGGGTTCGTCCCATCCCATGTCGTCCATGGCCTTAGCAACATCTTCGGGTATGCCGATATCTGTGAATTTGGAGATCATTTCAATCACTGATCTGAAACTGCGGTCCGCGACTTCACACGGACGAATTTCCCTTTACACGGGTGCGTATATAATGGCTATTTAAATATGTGACTGGGGAGGGGGCGGGGCGGTCCATCCTCTCGCTACGGTACCGACAGTCATGTGCATGGTGTGCTCTCCCATCGTTGATGTGACTACAAAATGGAAACGGATTATCATGTACCATATACTGAATCGATGACAGGGGGTCTACGGGCCCAAGGAAGTGGGCCCGTAGGGGGAAAGGAATGAATAGAGATTCCAAACCTCGTGATTACCTGAGGGTGATCGCATGGTCGATCGATGTTCTCGTAGATCTCCTGTGATCCCCTACAGGTGGAAACCATGGCCTCTCTGGCCCGGTTCCGTGCTGCAACACGGAACCGTCAGTTTAATCATGTAGATGACGATTCGTCTATTTAAAACCGACATCGCGGTTGTCGGAAACATGGCCGAAGCACAGGATCTGCGACGTGCACGCACTCTTCTGATCGAGGATCACCTTTGCCGGTTGACGTGGTGTTCCAACAGGTCGATGCGTTGCCCCAGCAGGTCGAGGATGAAAGCCATGCGTTCGGATGAGAGTTTGCCGATGGGTTGGAGGGACTCCTCGACGGTGTCCATGCAGCCCCTGAGGGCGTCGATGTCCACCCAGTCGAAGGATGAGACAAGGTCGATCTCCTCCTCGAACGTCCTCGCGAACGGTTTGCATTCCCGTTCCGGATCCCCTGCCATACCGTCCCAGTTCAGCGTGTGTCCGAGTGATGCCCCTGTGTCGTACACCGGTGCGGCACCCAGCCACTCCAACGTGTCCGCCCTCCTGACGAGGCCGAAGTTGTTCAGGTGCCTGTCGTTGTTCATCATCAGGTAGTCCACCACGATCATGCGGTCCAGGTCCGGTACGATGTCGACTCCGAGTTCGGAGCAGCATCCGACGTAATGGTCGTAGTACGGGATGTCGTTCCGGTGTTTGCGGATCCTGCACACGCGGTCCGCAGTCACATATTCTGTATCCGTGGTGATGAAGCACTCGCACGAGCTGTACGGGACACCGTTCACCCAGAGTATGTCGTAGGTCACGTGGTCCACTCCGAGCGCATCCATGACGATGGACGCCACCCTCTCGTTGAACGCCTCCTGTCTGTACTGGCAGTTGCTGGATTTCACCAGAACCCTCCTGCCATCGATGATCTCCCATCTCTTCTTGAGATTGCCCTCGGTGGTGTTGTCGGGGGATGACGGGTCGCACCCTCCGCACCCGTCCGTGTATCCGAACAACAGGTCACCGATGTCACCGGAGAAGGGGTTGTCGAAGAAGTTGACATCCCCCCATGTGATGTCCGAACCGATTCCGCGGATCCAGTACTGGTCTGAGAGGCTGAGCCCCATCGATCCCGGCAGCAGCTCCGTGGGACATCCGATGTCGAGGGCCTGGAGGAGGTTCTCGAGACCGGTGCGACCGGCCGGGATGGAGCGTTTCCTCCACCAGCGTCTGAGGGATTCCCCGTCGATAATCCCATCATGGACGACGCCCACCGGCAGATGTGCCGGATCCAGGATGTCGCCGATCCCGTGGACAGTTCCCGTGTCGTCGTGGAGGCTCATCTCCGCCACCTCGACGTCCCCGTGCATCAGCGTGTATCCGGATATCCCATCCATGCCATCACAGTTCCGTGTCCCCCGACGGTATTTGAAGGGGGAACCGTGCGTGCAGTATGTCAGGCCCTGTCCTTCAGCTTGTCCCTGCACTTCCTCTTCTCGGGTGCGTAGTCCGCCCTGACCCTCCTCCCCCTCAGTTTGGTGGAGTTGATCGCCCTGATGACGTCCGCTGCCCTGTCCGAGGAGACCTCGACGAACGAGGAGTCCGAGCCCATGCCGATGCGTCCGATGTCGCCCTCCCCGATGCCGGAGCAGGACATGACGTAGGACGAGAGCGTGGTGCGGTCGATCTCGGACGACTTCCCGATGTCCAGGGACAGCACGGTGACGTCCGTCGGGGGAGCGGGCTTCTCCTTGGGGATGACCGCCCTCACCTTCGGCTTGGAGGACTCGATCCTCCGCCTCTCCCTCCTCCTCTCCTTCGTGATGGCCTTCAGCTCCGGGTTGGAGATCTCCAGGTTCTGCACCTGCCTCCTGGTGACCCTCTCCACCTCCCTTCCCATGTAGGCCTCGTAGGAGGGGATCCTCCTGTCCTCCATGGGCGTGACGAACGTCACGGCCACCCCGGTCCTGCCGGCCCTCCCGGCGCGTCCGATGCGGTGGGTGTAGGTCTCCGGGTCCAGGGGCGCGTCGTAGTTGACGACGCACTCTATGTTGTCTATGTCCAGTCCCCTGGCGGCGACGTCCGTCGCGATGAGCACGTTCATCCTGTCGTCCCTGAAGGCGCGGATGGTCTTGTCCCTCCTGAACTGCGGGAGGTCGCCGTGGAGGGCGCCGACCCTCATGCCCTCGGCGCTGAAGCCCTCGTAGAGGTCGTCCACCATCTTCTTGGTGGAGCAGAAAATGACGATCTTGGGGTCGCCGTTGGCCATGATGTCCCTGAGGACGTCCATCTTGCCGTTCCTCTTGACCTCGACGTAGTACTGCCTGACCAGGTCGGACACCACGTCGTCGCGGGAGACGGACACCTCGACGGGGTCCCTCATGGACCTGCCGGCGATGCCGCGGACCTCCTCGGAGAGCGTGGCCGAGTAGAGCAGCGTCTGGCGGCTCTCGGGTGTGAGGGATATGATGGTCTCCATGTCCTCCATGAAGCCCATGTCCAGCATCCTGTCCGCCTCGTCGATGACGAGCTCCCTCACGGCGTCGAAGACGAGGACGCCGCGGCCGTGGAGGTCCAGGATCCTGCCCGGTGTGCCGACGACCACGTCGCACCCCTCCTCCAGCCTCTGCACCTGGTCGGATATGCTGGCGCCGCCGTACACGGCGACGACCCTGTGCTTCGTGTGGGAGGACAGTGCGCGCATCTCCTTGGAGACCTGGTCCGCCAGTTCCCTGGTGGGGGTCATGACCACGGTGGTCGGCGTCCTGGAGCCCGCACGGGTCCTGCCGAGTGCGATCATCGCGTAGGCGCCGGTCTTCCCTGTGCCGGTCTGGGCCTGTCCGAAGAGGTCCCTGCCCGCCATCCCCTCGGGGACCGAGCGGACCTGGATGGGTGTGGGTTCCGTCCAACCCATGTCCGAGATCGCAGCGCAGAGCCTTTTGCCTATGCAGAGTTCGCTGAATGTTGCCATGTGACGCACCGTGTACCGGGGACCCGAACGGTCCCGGCCAGCGGTAGCGGTCAACGTATTTGAATGTAGGTGGGCGGACGGGGAGCCGTGTCCCGGGGGTCCGTCACGGCCCACATACGGACGATAATGTAAATCGCATGATGTCATCCACATGACATGGAGTCCTTCACAGGTCGTGAACGGGAGCTGTCGCTGCTGGACGACATCTACCACAGGGAGCGGATCAGGACATGCGCCGTGTACGGGCGCCGCGGCATCGGGAAGACATCGCTGCTCAGGAGGTTCTCCGAGGGCAGGAGGACGCTCTTCGTCCGTTTCACCGGGCAGTCCTAGGAGGCCAACATCGGCATCCTCAGGGGGTGTATCGCCGGACTGACGGGCATCCCCGTCCAGGGGGACACCCTGTACGCCTCCGTGTCGTCGGTGCTGGACCTGTGCATGGCGGAGAGGACACTCGTGGTCTTCGACGAGGTGCAGAACATCCTCGACGACCGGGACTGTGCGGCATCTATGCTCCAGTACCTGGTGGACATGATCCGCTCCGACACCGACTCGATGTTCGTGATCTGCGGTTCGCCGGTCCCGTTCATGAGGGACCAGGTCCTCAACAGACACAGGCCTTTGTACGGGAGGTTCCCCTTCCTCGTGGAACTGGGGCCACTGTCCGTGTCGGAGACGAGGGCTTTCCACCCATCCCTCTCCGATGCGGACCTCCTGAGGCTGTACCTCGTCCTGGGAGGGGTGCCGGAGCACCACCGCAGGATCGGTGACATGCCGTACGCGGAGGTCCCGGGGAGGATGGTGACCGGTGGCGACCCGTGGTTCGCGGAGAGCATCGAGGGGAACCTGTCCGCGGAACTGGGGAGTGTGTCGGACGATGCGTTCCGCATCCTGGACTCCGTGTCATCCGGTCACGACACACGTCGTGCGATGATGGAGGACACGGGCATGGGGGACCGCAGGCTGACCCGGTGTCTGAAGGCGTTGACGGGCATCGGCGTGCTGCGGAGGTACGGGTCGGTGCCGGAGGCCCGCAGATACCGCAGGTACGCGGTGTCGGACAGGGCGGTGTCGTTCCATTTCTCGGTGGTGCGCAGGTGCCGTTCCATGGTGCCCGGTGAATCCAGGGGTGCAGTGTCCCGGTATCTCAGTCGTGGGTTCGAAGCCTACTGCAGTGACCTCGTCATGCACAGCTACCCCTGTGAGAGGATCGGTTCCTGGTGGGGCTCCGTTCCGAAGAGGGACGACGACGGGGTCCTGCTCCACGATGGGGAGGGGAGGGTCGTGATGGAGGATGTCGGCATAGATGTCACCGCCACCCTCCGCATCGGACGGAACCGGATACACCTGTTCGGGGACTGCGGGTACGCATCCGGGGTGACGGGGATGGGGGCGTTGAGGGAGCTCCAATGCAAGGTGGGACTGCTCAAGGGGGACTACAACACCAGGTTCGCCCTGTTCTCCATGTCCGGTTTCGACGAGGACCTGGAGGAGTATGCGGAGGAGGGCGGTGTCCTGCTCTTCGGTCCGGGGGTGCTTACCGGCTCGGAGGAGGTGCCCGACCCTTCATGAGCCAATTCGACGCGATCCGCGGACGGTATCCATCATCTCCGCGTGGTGTTCGGACACGTACCTCATGGCCTCCCTGAACACAGGCATGGCCTTCCTGTCGCGCATGTGGCGGAGGACGTACTCCATGTCGAACGGGCGCACCTCGATGTCGCCCTCGTAGGACGATGCGGCGAGGACGGCGGAGAGCTCGTCCATGGTCAGGGGACCGTCGCCGAATCCCACATCGGAGAACCTGGAGAGGAAGGGCTTCAGGTCCTCCCCCGCGCAGTCGATCACCAGCATGGTGACCATCTCCATCTTCGTGTTCAGCGGGTCGAACCCCATGGTCAGGTAGTACGTGCGCATGGAGTCCGGCATGTCCAGGTCGAAGGACTCGGGGTACTCTATCTCGGGGCAGTTCAGGAACTCCTCCACGAACTCCCTCAGGATGGTCTTCCCGATGTGGTCCACACCCCCGTCCCCGATCTCGTCGAGGGCTATCTGGAGGGAACCGGCGGGGACCAGCGAAGTGGTGTTCATGGCCTCGGCCAGCCTGTCGGACCTGTGGTGGACGCAGAAGAGCGTGCCGTCGCCGATGTTGTGCAGGACGGTCAGAGTGCAGACCCCGATGCCCACGGGGCGGGAGTCCCAGTCCGTGAGGCGGTCCAGGGGGACCACGGGTCCGGCGCGGCCGGTGCCGCCCGGCAGGCGGACCACGTCGTCGTAGACGGTCCTGTACGCGCGGTACTCGCAGAGGTCGTAGTACGTGTAGTAGTCGGACTCGCCGACATAGATGTCCACGCTGTCCCCGACCGAGACGTCCCTGATCACGGTCATGGTGCCGTTGAACATGCTCTTCCCGAGGATGCGCTTGACGTTGTAGGTGTAGCCTCCCCTGTACGGGAGGACGGAGCGGGGTCCTGGGTAGGTCACCCTGCCATCCGTCCCATGGAGACGGACGCGGTCCGTCGGGACGGGTGCGACGCACCAGTCCCCCGAGTGGATGAGGTAGTCCACGCAGAGTTCCGGCTGGATCCCGCGTTCCACCTGTGATCCGACCTCCCTCCTGTATGATTCGAGGTTCGCCTCGGAGTACTCGAACCTGTTCCTGCTGAGGTCCCTGTGGTTGATCCTGAACTCCTCGACCCTGCGCTGGAGCCTGTTCTCACGGTACTCGAGGACTGCGATGACGACGGGGATGAGACCGACGACCAGGAGCTGGAACAGATCGATGAAATCCAAACGTGAGACCTCCGTGATGTGGAACGACGCGGTGGTAGATGAAATGCGCTGCCGTTCCGGTGGATGCGAGAGGTCGTTCCAGAGGGACTCTCAGACGGGTCGTCCATGCTCTAACATACTCCGACCGAGAACCTTTATGCTGTAGGATATGGATAGTCAGTTATGGACAAGGCGAAGTACGTTACCCTCGCCCTCGTTGCAGTGGTGCTGTCGACATCCCTGATGATTCCGTCTGTGGATGCCGAGGAGTCCGATTACACCGAGGGACGGTTTTTCTATAATCAACTGACCGCGCAGGAGAAGAGATACTACAACGATCTCTCAAATGCGTCTGTGGGGAAAAAGATCACCTGTTACGATCTCGATTCTTTCCAGAAAGCATTATATGCCTATCAATCTGAAGTTTCCTGCTCGATATTTAATGCGGGTGCTGGATGGGAGGCAGTATGGTATAATGATGGTCGTGAATATGTAGAAATAGTCTCTAGATCAGGTGATAATGTCGCCTCCAACGTGGAAGAGTTGAAGGTTGCTATCG
>JAFTYV010000038.1 GCA_017461225.1 Candidatus Methanomethylophilaceae archaeon
ATCGGTGTCGATAGGCGGCGTGGACCTGAGGGACATCGGCACCGAGGACGTGCTGTCCCTGCAGAGCCACGTCTTCCAGCACAACCACATCGTCTCGGGGTCGCTGTCCGATAACGTGCGCCTCGGACGTCCCGATGCGACGGACGAGGAGGTCGGCCGCGCCGTGGATCTTGCCAGATGCCGCGACATCGTGGACAGGCTCCCGGACGGGATGGACACCGTCGTCGGTCCCGGAGGGGTGCACCTGTCCGGAGGGGAGGTCCAGAGGATCTCCATCGCGAGGGCGGTCCTGAGGGACACGCCCATAGTGGTGATGGACGAGGCCACGGCCTTCGTCGACCCGGAGAACGAGCACCTGATCCAGGAGGGCTTCTCCGAGCTGGCCCGCGGACGCACGGTGCTCCTGATAGCGCATCGCCTGTCGACGGTGCGCAACGCGGACCGGATATGCGTGATGGACCGCGGGAGGATCGTCCAGAGCGGGACCCACGACGAGCTGGTCTCGGTCCCGGGACGCTACCTGGACATGTGGACGGAGTACAACCGCTCGCTCGGTTGGAGGATCGGGGGGTGCGGACACGACCGTTCGTGAGTCGATCAGGGGGAGGTTCGCACTCTCGGAGAGGGGGTGGGCCAACCTAGTGGGCGCCGTGAGGGCGTCAATGGTCACGGATGCGGTGCTGATGATGGCCACCGTCGTCGCAGTGCTGTTCACCTCCGACATCATGGGGATCCCGGGGCACGACCCGGACATCCCGTACCCGGTCTACATCATGTTGTGTGCCGTGTTGATCGTCCTCTCAGCCGTCGCCTACCGCCGCGAGTACGACCGCTGCTTCCTGGACACGTACAGGGAGAGCGGGGAGGTCCGCACAGGGTTGGCGGAGAGGATCAGGCACCTGCCGCTGTCGTTCCTGGCGGAGAGGGACCCCTCGGACCTGACGGTCCGCATGCTGGGGGATGTGACCGTGCAGGAGGGCATGATGTCCCACTGGGTGCCGGCGTTCGCCGCCACCCTGGTGTTCACGCCCGTCGTGGCGCTGGTGGCGGTGCTGTGGTCCCCCGTGCTGGGGCTGGCCATGGTGTGGCCGGTGCCGGTGGCCGTGGGTCTGGCGCTGGCGTCGTCCCGCGTGCACAGGGACAACTCCGTCAGGAGGTCCCGTGCGATGGGGCGCGTGTCCGCGATGATCAGGGAGTCCATGGACTGCTCGAACGACCTGAGGGTGAACGGCTGCCGCGGGAGGTACATGGACCGGCTGTCCGCGGAGCTGGACGCCGTCGAGGGCGTGGAGACCCGCACGGAGCTGGCGGTCGCGTTGACGGTCGCCCTGACGCAGACGGTCCTCAGGCTGGGGGCAGTCACCACGGCTTTGATCGGTATCGTCCTGTTGGCGGAGGGCGCGGTGTCCCTGACGGTGTTCGTCACCTCGGTGATCGTGGCGTCCCGCATCAACGACCCGCTGGTCACGGCTCTGCAGAACCACCTGTCGATACTGGCGGGGGAGGTCAGCTGCCGCCGCGTGGCGGAGGTTTCCGAGATGGCGGTGCAGGCCGGTGGGACGGACTTCTCACCGGAGGGAACAGACCTGGTGTTCGAGGACGTGCGCTTCTCCTACGGAGGGGACCGCACCGTCCTGGACGGGGTGTCGTTCACCGCCCGCGGGGGGTGCGTGACCGCGTTGGTCGGTCCGTCCGGCAGCGGGAAGACCACGGTCGCCAGGCTGGCGACCAGGTTCTGGGACGCAGACAGTGGGAGGATAACCGTCGGGGGCGTCGACGTCTCCGACGTGGACCCGGAGGTCCTGATGTCCCGGTTCAGCGTGGTGTTCCAGGATGTGGTGCTGTTCAACACCTCGGTGATGGAGAACATCCGCATGGGCAGGAGGGACGCCACGGACGACGAGGTCCTGGCGGCCGCGGAGGCGGCGATGTGCGACGGGTTCGTGTCCAGGCTCCCGGACGGTTACGGTACCGTGATCGGCGAGAACGGGGCGATGCTGTCCGGCGGCGAGAGGCAGAGGGTGTCCATCGCGAGGGCCATCCTGAAGGACGCGCCGATCGTGATAATGGACGAGGCCACCGCCTCCCTGGACGCCGGCTCGGAGTCGAGGGTGCAGGACGCGCTGTCGCACCTGGTCGAGGGGAGGACCGTGCTGGTCATCGCCCACAGGATGAGGACGGTGACAGAGGCGGACCACGTGGTGGTCCTGCGCGACGGGAGGGTCGTGGAGCAGGGTCCCCCGGCGGAGCTGCTGGCCTCCGGCGGCGAGTTCTCCCGCATGGCGGGGGTCCAGTCGGCCTCGGGCGGATGGAGCATCCGCGGCGGGGGTGCTGTCTGAACGGCACGGGGTCCGACCCTTCCTGTCGGACCCTCCGGATCGGTCGCCCCGATGCCGGCGGTCGGTCCGGGTCTCGAAAAGGTTTATATCGGGGTTCATTGTACAGGTGCTTACCGGATTCAATGGGCAAGTAGATCAGCCCGGTAGATCGCTGCCTTCGCAAGGCAGAAGTCGCGAGTTCGAATCTCGCCTTGTCCACCATTATTCACCATCCAGACATCGATTTTCTGGACAATTTTATTGTCCACCATCTTCCCTCCAGGTCATCCTCGCACTTTCAACCGCTCTGTCCAACCTTTTCCTGCTGTAGAAGCTCTCTGTGGTCTTCGTCGACGCGTGGCCCATGAGCACGCTCACGGACTCTATGTCCAGGTCGCTGTCCAGATACCTCTGGCCGAACGTCCTGCGACATTCGCGGAGATCGAACTGCACACCGATATCGTCCTCCACAACCTCCTTCATCTTCCTGATAGCATTACCCGAGAGGAACCCGTCGTCGCTGTCCTTGGATGGGAACAGCGCTTGTGATTTCACGGAATTGTCCACCATCCACTTCTGGCGTGCCAGGAGGTACGTGAGAATTGGTTGACGGATCTCCGGAGGGATCGGAACCCCCCTCGGTTGGCCGTAGGTGGCCTCGCCATTTACATGGATGATGTCAAGCATCCAGGACTTGGTGTCGAGGTCGCGGAGTTCCGCGAAACGGATCTCCTTGGTCCTCGTCCCCGTGTTTATGCACAGGAGCACCAGGGCGTACGCCCTCACACGGGTGAAATCCAGGGGGTCCACCTTGAGTGCC
>JAFTYV010000039.1 GCA_017461225.1 Candidatus Methanomethylophilaceae archaeon
CCTTTATGTTTGGAAGACGTACACGAGTTACGTCCTCATCCGGACTCTCAAGCGGTTCGTTGTCGGCCATGATAATTCCTCTCTAATAAAGGGCTCCATGAAACGAATCGTTATAAATACTTTTATGCAGGCGCACGGTGCTGGGGATGTTTCGGGGGTTTCCAGACGGAAACTCCCGTTTTAAGTGCCCTGTACCCGTCCGAACACACATGGCAGAGATGCCAGACCGCCTCGGTATGGTACCATGTGCCGTCGGTGCGTTCGCGGCGATAGCCGCGGTCGCCTTCCTGTTCTTCGAACACGGTGTGCCGCTGTTCATGGCATCACAGGGGGCGTCCGCGGTGATTCTGTTCTCGATGCCGGACAGCGCTGCGACCCGTCCGCGCAACGTCATCGCAGGCCACCTGATGTCCGCCGCAATTGGCGTCGCACTCGTCCACATCCTCGGCCCCACATGGTTCGCGACGGCGACGGCCGTCACGTCATCCATCGTCCTGATGGCGGTAACCCGGATCACCCACCCCCCGGGGGGTGGGCGCAACGGTGCTGATCGCGGTCACATCCTGTGCGACATGGGGTTTCGCCATAGCACCCGTCGGGCCGGGTGCGGCGGCCCTCGTCGTGGTCACCGCATTCACGTGGAGGGTCCAGGCCCCCAAGGGTGCCAGGGGCACGTCCGAGACCAGATGACGGTTTCCGGTTGGATACTGTACCTTTAAATACGGTCTACTGACGTTTGTACATTAAGAGGTGTTGACAAATGCAACCCAACATGCTTAACAACCAGCTCAAAGACAACGAGATCGCGGATCTCCTCGACAGGTGCGACGTCGGGGCGATATCCACCATCGGCGAGGACGGCTACCCCTACTCCACCCCCGTGAACTTTGTCCAGATCGATGGCATCGTGTACATCCACGGCCGCAGGCTCGGGGAGAAGATGGACAACATCAAGAGGGATCCCCGCGTGTGCTTCACCGCTTGGGAGAGGATCGGCTACGAGCACTGCGGTGTCGCCGCATGCGACACCACGACCGTCTACGAGTCCGTCGTTATCAAGGGCGACGTGGAGATGGTCGACGATGACGAGGGCAAGGCCAGGGTCCTGCTCGCGATCGTGGAGAAGCTCGTCCCAGGTAAGACCGGCATGGACATGAAGAAGGTCCCCCCGACAGCGGTGTACAGGATCAAACCCGTGTCCGTCACCGGCAAGTTCCACAGGCCCATGGACGGGAACGACGTCCGCGTGCGTAACTGATGTCGCGCATCCACCGGGAGAGGGCCACCGTGCGCGAGATGATCGCACTCTACTGCAGGGGAAACCACGGTGGCTCCGAAACCTCTTTGTGCCCTGTGTGCTCGGACCTCGCATCCTATGCGGACGGGAGGCTGTCGGACTGTCCTTTCGGCGAGAGCAAGGGCGCGTGCAGGAGCTGTCCGATCCACTGCTATGACGACGAACACCGCATCCTGATCAGGGACGTCATGAGGTACAGCGGCCCCCGCATGCTCCTCCGCCGTCCACTGGATGCGATCGTGCACCTGGTGCGTCCGGGGGGATCCGCCTGACGGCACCGGAGGTGCGCGGGACACGTTCACGTGGGCTCAGGGCCAGGTTGCTCGAACTCGCGGGCCTCATCGCCCTGGCGGCGGGGGCCGTGGGCGTGTTCCTGCCGGTGATCCCCACCACGCCGTTCGTGATACTGGCGGCGTTCTGCTTCTCGTCGAACCCTCGTGTGTACGGGTGGCTTGAGCACAGTCCGTTCTTCGGCGACTACATCCGTGGATGGAGGGAGCACCGCACCATCCCGACGAGGGCACGTGTCCAGGGAATAGTCATGGTGTGGGCGGTCCTGATCCTGACCATGGCGTTCTTCATGACGGAGGAGTGGCACAGGGTCATGCTCACCTTCATCGGCCTGTGCGTCACGATCCATCTCCTCACGGTCTTCCGTGGGGGACGGGACTGATCCGGGCACGGCATGTTTTTAAGGAGGGTGCATTAACCTCACTTCGGAGATGACCGATTGAACCCCTTCTACATGAGATTGCCACGCAACAGACCCGAGTTCGTCCTGTTCATGGTGATCGTCTCGCTGCTGTCCGTGAACACCATCGCACCGATCATAACCTTCATGGAGACTGAGGTCTCGTGGGAGACCTACGTGCACGTGCTCTCCATCCTGCCCATCCTCTGGCCCACCGTCATCGCCACCGTGCTGATCACGTACCGTCCGGCCGGCTACCTGACCTCGAGGGTCACGTCCCAGGGGGACAGCTTCCGCTCTTGTGTGACGATCAACATCCTGTGCACCGTGTTCCTGATGTCCATAATCCTCACGGTCGTGGGGGCATGGATCGGGAACGGTGCGATAACCACCGAACCCCTCGAGATGTTCCTGTACAGGTGGCCGCGCAACTTCGGCATCGCGCTCGGCATCGAGATGCTGTTCGCCCAGCCGATCGCACGCTGGGTGCTGGAGAAGTACCACATCCGCGCGGATTCCAGACAGATCGGCGGATGATGTGTTGGTCCGGCCCCGAGGGGCCAGAGGGAGGAAAACCCCTCGGGATCAGCAGATCCCGAGGATGTCCATGTCGGTGATGACGTCGCTGTTGGCCCTTATGCCGAACGCGTCCACCAGGACCTTGAGTACCCCGGGGGTTATGAACTCGGGGAGTCTGGGGCCGAGCATTATGTTCCTGACCCCGAGGTTGAGCAGGGACAGGAGGACCAGGACGGCCTTCTGCTCGTACCAGGAGATGTTGAAGGACAGCGGGAGTCCGTTCACATCCGTTCCGAAGGCCTCCGCGAGTGCGTTGGCTATGACGACCAGGGAGTAGCAGTCGTTGCACTGTCCCGCATCGATGACACGGGGTATGCCGCCTATGTCGCCGAGGTCCAGGCCGTTGTACCTGTACTTCGCGCATCCCGCGGTGAGGATGACGGTGTCGTCCGGGAGCGACTCGGCGAACCTCGTGTAGTAGTCGCGTCCCCCCTCCCTGCCGTCGCATCCCGCCATGACCACGAACCTCCTGACGGCACCGGACTTCACGGCATCCACTATCGTCCCGGCGATGGACAGGACCTGGTTGTGCGCGAATCCTGTGAGGAGGTCCCCGCCACCTATGTCCACGGGGGATCCGCAGGACCTCGCCATCTCGATCACGGGGCCGAAGTCCCTCCGGCCGCCGACCATCGGGATGTGCGTCGCGCCCTCGATCCCCGCCACGCCGGTCGTGAACAGCCTGGTGGCGTAGGATTCACGGGGCGGGAGCACGCAGTTGGTCGTGGCGACGACGGGACCGTTGAAGCTCTCGAACTCGTCCCTCTGCCTGTACCATGCGCCCCCGTAGTTGCCGACCAGGTTGCCGAATTCCTTGAACGCGGGGTACGCATGGGCGGGGAGCATCTCGCCGTGCGTGTAGACGTCGATCCCCGTCCCGCGGGTCTGTTCGAGGAGCATCTCCAGGTCGCGGAGGTCGTGACCGGTGATCAGGATGCCGGGATTGCTCCCAGCACCTGTCCCGACGCTGGTGATCACAGGGGATCCGTACCTACCGGTGTTGCATCCGTCCAGGAGGGCCATGCACCTGACCCCCGCCGCACCGCACTCCATGTTGAGGGCGATCAGCTCATCGGCGGAGAGCCGGGCGGGCATCGCCGCCAGCCCCTTCCTCATGAACGATGGGACCTCGGGGTCCTCGCCTCCGAGGATGCGGGCGTGGTGGTAGTACGCCGCAAGTCCCTTGATGCCGTAGAGCAGGATCTCCTTGAGGGACCTGAGGTCGTCGATCCCGTCGAGCCCGTCGACGGAGAACACGTATCCTCCGGACGAACCGGTGGGTCCCAACGCCTTCTCCGCATCGCCGATGGCGGTTCCGAAAGCCGTCTTGTCGAAGTTCGTGTTGGACAGGGTCATGAACAGGCCGTCGGTGATGAGGTCGTCCACTTCCGCCGGTACATCGTCCGAGGGCCCGTACGCGACCGACAGGTCCACGAGGGCGCCGACCAGCCTGTCCTGGAGTCCCGCGAGCTCCTCGTCCTTACCACAAACACCCACGCGGGTGCATCCGCCGCCCGCGACCGTCTCCTCGCACTGTCTGCATCTCATGTCGTTCACCGTATTGTTTTGATACTAGATATCAAATCCATACCACAGTATATATAGCGCCGGTTTCTAACAGGAAACCATGGATCCGGCGTGCACGGTTTACAAGACGATGGACTACCTCTCGAGGAAGTGGACCGTCCTGATAGTGTTGGAGTTGGGGAAGGGCGAGGAGTGGAAGAGGTTCTCGGACCTCAAGAGGTCCATGAGCGAGATAACTCCGAAGGTCCTGACGGAGCGTCTCAGGGATCTCGTGGAGGAGGGTCTGGTGGAGCACCGTGTGGACACGTCCGAGGTCCCGATGAGGAGCGAGTACCGCCTGACGGAGTGCGGACAGGACCTGATCCGTGTCATCCGCGAGATGAAGCTCTGGGCCCTCAGGTGGAAGATAAACAACGAGCCCTGCAGGTTGCAGGACTGCAGGCTGTGCAAACTGTGAGGGTCGCCCGGGACCGCCCGGCACCCTCAAAAGCATTATATCCTATATCGCCTTGAACCGACTTAGGCTCTGGTAGTGTAGCGGCCAATCATTCGGCCCTTTCGAGGCCGACACTCGGGTTCGAATCCCGACCAGAGCACCAATCCCATTCTCAGGCTCCCAGCAGCTTCCTTCTGTACTCGTCGCTGCGGGCGGCGACCTCGTCCACGTTCCTGTTGTCCACCACGATGACCTCCGGGAGCTTGCGCTTGTGGACCTCGAGCAGGTTCTCCACCAGGTACGGGTCCGAGAAGTCGCAGTTCTTCAGGTGCTTCCTCTCCCAGTTGTTGGCGAGGTCCAGGGCGGCCTGGATGCCCTTGTTGTAGAACACCTCGGCGAACACGGCTCCGACGGTGCTGTCCTTGGACATGATCGCAATGGTGCACCCCCTGACGGCGAAATCGGTCCCGTTGAACGAGATCGCCAGTCCCCCGCTGTCGTTGACGAGGTCCAGTGACTGGTAGTCCGTGTGGTCCCCTCCGATGTACACCGTGGAGTCCAGGTCGATGTTGGTCTGCCTCCTGATGTCCAGGAGCTGGTACGCCTTCTTGTGAGATGTGACGGGGGTGGTGGACTCCATAAGGTTCATGGCCGTCAGCTCGGGCATGCGGTCCTGGAGGATCTCGTCCAGTTTCCTTATGATCATCACGTCCTTCTCGTCGACGTTCATGGGGACGTCCAGTTCGTAGACCGTCTTGGGGATCCTCAGGGCGGATATCTCCTGTCCCATCTCCCTTATCTTGCGTGACTCCGCACGTCCGAACGTCGCTGGGTCCAGGTCGACCTTGGTGCAGAGCACGTCGCACAGCGGGGCGTCCAGCTCCTCGTATATCCCGAGCATCCCGTGGCCGTAGGTGGACGTGGTGATGAACGTGGGCATGATCGACGAGATGTACCTCATCGTCCTGTCCGCGTTGGGCATCATCTCGAGGCACTCCCTGCTGTACACATGCATGAGGTGGTCCGTGGCGCCGTTCGCCTTCAGGAACGGCACGACCCATTTGAGGACGTTCCCCGCGGTGGCCTCCTCCCTTCCGAGGACGTAGGCCGTCAGGTCGTCGTACCTGCTGAGGACGTCGTAGAAGTGCGCCCCGTTGCGTATGAACCTGGCGCAGAGGTCGCGGACGTTGTTGTTCTTGGTGAGGAACCCCCTGCAGTTGCATATCATGCACTTGTCGGGGAAGAGGCCCAGTTCCGCTGCGGGATCGAACTCGTCCATCGGATCACTCCAACGATCCGTCCACCTGGGCGGACAGGTCGTACGGTCCCTCCAGCGGTTCGCCCCCGGAGTACAGGCGCTTGCCCCTGATGCACACCCTGCCCTCGGCGAACTCCCTTATGGTCGCGACGATGAGTGGCAGCTCGCGTCTCGCGCCGTCCTCGCGGATCCTCCTGAACAGGGGTTCGTCGGCGCCCTCGGACGCCTTGACGGCATCGAGTCCGCTCTCCGCGACCTTCTTGTCCATGGACTCCCACAGGGTGTCGTAGTCCCCTCCGCGGATGTCGAACCCGCAGTAGGTGAGCGCCGCTCCGCGGTCCCATTCCTCCGTGCAGATGTGCATCATGATCCCCTGGCGGGTCGCACCCTCCGATATGAGCTGCCATATGACCTCCTGCCAGGTACCCTTGGGGCCGTCTGGGAGGGCGGGATGCAGGTTGAGCATGTCGTACTGCCTGCATGTCTCGTCATCCATCCACAGCATGTAGCCCGCCAGGATCCCCAGGTCGAACTCGTAGCGTCCCGTGAGCTCCCTGAGGAGCTTCCCGTACTCGTCCCTCCAGGCGGCCTGGTCCTCGTTCCAGAGGTCCGGTCTGAACTTCTTCCAGGACGCGGTGACCAGGGGTATCCCGTACCCGCGCACCATGTCGAAGAAGAGCTCCCTCTGCTCCCTCTTCGGGTTGTCCTCCTCGTCGTTGTCCCAGTTGCAGAACACGAATGCGATTTCTACGTCGAGGTCGCCGCTTTCCTTGCGGTCCATGACGGCCTTGAGGAGATTGCGGGATCCGGGACCCCTTCCAGTGGAGAACCAACCTAGTCTGAGCATCGTGCCTTCGAATGTGTTCTCAATATAATACCACGTCGGCGTCACACGTCGAAGATGACGGTCACAGACGGCGTGTCGCGGTCGATCTCCATCATGTGGTACGTGACCGCCTTGACCTCCGATCTGATCCTGTGGCGGCTGCGGTCGAGGGTCTCGCCCCTCGCACGGCACACGACGTCCTCGCCTTCGAACGACACGTCGAACTCCTTCAGGATCAGGTTGTCGCAGTCCTCGATGAACAGCATCTCGGCGAGGAAGGAGTACAACCTGTCCTCGTCGTCGATCCCGGAGACCCTGATCTCCGTCTCCTCGTCCGTTCCGATGCCGGACAGGTCCACGGTCTGATCGAACAGGGCGTACGCCGCGTTCCCGAAGCATTCCTCGAGTGTATCCCCGAACGCCCTGACCATCATGTCGGCCGTGTGGTCTATTAGGGTGTATCTGACCATGGCACGTCATCCGTCACGGGCCTAAAACCGTTGCCGTCACGGTAGCCCCCTCGTCATGGCGGCCACGACGATGGAGCGTCCCTCGGAGACCCAATCGCGCATGAGCACGGCCGTCCGATCGTCCGGCGCGGTCCCGGACAGGTACCCGTGTGCGGCGTAGTGCGAGGACACCATGGACTGCAGGTGGCAGAACCTGGAGCACTCCGTGCAGTCCGGGACGGGTATCCTGGACCAGGTCCTGCGTGCCTCCACGAACCTGCGTCTTGATCCCGCATCGGACACGTCAGCGGGACCGGTCGCGAGCGACACGGACGACGCATGGCACGCCGCCGAGGTCCGGGTCACGCGGTCGCTCCTCCTCAGGGGCAGGAGGAGGTGGTTGGCGGCCATCGCGGACACCACGCCCAGCAGGATGAACGCGACCCTCTCCAGGACGGGGGCGGACGACGGGTCGGCCATCGACGACACGGCGAGTGCCGAGAACGTGATGAACGCCATCGAGACGTCGTACCTGTCCGGGTCGAGGACCGTGTTCAGGTAGTTCGCGAACAGCAGCGTCGCGACCATGGCCGTCCCGTCGCCCCCGGACAGCACGAGGAAGACGATGAACACGGCGGTCCCGACCAGGGTCCCTGTGACCCTCATCACCGATTTGCGCCCGGCCCCGTCCGAATACGGTTGGACCAGCGCCACGGTCGTGAACACGAGCCATTTGGCGTTCTCCTCGTCCCAGTACTGCCAGAGGAACGCCCAGAACGAGAACAGGAGCGCCATGCGCACCGCGAACGACATGCGCCCCGCGTCCAACGCATGCGGTCCCGTGTCGACACGTGCCCCGCTGCAGGACGCATCCCCCTCCAGGACGGCATCGATCCTCTTCCCGAGAGAGTCCACGCGTACGCACCCTGTGCCGCCGTGGTCCCCGTCAACCAGTCCGCGGAGTGCGGAGGATGCCGCAGCGAGTTCGACGACGTCGCACGAGGTGGAGATCCAGTGGGCCATGCACCGCAGTTCGGCGGTGCACTCCATCATGGACGCACCGTGCTCCGTGACCGTGCCCCTCGCGCACACCATCCTGTCCACACGGTCGCATGCGGAGTACACGGGTCCAACATCGCGATCCCTCCCGGACGCCCCCAGGTCGCCGCACTCCGCAAGGACGGGCAGGCATTCGGACAGGGTCCCCCTGAACGCCGAGTCGAGGCGCCCGCGCCCCAGTGCGACGTTCAGTCCGACGGCGAGGACGGATCCGACCGCCAGGGCAAGCAGCCTCACGGGCAGGCCCTCGGCAGACACGGGGGACGAGAGCAGGAAACCGTATCCGAGCAGGAACGGGAAGTGCACGGGGGAGTCCATGCTGTCCGTGGCGAGGTACGAGACCACAAGGACCGTCGCGATGTTCACGGCCAGGCCGACAAAGGGATCCGTGACCGACACGAACGCTCCGAGACCGAGGCACACGGACACCGCGACCATCCCCAGGCAGTTGACGGCGGGCCTGTCCGAGAGGTCCCTCGACAGGAGCATGAGGGCCATGACGACTACCATCACCCCGATCAGCGAGTTCTCGTCACCGAACAGGTGCGTGAACACGGCCACGAACGCACACAGGGCGAGGAAGAACACGGTCCTGCCCAGGACTTCCTTGGATTCCATGTCGTGTATCCGTGTGCATCCACTATTTGAACCTTGGACCCGGCCCCCCGGTCCGTCCGAAGCAAACCGCAGTTGTATTTATCATGCGGATCCATTGGCGCGGCATGGACGAGTCTGTATTCGACAGGGCGCGCATGTTCGCACGTGGGATCTTCGAGGGGGACAGCAGCGGGCACGACTACCACCACACGGTCAGGGTGCACGATCTGGCACGCACGCTCTGCGCTCTGGAGGGTGGCGATGAGGATGTGGTGCGTCTGGCCGCGCTCCTGCACGATGTGGACGACCCGAAGCTGTTCGGGGACACCGGATTCGCCAACGCCCGCGGGTTCATGTCGGGGGAGGGGATCGACCCCGGGACCATGGACAGGGTGTGCGGGATAATCTCGCAGGTGTCGTTCAAGGGCCGTGACAGCGTCGCTCCGGACACCCTGGAGGGCATGATAGTCCAGGATGCGGACCGCATGGATGCGATAGGGGCCATCGGGATAGCTCGCGCCTTCGCGTACGGGGGCAGCAGGGGACGTGCCATCCACGATCCGGGGGAGCCGCCGCGTCTCGGGATGTCCGAGGCGGAGTACCGTTCCAACAGGGGCACAACCATCAACCACTTCCACGAGAAGCTCCTGGGTCTCAGGGACATGATGAACACCGAATCCGCACGCAGGATGGCCGACCGCAGGCACGAGTACATGGTCGGATTCCTGGAGGAGTTCGCCTCCGAATGGGACGGTCTGCGTTGATGATATTGCGTTTTCCGTAATCCTGTTGGTGTTATTCGAATCGAAACCACGAAAAACGAACCACAACCAGTCAGACGGATGTCGGTGTTTCGAAAACGATTTAATAGATGCACAATGGTGGTCGGCGCATGCGCATTACGATTGTGGGCTGCGGTTCCATCGGAACCAAGCTGGCCATGGCCGCCGATGAGATGGCGGAAGTCAAGAGGATATACCTCGCGGATGTGGAGGCGGGTCTCGCGGAGGAGCTCGCGTCCAAGTTGAAGAAGGCCATCGTCGTGGAGGATGTGGAGGAGGAGCTCTACCACTGCGACCTCGTGATAGAGGCCGCATCCCAGGATGCCGCACGCGAGATCATGCCCAAGGTCGTCGCCAGAGGGGTCGACATCATGATCCTCTCCGTCGGGGCCCTCGTCGACGACGCGTTCAGGGAGTCCGTGTTCACCAAGGCCAAGGAGTGCGAGGCACGCATATACATCCCGTCCGGAGCCGTGTGCGGTACGGACGGACTCAGGTCCTCCGCAGTGGGGGAGCTCGAGGAGGTCGAGCTCATCACCGTCAAGAGTCCGGTCAGCCTATCGGGTGTCGAGTACGTCATCCACAACAACATCGATGTGGAGAAGCTCGAGGAGCCCACCGTCCTGTTCTCCGGTTCCGCGAGGGAGGCCGTCCAGGCGTTCCCCAGGAACATCAACGTGGCCGCCACGGTCAGTCTCCTCGGCGTCGGGTTCGACCGCACCAAGGTGACCATCGTCGCGGATCCGACGACCCACAGCAACTCCCACGAGCTCAGGATAAAGGGCGAGTTCGGGGAGATGACCTGCCACACCTACAACGTACCGTCCCCGGACAACCCGAAGACATCGTACCTCGCCGCCATGTCCGCGTTCTCGGCGCTCAAGAGGATCGCCAGGAACGAGTGGATCGGCATCTGAAACCGTAGACCGGGTCCCGCCCCGCTACGTGCGGGCGCGGACCCACCCATGTGTTCTCGCAAACAATTATCTCGCCTCCGACCGTTGGAGGGGCATGTCCGAATCAAGGGCCGAGAGGCTCATCTCCAACGCGGAGGGGATGGATGCCGTGGTCATCGTCAACGACGGCGATCCCTTCCTGGATTCCACGTTCTGGTATCTGACCGAGCAGTCCTCCGGGACGTTCGAGGGTTCCTTCGCGATAGTCAGGGGGGACGGGTCCCTCGACGTCATAGTAAGCATCCTGGAGGAGGAGTCCGCCAACTCAGGTCTCGGGGACGTCCACGTGTACCACGACCGCGACGAGCGCAACGCGTTCCTCAGGGACGCGCTCTCCGGATGCACGAAGGTCGGGTTCAACATGCACTCGGCGACGTACGCCGCTGTGGACTTCGTCAGGCGCACCGTCGAGGGCATAGAGCCCGTGGATGCAGGCCAGGCCATCTCGGCAACGGTGTCGGTGAAGGACGCCAAGGAGATAGAGGCCACCCGCAGGGCATGCGAGATATCGTCCCGTGTGGCCGGCGAGATCCCGGACATGCTCTCCGAGGGCGTTTCCGAGAGGGAGGTCGCGGCACGCATGGACAACAGGATGCGCGAGCTCGGCGGATCCGGCAATGCGTTCGACACCATAGCCGCGTTCGGGGCCTATTCGTCCCAACCGCACCACATGCCGTGCGACTACAGGCTCGCCAGGGGCGACACCGCCCTCTTCGATTTCGGGACCAAGTTCGATAGGTACTGCTCCGACATGACCCGCACGGTGTTCCTCGGGAGGCCGCCGGAGATACTGGAGAGGGCGTACGAGGTGGTCCGCGAGGCGCAGATCGCGGGGATCGACGAGTACCGCGACGGTGCATCGGCGAACGCCGCCGACCTCGCCGCCAGGAAGGTCATCGACGAGTCGGAGTTCAAGGGGAGGTTCATACACTCGTTCGGTCACGGCATCGGGATGGAGGTCCACCAGGACATCTCCGTGTCCCCCAGATCCACCCAGACGCTCCGCGCCGGCAACATCGTCTCCGCGGAGCCCGGCATATACATACCCGGAGTCGGCGGGATCAGGATCGAGGACACATGTCTGATCACAGAGGACGGTTGCGAGATCCTGACCTCCTTCGACCACTCCCTCACGGTGGTATGATGACCGGGCAGAGGGCAGACGACTACCAGGACGTCCTGGAGTCGGCGGTCGGGCACATGCAGGATATGGGTGCCGAGTTCTCGGACGCCCGTTCCCAGACCATCCGCGTCACGGGCGTGAGCTCCATGAACGGCGAGCTCCGCCAACTGGTGGAGAAGGCGACCGGTGGCGTGTGCCTCAGGGCGTGGATCGGGGGCAGATGGGGCTACGGCACCGCCACGTCTTTCGACAGGGCGGACATAATGTCGGCGGCCGCATCGGCGGTCGCGAACGCACGCGGTGACGGCAAGTCCGACCTCCACCTCGAGCCCGCATCGGTCCGCAGGCACATCGATGCCAGGGTCAGGATCCATCCCGACTCCGTGGACCTCTCCGAGAAGATATCGGCGGTCCTCGACCTGGACCGCGCCCAGGCGGTGGACGACCGTGTCATCAACCGCATGGGGTCGTACTCGGAGGAGATCAAGGATAACTGCCTGGTGAACTCCGTCGGATCGGACATATCGTGGCAGGAGGTCCGCACGCTCTGCAGGGCCATGTCCGTCGCATCCGACGGCCAGAGGATGGAACGCTACTACGACGGGCCGGACAGCACATTGGGTTTCGAGGTCGTCCGCGACACCGACCTGGAGGAGGTCGGCAGGACCACCGCCGAGGAGGCGGTCGCGACACTGTCCGCCGAGAGGGCCCCGTCCGGACACATGACCGTCATATCGGACCCGATGGTGTCGGGTCTCCTCGCACACGAGGCGATGGGGCACGCCTCGGAGGGGGACGAGATCACGAAGAGGAGGTCGTTCCTCACCGGGGCGGTCGGGAGGAGGGTCGCGTCCGATGTCGTCTCCATGTACGACGACGGTACGGTCCACGGAGCGCACGGCTCGGTGCCGTTCGATGACGAGGGGACCCCGTCGTCCCGCACGCAGATCATAGATCACGGCGAGTACACGGGGTACATGCACAGTCTGGAGACCGCATCCCAGCTCGGGTGCAGACCCACCGGAAACGGCAGGTCCGAGAACTACGGCAAGAGGGTGTGGGTCAGGATGACCAACACGTTCTTCGCACCCGGGGAGTGGGACAGGGACGAGCTCATCGCGGACACCCGCGACGGCATCCTGTGCGACAAGATGGTCAACGGGATGGAGGACCCGGTCGGAGGATGCTTCGAGGCCAAGTGCCTGAGGGGGTTCCGCATAAGGAACGGCGAGATCGCCGGCATGGTCCAGTCATTCACGTTGACCGGCAGGTCCGTGGACATCCTGACCTCCGCCGATGCCCTGTCCAGGGAGGTCGTCCTCGACGGGGGGATGTGCGGCAAGGGCATAGAGGACTGGGTCCGCGTGTCCTCCGGTGGCCCGTACATGCGCGCCAGGATGATCGTGGGGGGAGGACAGTGATCCGCAGTGTGGCGGACCGCGCCATGCAGGCGCTGTCGGGTTACGATCAGGCGGAGGTGTACGTGTCCAGTGCGACCGTCCACACGATATACATCGACGATTCCCGCATAAGCAACATCGAGACCAAGGTGGACTCCGGGCTCATGGTCCGCATGTCCGAGGACGGCAGACTCGGGAAGGCATCCGTATCCCTCAACAGGGACTCCGCGGTGTCAGACTGCGTATCCATGGCCAGGGCCGTCCTGAGGTACTCCCCCGTCAACGGGGAGTTCACGGGATACGCCCAGCCGGGGCAGGCGAGGATAGCGGTCCCGGACGTCTGGGATGAGAGGGTCGAGTCCGTGGAGCCGGAGGACCTGCGCGAGATCGCGAAGGTCCTGATAGACAACTGCGATGTGGACATCCCGCGTGCGCAGATCAGGGTCTCCGCCAACGAGGGGTGCACCATGAACAGCAACGGTGTCGACGTCCACCACCGCAGCACCCTGGTGTACGGCCACTTCACATCGATGACGGTGGGCGACCATCCCGGAGAGGGCATGGAGACGTACCACGGGACGCACCTCGACCTGGATCCCGAGTGGATCGGCAGGGAGCTCACGCGCAAGGCCAGGGCGGCATCGGTGTGCAGGGAGTTCAAGGGGTCCGAATCCCTGTCCATGATCCTCCCGCCCAGCGAGTTGGGGGACATGCTGACCTCGTCCGTCGGTGCGGCGGTGGACGGCGAGAACAGGAAGTACGGACGCAGCATGTGGAGGGACTCCCTCGGGGAGCGGGTCGCATCGGAGTGCCTGAGCATAACCGACGATCCGACCGTCCCCGCACCGCTGTCCTGCGTGTTCGACGACGAGGGTGTCCCGACGGAGAGGCGTCCGCTGATCGAGAACGGCGTGCTGAGGGGTTTCCTGAGGGATTCGTTCTGCGGCGACAGCACCGGTAACGGGATGCGCAGATCCAGTGTCGAGGCCCAGGGGGCCTATGAGCGCACGCCCGTTATCAAACCCCTGAACATGGTGGTCGCCCCCGGGAGGATGTCGCGCGAGGACATCGTCGCAGAGACGGACCACGGCATCCTCGTCGAGAAGTTCGCATGGCCCGAGGCCGACGAACTCACGGGGAGGTTCGGTCTTAACGTCCGCTGCGGGTACCTGATACGCAGGGGCGAGATAGTCGGCACCGTGAACAACGCCCTCCTGATGGGCAACATGCTCGATGCGGTCTCCAACGTGGAGTGCATAGGTGACGACGTCCGCCAGATGGGCGTGGTGTCCGTTCCCACGATGAGCTTCTCGGGAGCGGAGCTGGTGGGCAACTGAGGCGGGGGCCGGAAGGCCCCGCCTCATCTTCATCGTAAAAAGGATCCGGCGTGTCAGTAGCGGCGTTTCCCGCCCTTCCCGCCGCGTCCGGGTCCACCCCTTCCGGGGTGCTTCCTCACGTAACCGTCGTCGATGAAGATCGAGTTGTAGGTGGCGATGTCCCCCATCTCCTCGAAACGCTGACGCACGTACTCGTTCGCGGTCTCGTCCGCACACACCTTGGCCAGCCATTTGGTCGAGGGGAGCGTGGGGTCACCGTACATCTTGAAGTAGAGGATGGCCGCCTCCATCTCCTCGCCGATGTCGTGGAGCGCGTACACGAGCTGCTTGCAGTGGCGCTCCTCGATCCCGGCGAGCTTCACGAGGGCCTCGGAGCAACCGGGGACGCCGTTGCGCTGGTTCCTCTTCAACCAGTCTATCTCCCTCGCACCACCCATCTTGGATCCGACCTCTAGGACCCTGGCGGAATCCCCGGAGCAGTAGGCATCCAGGTACCTGGTGTCCTCCCCGTCGTAGCTGCGGACGAGGTTCTCCACATCGCCCGTCTCCACGTATATGGATGCGAAGGACATCCTAACATCCTTCCTGTTCTGGACGGGTCCGAGTTCGGTCATGGCCTCCTGGGATCCGGCCTTAGCAGCCCTGATCATCGCGGGGATCCAGTCCTCGCCGTCGTTCTGGAGCCTCTTGGCCCTGATGAACATCCCGAAGGGTGTGTCGTAGATGCCCAGTTCCGGGCCCATCGAGAGGACGGTGTCCCTGTACCCGGTGAACCCGTCCCTCAGGTACGTCTCCGCACCATCCCCTCCGTACACGTCGAGGTATCCGCGGAGGAACCCGGCCTCCGGGAAGGATCTGGACAGGCTCTCCAGGCGGGAGAGGGAGTCCTCGTCGCCGTTGCGTGCCCTGACGAACGTCTCGCGTATGGACTGTCTGAGCTTCTTCTTCCTCTCCCCCTCCTTGAGGTGCTCTTCCGCCTTGGCGGACTTCTCCCTCCTCTTGAGGCGTTTCAGACCCTCCTCGACCTTCTCGGTCTCGAGGTCCATGTGGGATGCGAAAGTGTCTATGCATGGGTTCTCCCCCTCCACCTCGTCGAGGCGGATCCTGCAGTACAGCGCGTGGCAGTTGCCGGATTCGGCGGCGGAGTCCAGTTCGGACCTGTCGTATCCGTTGTCGAGGGTCCAGCAGAGGTAATCGTACTCGAGCAGGGCGTCGCGGGAGCACATGCCCGCGATCCTCTCCCTGTTGGAGGTGAAGTTGGCGCGCCCCATCTCGCGGAGCATCTTCTCGGCGTTGCTCTCGCACCCCTTGCTCATGGCGACCGCACCGTGCAGGTACAGGACCATCGCCAGGTCGGGTTTGCCGTTAACCTCGCAGTCCACTCCCTTGAACAGGATCTTCTGGGGGGAGGACGGGATGGTGAGTTTGACCTCCACGGGTTCCTCCACCACGGGGGTCTCCGGTTCCTCGACGCGTCTCGGGGGCCTTCCGCCCCTGTCCGCGCGTCCTCTTCCACGGTCCCTTCCGTCCCTGGAGCCCCTGTCTCCGCGACCCCTGTCGTTGTCGCGGGGCTTTCCACGGTATCCACGGTTCGGACCGTCGCCGTCTCTCCTGCCCGATTCCCTGATTTTGCCGTCCCTGGAGCCCCTGTCTCC
>JAFTYV010000040.1 GCA_017461225.1 Candidatus Methanomethylophilaceae archaeon
CCGCGGACACCATGTCCCTGAACACGAACTCGGCGATGGGGCTGCGGCATATGTTCCCGTAGCAGACGAATAGGACTTTGGTTCTCAATGTGACACCCGCATGTGAATCGGCTCATCGCATAAGAACGGTTACCATCGTCGAACCCATCCGACTCCGATATATACCCCGACCTTGATTCGGGCTCATGCAGGGAAAGATCTCCACTCAGGACAGAATCGTGAACGCCCTGCCGTTCGTGTCGCTCGTCGTCCTCGTCGTCGTCGGCGCACTTATGGCGTTCGTTCTCTGAAAACGGTCCCGGCCCGTCTCGCGACGGGCCAAGACCAAAATTACAATGTTTTATGTGAGGGGCGATCACTGGCCGTCGGCCGCGATCTTCCCGAGTTCCTCCTCCTCCAGCTTCCTGTAGGCGACCTTCCCGACGAGGGTCTTGGGGAGCTCGTCGCGGAACTCGATGTCGTAGGGCAGCGCGTACTTCGCGATGTTCTTGCGGGCGTACTCCATCAGGATGTCCCTGGTGTCCTGTCCCGCCTCCACTCCGGGTTTCAGCATGATGAACGCCTTGACCTTCTCCTTCTTGATGGGGTCGGGCACGCCGATGACGCAGCTCATGTGGACCATGTCGTGGGCGTCGAAGACGTTCTCGAGCTGGGATGGGTAGATGTTGTAGCCGTTGGACACGATCATGCGCTTGAGGCGCTGTTTGAAGTAGACGAAACCGTCCTCGTCCATGGTCCCCAGGTCGCCGGTGTGGACCCACGTGAGTCCGTCCCCGTGTGTCCTGAGGGTGTTGCGGGTCTCCTCCTCGTGGCCGAGGTACCCCATCATGACGGTGGGTCCGGCGAGGCAGATCTCCCCGACCTCCCCGTACTCGACCTCGTCCTCGGTCCCGGGGGCGACGATCTTGTAGTACATGTCGGGCATGGGGAGTCCGATGGATCCCTCCCTGGACTCGTGGATGGGTGTGAGGCAGGATGCGGTGACGCACTCGGTCGCACCGTACCCCTCCCTGATCGCGATGGACGCGTTGTGGTCCTTGAGGAACGTGTCCATCTTCTTCTTCAGCTCTATGGAGAGCGAGTCCCCTCCGGAGAAGACCCCCTTCAGGAAGGACAGGTCCGCCCTCTCCATCTTTGGCATGCGGATGAGGGCCTCGAAGAGGGAGGGCACCCCCGCGATGAAGTTGCACTCGTACTTCAGCATGAGCTTGGCGTAGCTCTGCGGTGTGAACCTGGGCACGAGGACGCATGTCCCGGCGTTGCAAAGCGCGGTGTGGATGGATATACCCAGTCCGAAACCGTGGAAGATGGGCATGACGGCCAGCATCCTGTCCCCGGGCCTGTACATGGGGTTGACGTTGACGGTCTGGGTGGAGACCGCGTTGAAGTTGTAGTTGCTGAGGAGGATCCCCTTGCTGACCCCGGTGGTGCCACCGGAGTACAGGATGACCGCCGCTTCGCGGGAATCCGTCTCGTCCCTGTAGTCGCCGGTGTACGCCGTCCCCCTGGACATGAGGTCCTTCCACATGATCACGGGTGCGTCGGACGGCACCTTGTCGTGCTTCCTGCCCTCGGTGAGGTCGTATCCGATGCGGACGAGGGGGCCGACGGCGTCCTTGATGGACGTCACGATCAGTTCCCTGATGCAGGTGTTGTCACGTATGCTGGCGAACTTCCCGTAGAACTGGTCGAGGGTGATCGCGGCGACGGAGCCGGAGTCGTTGATGAAGAACTCGATCTCCTTCTCGCTGGAGAGGGGGTGTATCATGCTGGCCTGTGCGCCGATCATGTTGATGGCGTAGAACATCAGCACACCCTGCGGGCAGTTGGGGAGGGCCACGGTGACCCTGTCGCCCTTCTTGATTCCGATGGACCTGAGGGCCCTGGCGCAGATGTTGATCTGCTCCACCATCTGCCTGTAGCTGGTCTTCTTCCCGAAGAACACCATGGCACTGTAGTCGGGGTACTTCCTCGCGGACTCCTCGATCATCGCGACCATGGAGCACTCGGGGTACTCCAGGTGGTGGGGGAGGTTTCCGAGGCTCCCTATCCAGGGTGCCTTCACGTTAGAATTCAAAGTCTATACTCTCCTTGAGCGGTAATGAAAGCAGTTCGGGGTTGGACAGCAGGTGCTGAACCAGTCTGAGCGAGCGCCCGAAGTAGAATCCGTCGGCTATGCGCTCGTCGAGTGTGAGTCCCACCTCGACCACGTCGCGGATGCACCTGTTGCCATCGGCGTCGATGACCTCCCTCTTGTGGATGGTGCCTATGGCGGCGACGATCGAGTTGGTGCCGTAGTTGTTGAGATGGTGGTACACGCTGGGTGCCCTGATCGAACCGAGGTTGGTCAGGAGAACCGTCGCGAAGTTGGGGTCCCCGTCGGTGATGGCGCGGGGTGCCCTTCCGAAGAAGTCCAGTATCTTGACCACACGGGCGACGACCATCAGAAGCGGGCGGGGGATCTTGGCGAGCATGTCGAGTGTCCCGTCCATGCCGTACTTGTCATCCTTGCGGGCCCTGTCGACGGTCCCCGTGGTCCCGTTGCAGACCTTCTCCAGCGTCCAGTCGTCCTCGGCCTCTATGACGATGAGCTTCTCCTCCGCCTCGTCGGTGAACCTCCTCCTGGCGACGAACGCCATGGAGATGGCGTGGCGCTGGTAGTACCTGCGACCGGCGATGTACCTGTTGAGCAGGGGGCGCATGTCGATGGTCCTGGCTATCGCCATGAGGACGCAGTGGAAGAAGCGCGGCCTCTCGCATCCCTCGGGCACCTCGAGCGTCTCGAGGTACCTCAGTGTCTCGGTGACGTCGAACTCGTAGTTCACGTAGACCTCGGCGTCGGTTCTCTTGTCCATAAGGTGGGGCATGATCGCATGCAGTCCGTCAACATCGCGGACCAGGTAGGCGTCGGATCTGTCGCCCCAGCGTCTCTTAGGTTTATCCATGTCGAATTGGCTCCGGCAGGCGTCCGATGCGCTTCATGTATTTATAAGGGCTAACCCACGTTGGAGTCTGCTCAAAACGGGAATCGGGGTTGGGAAGGTGTTTGCGGGGGGTTACACCCCCGCGTGATCATTTGACGGCGGGTCTCCTGAGCTGTGCCAGCGCCCTCTTGGATGCGAGGTTGCCGGCAGCGGCGGCCTTGTTGAACCACTTCTTCGCCTCGGCGGGGTCCTTGGCGGTGCCGACACCGTCCATGTAGCAGCGTCCCACGATGAACATCGCATCGGGGTCGCCGTTCCTGGCGGAGAACAGGTAGGAGTCGAAGGGCGAGTCGTCGGCCTTGACCTTCACCTTCTTACCGGTGGTGTTCTCGACGATCTCCCTGGAGACGACGTGTCCCTGCTCGGCCGCACGGGTGTACCAGATCAGCGCCTTCTTCTCGTCGGCCTTGGTGCCGATTCCGTTGGCGAGACAGTATCCCATGTAGTACTGGCTCAGGACGTTGCCGCTCTCGGCGCCCTTGCCGAACCATTCGAACGCGAGCTTGTCGTTCCTGTCCGTGCCGACACCCTCGAAGTAGGAGTAGGCGACATGGTACTGGGACTTCCCGAAGCCGTTCTCCGCGAGGACCTTGTGGAGTTCGAACGCCTTGACGGCGTCCTTCTTGACCCCCCTGCCCTTGGAGTACGCCTCGGCCACGGAGAACTGCGCCTTCATGTAGTTGTCCTCGGCGGCCCTGTTGAGCCAGTCGAACGCGACCGTCTCGTTCTTCTGCACGCCGTTGCCGAGTGCGTAGGCGGTTCCGACGTTGTAGCACGCAACGGTGTTGCCGTGTGCGGCGGACATCATGTAGTACTTCAGCGCCTTCTTGGAGTCCTTCTTGAAACCGGACCCGTTGGCGTAGTTGTCCCCGGTGACGAGCTGTGCGTAACCGTCACCCAGGTCGGCGGCCCTCTTGAACCACTCGGCGGACGTCTGGGTGTTCTTGGGGACCTGCTTGCCCTTGGCGTAGAGCTGTCCGAGCATGATCATGGCATCGGTCTGGCCGAGGTCCGCGGCCCTGTTGAGGAAGACGAGTCCGGCGTCCCTGTTCTTGTCGGCGCCGACGCCTCCCATGTAGCATCTCGCGAGTCCGTAGAGTCCGTCACGGGATCCCCTGGATGCGGCGACGGCGTACCAGCTGTACGAGTGGTTGGCATCCTTGTCGGTCCCTATGCCGTCCATGTAGCACCTTCCGAGGTGGTACATGCCCTCGACGATGTTCCTGCCGGCGAGTTCGCCGTAGATGGACAGGGCCTTCGCCTGGTCGCGTGCCACGCCGAATCCGAACTCGTAGCACCTGGCGAGGCTCATCGCGGCGAGGGGGCATCCCCTGTCGGAGATCTCCTGCAGCATCTGTGCGCCCTTCACGCGGTCCCTGGGCGTGCCGAGGCCGTAGAGCGTGCACATGGCGACGCCGTAGTCCCCGGTCCACTCACCCATCTCGGTGGCCCTGGTGTAGGACTCGAACGCCTTGGCGGGATCGAAGTCCGTCCCGACGCCGAGTTCGTAGAGCCTTCCGAGCACGTAGGCGGCGCTGGGGTCCTCTGCGGATCTGCTGTTGAAATATTCGAAAATTGCACCGTCTTCCGGTGTATCGTGCGTTTCGTAGTAGTCGGACAGTGCACGGAACGCATCGGGGTTCCCCTTCATGACGGCACGGAAGTACCACATGGAGGCCTCGTCCCAATCCGCTTCGACGACGATGCCGTTGCTGTAACAGGTACCGATGACGAACTGCGCCATGGGGTGTCCCGCCCTGGCCGCACGGAGGTACCAGTCGTAAGCAACGGATTCGTCGGCATCGGTCCCATCACCGATCGCGAACCTCTGTCCAAGCACGAAGCAGGACTGCACGTCCCCTGCGTCGGCTTTGGAAATCAACTGCTCTAAGGTTTCCATCGGTTCCGGAACGGTCCGAGTGTTCTTATATGTATGCGTTAAGGCCGGGACGGCCGGCCGTTGCGCGGCCGACCGGGTGCACGGAGTCACCTGACCCTGACGATCTCGTACCCGACGTTGCCGAACCCGAGCCTCTCGCAGTGCTCGAAGGTGCTCTGCCAGCGCGTGTTCGGGTGTATGCAGTTGAAGATGTCGGCGGGTTTCCTGCCGCCGCTGTTCCCGTGGAGCCTGGACCCCTCGATCATGGGCTGTCCCTGGACCAGGTCCGTGCAGGCGCGGTCGAGTGCGACGGGGTCTGCGGATGCGAGGATCCCCACGTTGGGGACCACGGGCATGTCGTTCTCGCCGTGGCAGTCGCAGAACGGGGAGACGTCCGCTATCACCGTGATGTGGAAGTTCGGTTTGCCGTCGACCACGGCCTTGGCGTACTCCACTATCTTGTGGTTCAGGATGTCCCTGTCCTCGTCCATCTCCGCGGAGACCGCGTCGAACGGGCATGCGCCGATGCACCTCCCGCAGCCGACGCAGACGTCCCTGTCGAGGACCGCCCTGCGGTCGACCATGGAGATCGCGTCCTGGGCGCACACCGCGGTGCACCTGCCGCATCCACGGCAGACCTCCGGGTCTATCTCGGGCTTCCCGGAGGAGTGCATCTCCATCTTGCCCCTGCGGGATGCGCATCCCATGGCGAGGTTCTTGAGCGCCCCGCCGATGCCGGTGAGCTCGTGGCACTTGAAGTGGTTGAGCGTGATGACGACGTCGGAGTCCACGATCGCCCTGCCGATCTTGGCGGTCTCGACGTACTCGCCGTCGACGGGCACCTCCACGTCGTCGGTCCCCTTGAGTCCGTCGGCGATCACGATCTGGCATCCGGTGGAGAACGGTCCGAAACCGTTCAGGTTGGCTGTGTCCATGTGCTCGAGGGCGTGCTTCCTCCTCCCGACGTACAGGGTGTTGCAGTCGGTGAGGAACGGCATCCCTCCCAGCGACCTGACCTCGTCCGCGACGACCTTGGCGTAGTTCGGCCTCAGGTACGCGAGGTTGCCGTACTCCCCGAAGTGGACCTTGATCGCCACGAACTTCCTCTCCATGTCGATGTCGCGGATCCCAGCCTCCACGATGAGCCTCGACAGCTTGTCCAGGAGGCTGTCCCCCACTTCGCAGTTCATGTCGGTGTAGTACACTTTGGATGATGGCATCGGTATCGTCCCCGCATCCGCGGGCACGGATATAACACCGCCCGGTCTTGACTCCTGGGAGATACATGGGCGGCGACTTTGTCTCCCAGGGGACAAAACGGAGGTGCGGCCGGGCATTGTTTGAAATAGTGAGATAAAATAACTCGCGACCATCGGGACTTCGGTCCCAGGTGATTACGATGTACAGCATGAGCCCTTTTTCAGGCCCGCTCCTCTCCGACGAGGAGTCGATCAGCAAGTACAACAACGAGAAGCACTGGGGTCTCCACATCGCCATCGATCTCGGCGAGTGCGACCACGACAAGATCTCCGATGGGGAGTGCATCAAGCAGTTCGCCATCGATCTCGCCAAGTACATCGACATGAAGAGATACGGTGAACCCATAGCCGTCCACTTCGGTGCGGAACCGAAGGTCCAGGGCTACTCGCTCATCCAGTTGATCGAGACATCATGCATCGCCGGACACTTCGCCGAGGACACCGACAGGGCGTTCATCGACGTGTTCTCCTGCAAGGAGTTCCCCCCGGAGAAGACTGCCGAGTACTGCAGGGACTACTTCGGTGCCAAGAGGATGCAGTACGCCACCCTCTTCAGGGACGTCTGAAACCACATTCACCAACCCGGCGGCGGATGTCAGTCGTCGCCGGCTTCCATCCGTCATTCTTTGGTGGAGCCGCCACCCGTGTTTTTATCCTGATTGGGAATAAATTGTCGGATAGGGTTATAACCGATGCCGTCGAATATGGTTATCAAGTGTGAACCATGGAAGCCAAGACCAAGGTAATTGCCGTTGCGTACATCCTGTTCGTGGTGGCCTGCTCCTCGTTCATCATCTACCACGAGACGGGTGATGAGGACAGCAGCCGCGACGTCGTCGCAGCGATCGCGAGGGTCAACACCGACGGGTCGGGTATATACCTGAAATCGGTGTACGATCCCGAGGACTTCTACACGTATGAGGACGGGGAGTACACCTTCAACGCCGACATGTGGGGCGGCAGGGTGTTCGGAACCCCCGGCGTACCGACGATCCAGCATGTGCAGCTCCAGCAGATCGCAGATTCGATGGGTCTGAAGTTCGAGGGTCTGAGCGCATCCACGGTGAAGCGCACCGACACGCTGTACTACGTCAGCACCGTCACCAACGCCACCGCCGCGACCGAGACGTCGTCCGAGATCCTGGACGGCGGGATCCTCTGGGAGCCCCAGTACAGCATGATCATCAGCAATCCGATGTACCAGGGTATGCTGCTCACCAACGACATGTTCCCCGGTCACACGTGCTGCGTCATAGCGGGCAGCACGGAGTTCATGAAGAACAACCCCGACGCCACCGTCGCGTTCCTCGCGGCCTACGTCAAGGCCGTCGACTACGTCAACGCGGCGAAGGCCGACCGCGGATCCGACGAGTACGGGGAGCTCGTGAGGATATGCGAGAAGTACACCGGACTCAAGGAGTCCGTCATAGAGGACGCCCTGTTCAACGTCGAGTTCAAGTTCAGCGACGACAACAGGTCCGGTTCCCTGGACAACCTCGTGGGTGACATCGCGTCGCTCGAGAGCGACCTCGAGGCCGCCGGAAACATCTCGGTCTCCATGTCGTCCCTCGGATTCGACGACAGCACGGAGTTCGCCGAGCTCCTGGTCCAGGACTCCTACCTGACCAATGCGGTGTCCGGCGATGTGGCGAAGCCCTCCGGCAAGAGGTCCGTGACCGTGGCGGCCATCAACGGCGACATCCACCAGATCGCGATCAGGGTCGCACAGGAGCTCGGATACTTCTCCGAGTACAACCTGGACGTGACCGTCGGCGCGCTCGGTAACGGCGGGGCCGTCGCCTTGGACATCCTCGGAGGTTACTCGGACTTCGCGTTCCTCGGTGCGCCTCCTCTGACGATCAACGTCGTGAACGGAGGATACCTCTCCGCGTGAGGGTAGAACATGACATTCAGATACGACGACAACAACAAGTACCACCGCTTCGGGCGCTACGCACTGGTGACTGCCATGTCCCTGGTGGCGTTCGTCCTCGTCTGGTGGGTCGTCTCCATCATCGCGGACACGAACGTGCTCCCGACACCCCTGGAGACCGTGAACGCACTGGTGGACTTCTTCGAGGACGGTTACCTCGGGAACTCCGCATGGGACTACATCTGGTCCAGTCTGAAGCTCTTCATCCAGGGATTCCTCCTGGCGATGGTCCTGGCGGTCCCCCTCGGACTCGTGCTCGGGTTCTCGAAGACGCTCAACACCTTCGTGACCCCGGTCATCGAGGTCCTCAGGCCGATCGCACCCATGGCATGGGCGCCCGTGTTCATCTACGGTATCAGCTACGGGACCGGACCCATCCTGGTCGTGTTCATCGGTATCTTCTTCCCGCTGCTCACCAACATCATATTCGGTGTGAAGAAGATCGACCCGACGCTCATCGATGCGGCGAGGACCCTCGGGGCTAACAAGCTCCAGCTCTTCACCAAGGTCATGGCGCCCAGTGCCGTGCCCTACGTGATGAACGGTATCAAGGTCGGTCTCGGAGTGGGCTGGATGTGCATCGTCGCTGCCGAGATGTACTCGCCGATGTCCCTCGGAGTCGGATACTGCATCTCCAACATGTGCATGAGCGGTCTCTGGCCCAGCACATTCGCGATGCTCATAGTCATAGCGGTGCTCGGAATCCTGACCACGACGACCGCCGAGTACCTCCAGAAGTACATCTCCAAGAGGATGGGGGTGGAGTGAGATGGTGAACCAGAACGAAGTGATAACCAACGAGGGGGGATCCGTCCACACCGGTGTCCAGGAGGGCGAGTCCTTCATCGAGATCAAGAACCTCGCGAAGACCTACAAGCGCGACGAGGTGGAGACCGTGGCCATCGAGGACTTCTCGCTCGACATCAAGAAGGGCGAGCTCATCTCCGTGGTCGGGCCGTCCGGTTGCGGGAAGACGACCATCCTGAGGATGATCGCGGGCCTCCTTGAGCCGACGGCAGGGACGATCACCATCGCAGGACGTCCCTGCAAGGAGCCCGGTCCCGACAGGGGCATGGTGTTCCAGGACTTCGCACTGCTCCCGTGGAGGTCCGTCATAAAGAACGTGGAGCTCGGACTCGAGATCGCCGGCGTCCCGAAGGAGGAGCGCAGGGAGAGGGCCGAGAAGTATCTGGAGATCGTGGGTCTCGAGAAGTTCAAGGACTCCCGCATCAACGAGCTCTCCGGAGGCATGAAGCAGCGTGTGGGCATCGCCAGGGCCCTGGTGAACAAGCCCGACGTGATCCTGATGGACGAGCCGTTCGGTGCCCTGGACGCCCAGACCAGGAACATCATGCAGGCGGGACTCGTCAAGATCCTCGACAAGACGGACCAGACCATCGTGTTCATCACGCACTCCGTCGACGAGGCCGTCTTCCTGTCCGACAGGATAGTCATCCTCACCAAGCGCCCCGCGAGCATAAGGGAGATAATCGAGATCCCGTGGCCCAGGCCCAGGGACCGTGCATCCCCCGAGTTCACGGCCCTGAGGAAGCGCATCCTGGAGGAGCTCGAGAGGGAGAACGTACTCGAGTGAAGCCGGTCCCCCAGGACCGTCCAAACACCCTTCCCTTTCTCTTATAATACAATTATGATCTGAAACAGAAGGTCGCACCGGTGGCGGACCACCGGGAAGGGGTTTGCGGGGACGTGCCCCGCGGCCTCAGAACGAGAGTTTGAGGTTGTCGTACTTGTAGACCTTGTGGGGACAGCTGAACTGGCACCTGTAGCATGCGGTACCGAGGCAGTTCTTGGTCTTGACGACGATCTTCTTGTCGTCCATGACGGTGAGCGCCTTCTCGGGGCACTCCTGCTGGCATTTTCCGCAACCGGTGCATCCGTCCATGTATCCGGTGAGCTCGGTTCCGATGTCGTGGAGGATGGTGAGACCCTTCTCTCCGAGGTCGGGGATGTCACGCTGGACCATGCGGTGGACCTTGGGGGTTCCCCTGGGCTTGGGAAGCGCCTGGATGCCCATCATCGCATTGTTGTTGTTGTACATCTCCATGCTCATACCCTCGTCGCAGACCGCGAGCTCCTGCATGTAGATCTGCTCGAAGATCTTGTCTCCGGCGAACATGACGTGGTTGGCCCTGATTCCGTTGGCGATGTCCTGGAGCTCGTCGATGAGCTCGGGGTTCCTCAGGATGTCGGTGGCCATGGCCAGGGACGTGTTGCCGTACTGGTAGATCGTGTCGCAGGAGGGGGGCAGGAGACCGACGTCCCTCGCCTTGATGGCGTCGACGTAGGTTCCGGAGGCACCGGCCATGTACATGATCTTGAGGTCCTCGAACTTGATTCCCGCGTGCTCGAGGAGGGTGAAGTGTCCGGCCCTCATCGCACCGATGGCCTTGAGGGCCTCGGAGATGTCGTGGGAGTCGATGTAGATACCGTCCTGGAGCATGAGTTTGCCGTCGTCGGTCTTGAGCTTGCCCTTCTTCCAGAGGCGGCTGTCCATGGCGGCGGCGACCGCGGCGATGACTCCGGTTCCGGTGATTCCCCTGGCCTTTCCGCGCATGGGTCCGTACTCCTCTACGATTCCGAGGCTGAAGTCGATCTTGTCCCCGTCCTGGGGGATGATGTCGTCGTCCAGGACCTTGCAGATCCACTTGAAGTCGTACTCGAGGTCGGAGATCGCTCCGGGTCCGGCGAGCATACCGCATTTGATGGACTGTCCCTCCATGGCGGGTCCCGCTGCCGCGGAACCGGTGTAGATGTCGTCACCGATCTTGAGCGCCATCTCCGCGTTGGTTCCGTAGTCCGTCACGAGGCAGTTCTCCTTCTGCTCGAGGAAACCGCTCTTGTACATCATCGCGAGTGCATCGGCACCGATCTCGTGCCTGATGGACGGGGGGACGTAGAGCTCGCATCCGTCCCTGACGTTGAGTCCGACGTCGACGGCGGAGAACACACCGGCGTCCCTCTTCTGCTCCTGGATGCCCCTGGCCTTGTGGGTGTTCTCGCCGGCGAAGGCGAGGTCGTCGACGGGGATGCCCTGGAACAGGGAGAGCTGGATGGGGTTACCGCAGATGCTGACCCTCTCGACCTGGTTGAGGTCGATGCCGAGGGTGGCGATGAGCTTGTTGACAGTGTCGATCAGGATCTTGTGTGCGACGTCGGTTCCCACGTTGATGCAGAACGTCAGGTGGTCCATGATGTTCGCACCGGGGAGCGGGTGGCACTCGGTCACAGCGGTGGAGATGATCTTCCCCGTGTCGAGGTCGACCGCATGTCCCCTGGTTCCGCTGGTACCGATGTCCAGGGATATTCCGTATCTCATTTCTTGTTCCTCCTCAAGATTTTGTCGAGGAAGG
The DNA here is from genome assembly GCA_017461225.1 of Candidatus Methanomethylophilaceae archaeon. Lineage (GTDB taxonomy): Archaea > Thermoplasmatota > Thermoplasmata > Methanomassiliicoccales > Methanomethylophilaceae > Methanoprimaticola. Next base: position 11,427 of record JAFTYV010000040.1, read on the forward strand.
ATCCCTTCTTCTCCTTGGTGTCCTTCCCCTGCCTCTTCGCCTCGCATTCGGCGCAGTGGCATTCGCCGTGACCGTGGTCGTGTCCCTCATCGTGGTGGTGGTGCCCGTGCTCATGGTCGTGGCAGTGGCACTCCCCGTCGTGGTGGTGATCGTGGTCGTGGCAGTCGTGGTCGTGGCAGTGGCACTCCCCGTCGTGGTGATGGTGGTGGTGCCCGTGCTCGTGACCATGGTCATGGCCGTGCTCATGGCAGTGGCACTCCCCGTCGTGGTGATGGTGGTGGTGCCCGTGCTCATGGTCGTGGCAGTGACAGTTACACTCGACATGCTCGTCGAGCTCGTAGTCGATGCCCGAGTCGTCGATGGCGTGGAACATCCTGTGCTTGAGTTCGTGCTCGTCCACATCGAGGACGGCGCACATGAACGAGAAGTTGACCCTCTCGTGGGGTTCGAGGGTACCGTGGCGCTCGACACCGGACTCGAGGTCGGTGAGGTTCAGGGTGATCCCGGAGCCGTCGTCGAGGACGATGGCGGCCTTGATGTGTCCGAGGAGGCAGCCCGCCTCCGATTCGACCCATCTGCCGACCTGGACGAGGGCTTTGCAGAACCTGGCCTCGGCATCGGCGTTATAGCAGTTGATCTTCCCGGTCATGCCGACGGCGCATCCGCCCGCCTGTTCGATGGAGGTGGTTTCGTCGCTCATTTCATCATCTCGTAGAGTGCATCCATGTTCTCCCCGGTCTTCGCGGAGATCTCCTGCATGGGCTTGGTGGGGAACTGCTCGCGGAGCCATCCCTTCATCTCGTCGATCTGTCCCTCCTTGGCGAGGTCCATCTTGTTGATCAGGATGAAGTCGGCGTTGGACATCTGCATCTTGAAGAACTGCTCCTTCTTCTTGATGAGGTCGTTGAACCTCTGGACGTCGCACACACCCACGATGATGCACTCCTCCTCGTCGATCATGGATACGCGGACGAGCTCCTTGACCTTGTGGGGGAGCGCGAGTCCGGTGGGCTCGACGATGATGATCTCGGGGTCGATGTCCTTCTTGATGTTCCTGAGCGCAGTCTGGAGGGTACCGGAGAGGGAGCAGCAGATGCATCCGTCGGGGAGCTCGATGGCATCGTACCCCTCGGCCTTGAGTGTGGCACCGTCGACACCGATCTCCCCGGACTCGTTGACGAGGAGCGCGGTCTTGAGGCCGCGTTTGGTGTACATCGATGCGAGTTTCATCAGAAGGGTGGTCTTTCCACTTCCGAGGAACCCACCCAGAATGTATACGTACATGCTTCTAGCAATTTGTTCTCTAATATAAGATAGCATCTGAGCAGGTGTTGTCGAGACATGTATCCATCCCATGTTGGATACAATGGATTTTTCCTGTTAATGATATATTAATGTAATCACGGCTACCGGCCAATTCCCCTATGGCCAGCATTTTTCCACGGGCTGTTGGATGGATGCTGTATACATCCAACCTCGCAGGAGCGTCTGTAATCTAACCACACGTTGGATGGAATCGATTTTATCACAAAATGGATGATAAATATGATATTATTACAATTGTAATAATTATTGGATACTTTAAATACAATCCTGTTGGGATATTTAAAAGAAGATTTGTAGTATATAAACAACGATTGTTTTATTGGATGCTAAATATCGTGGCTTTCAACATCATATATTTAAAACTACTCCCTTACTATTTAAATCATGGTTACATCATCCATCCTGAAAATCTGTTATATAGTCATCCGTCGAATGCAGATATCGTGAAGGTCACCCGTGACCGACACACAAAAGGAGGAAAAAAGATGATTGACTACAAAGGTGTAGACTTCGGA
>JAFTYV010000041.1 GCA_017461225.1 Candidatus Methanomethylophilaceae archaeon
CAAATCAGGGAGTGGGGACCATCCCCTTCCAGTTCTTCTGGCGACACGCTGTTTAACTCTCACTCGGATTTTTTGCACAGTACCACCTAGGCGGGTTCGTTTTGCCCGGTGTGGAACCTCCGTCATATGGAGATCCTGGGATCAACTCCGAACAACAGAAATGAGTCGTGAGTACAGGTTACCCGCGTGTAACGCAATCCCCTTATCCCGACATGATCTCCACCCGTTCATGACAAGCGGAACACTCGGCATCATCCTGTGCCCGATGGTCGACGACAACCTGATGCACAGCCTCGTCAACGATCCGGAACCGAAACGCGTAGTCGTCGTCGGGAACGGCAACGAGGGTTCCATGGTGTCGAAGCTCACCAGGGCCTCGATCCCCTTCGAGACCGCATCATGGGAGGAGGTCCTCTCGGGATCCATAGGGTTGGACCCGGACATGTACAACCTGGTCCTCCACATGATCGACCTCGGCCTCCATGCCAGGCCGCAGGAGCTCAAGGAGGTCGTGGAGGGGCTGACCGGGGAGATGCAGGGCTTCGCCGATGCCGTGGGGTTCTACCTCGGGACCTGCGGCAACTACGAGTGGAACATCCCCGCATGGTCCGACGGCATGGGTTACAAGCCGTCCGCGATGTTCTGCGACCACAACGGGTGCCTCTGCCACGACTGCGTTGGCATCAACATAGGCGGCGGCCCTAGGTACAACGAACTCCAGAAGGCCTACAAGGGGTGCATGTACATATTCCCGGCCATGGCCGTCAACCACGACGAGTTCATGGAGGCCGATGCGGCGGATGCCATCGCGACACAGGCCGTCCTCACGGACGAGATGCGGGAGGCCCTGGGCATCGAACCCGGTAGGGACGGGTACATGAGGTGGTTGCTGAGCCTCGGCGGATACGAGTACATCCTGAAGATAGACACTGGTCTCGGCGACAGGGACGAGTTCGAGGCCGGTCTGCAGAGAATCCTCGAGGAATCCCGCCTCAAGCTGAAGGTCGCGGAGGAGGGTTGGGCCACGCTCCAGCCCACCGACGACCTCTACGCCAAATGCAAATCGTTCCTGAAACGGTGATGGGGTCGGGTGTCGAACCGCGGTGCACGATCGATCTGCCGTGTTTTCTGGAGCGCGCACCCGGTATCCTCGCCTCCAAGTGCCCGGATGTGGAGGTGAAGATCGTGCGAGGGAAGCGGATCCGAATCCGACCGTTTCCCATCCGTACCTATCGAATCATGATATGGATCGGCCCTGCACCCGGCACGCCTTGAATCGGGACGACCTCCTCGACAGACACGTGTCCGAAGGACAGGGGCCTGTTCAGACATGCCTGCTGGTTATTTATCTATGGTATCATCATACTGATGATTGTTTATCACATCGTACTCCGGACGAAGGATCCGCAGGGCGATGGGGGTGGGATTCTGATCGGATTCGTCGTCGTGGCCGTACTGTTCCTGATCGTCCTGGTCGTGATTGCCGGGAAGGCACTGTCCTATCACAGGGACGCCTTCGTGAGGGAGCACAGTCAGATGCTGCGCGATGTGGATTGTCTGAACCAATCCTTCCGTTTCGACGACATCGGGGAACAGGTGCTGACGAGGGTGCTGGAATCGAAGGCACAGTTCGATCGTTTCGATCCCGACCTGTTCGTGTCCGAACACATATCCGGAGACATGGGCTCATATCTGGATCTGCTGGATTCGGCGGATGGGAACCGCGCCCTGTACGAGGAGTACTCGGAGATATATGACAGGATCACATCGGGCGTGGGCTACGACTACATCGGGATTGTGTCACAGGGCAGGATGATCGATACGGACCTTTTCAGGCGGTTGGAGGGGGAGATGGTACGGGAGATGAAACTGAATCCTGTGACCTCGCTGTCGGTGACGGTGGATTGGTCCTACACCAGCCCCGCAGGTCGCAACAGGTACAGGGATTCCAGGATGTACTCTCAGGACGACATCATCGGGTTCATCGAGGAGGGTCGCAGGAGGGAACAGTACAGGAACTCGGTCCAATACGAGAGATCCGTTGCGGCCGGCCTCAGGTACGATGTACTGAAAAGAGATGGTTTCCGCTGCGTCCTCTGCGGGGCATCACGTGCGGATGGCATCAAACTGCACGTGGATCACGTGATTCCGGTGTCGAAGGGCGGCAGGTCCACCATGGACAACCTCCGCACCCTGTGTGAAGAATGCAACCTCGGTAAAGGGGACAAGTACGATCCGTCGGGAGAGAACCGATTAGGGTGCGGACACCACAGCATCCCCTGCGGGCGGTGAACGGAAGATAGAAGACCTCCGGAGGGCTTGGTGCTTCCGGAGGGTTGTGTGGTTTGTTCCAGATGTACGCGCTTCGGCCTTCAAACGATGGACGTACGCTGGTTGAACTTCATGACGGGATCGATGGCGATGTGCACCATGCCGGTGAACACCTCGTCGGAAGGTCCCGTCACATGCACCTCCGCTCCCGATACCGGGTCCGGGACATCGTACAGGTAGACCGGGTCGCCCACGGGCCTGTCCCCGGAACCCGCACCGCCTCCGTCGTTCCTGTCCTTCCCCTTGTTCTTGGGGGCGCGCATCTCGGTGAACGCCGCTGCCACCAGGGCCATCACGAGGATGAGCGCGATCGCGACCGCCACCACCGTGGTGGTCCTCTTGTCCAACCTGAACGTCATTGCGGTTCCACCTCCATCGTGTCGTCGTCCCCTCCGCTCCCACGTTCCCTCAGGTACTTGGCCAGACGGGAGACGAAGTACGGCACCCATATGATCGTGTAGATCACCAGCGAGTAGATGTCCCCCATCTTGGTCCCGGCCAGTGCCGCGGACAGGTACAGTCCGACCACGTGGACCCACAGTGCGAAGTAGAAGATGTACGACAGCCTCTGCAGGGACTTCCAGGTCCTGGCCTTCATCTGCTTCCTGACGAAGTAGAACGAGGTGATGAACAACGGGATCATCAGTGCGATCAGTATCAGGGATGCCGTGCATGCGTACATGTAGTACCCCCTCATGCCCAGGGGGTCCGTGAAGAACTCCACGAAGTAGTTCATGTACAGCATGTTGTGACCCAACGCCAGTATGCATGCCATGACGGACATCTCCGCCCTGACCGACCTCAGGCGCTTCGTCAGCTCCCACCTCTTGGGAAGCACCCCCGTGTAGGCAACGAACGCGAACATCACGTTGGACAGGGCTCCCAGCGTGAACACCTGTCTGACGTACCTGTTGATCCAGGATATGTCGTAACCGAGCACGTGGGAGAACGTGAAGTAGGCCGCCACGAGTGCCGTCACCACGTAGATGGGTACACGGTACTTGTGGACCGTCTTGGGAGACAGGACCAGCAGCGCCACGATCACCGCGGCGAACACCAGAGCTATCTCTACTGCTACGATTCTCATTTCGAAATCTCCTTACGGGAAGGACGGGGGGATCACGAGAGCCGGATCGGAGCCGGGTTCGGTAAAAGGAATGTCTCACAGTTTACGAAAGATCCTCCCCATCTTGATTTAGGTATTCCTAATCTTTTATTTAAATTTAGGTATCCCTAAACAATATCTTTTGCCATCATCATCGCTGGTCTGTGATCGGGAAACGGGTGCCGTGGTCGGGATCCGGGCCCGTCTGCATCATTATAAATAACATGATTGACCATCACCATAGTGATCCAGCATAAGACCTGCAGGGTGGTCGCCGCATGGTGGCCCTTTGTACCTGCGGGCGACGGACACACCGCCCGGTACGGAACCACGTCATGGACCCGATCCACCGGACGGACAACGGATGCCCCGATAAGACCCGCAGGCCAGGTTGCCCCTGGTGGCCATCACGACCTGCGGGCAACGGGCATCCCCAATGACCCTCGGACAGCCCGTCCCGAATCCGTTTTATAACCGTTAACCGTGGCATCGCTCAGATAGGATGTCATTGACAGAGACATTGAATGTGATTAACGACAACTTCTGGTACATCCCCCTGGTGCTCATCGTGTGCCTCGGACTGTACTGCACCGTCAGACTCGGCGGGATACAGTTCAGGAACATCCCGGAGATGTGCAGGATAACGTTCTCCACCGAGAGCGACAGGAAGGACGGGATGTCCCCGTTCAAGGTGTTCTGCATGAGCATGGGGAACCGCATAGGCGTGGGGAACATATCGGGACCCATCCTGGCCATCCTCGTGGGCGGACCCGGCGCCATATTCTGGATGTGGATCTTCGCGATCCTGGGCAGTGCGACCAGCTTCCTCGAGACGACGGTGGGTCAGCTGTTCAAGGTCCGCGGGGCCGACGGCGAGTTCCACGGTGGACCGGCGTACAACATCCTCAACGGACTGGGACTCAGGCGCATGGCCATGGGTGTCGCGTTCGTCATGATCCTGATGTACGTCGTCGGGTTCATCTCCATGGAGGTCAGCAGCATGGCGTCCGCCCTCTGCGGCGCCTTCGTCTTCGACGGGAACAAACTGGTGTTCGCCGTGATCCTGACCGCACTCTCCGCGGTGACGATCCTCGGAGGGGTCAGGAGGATCGCCGACATGTCCACCGGGATCGTCCCCGCGATGGCCATCGGGTGGTTCGTCGTCTGCGCCGTGTCCATAGCTCTGAGCGACGGCGGCGTGGTCAACGCGTTCGCGATGATCTTCCAGTACGCGTTCTCCGTCCCCTCCGTGGTCGGGGGCGGCATCGGTGCGATGCTGATCATCGGCATGAGGAGGGGCGTCATCTCGAACGAGGCGGGGATCGGTACCATAACCAACATCTCGTCCATGGCGGACGTGTCCCATCCCGCCGCCCAGGGACTCTCCCAGAGCCTGGGCGTCTACATCGACACCATCGTCAGCACCCTCACGGCGCTGGTGATCCTCTCCTACGGCGACATCTCCGCCATCATCGGCCTCGACCTCGAGTCCATGCCCCTCCTCCAGGAGATCCTGGGCGGGGCGTTCGGAGCGGTCGCACCCTACCTGGTGGCGCTGTTCCTGTTCGTCTTCGCGTACACCTGCCTCATGGCGGACTACGTCATCAGCGAGAACAACCTCATGTTCATCACCGGCAGGAGGGATGCCCGCATCGCCATGTGCGTCGTCCTGCTCATCGTGGTGTTCGTCTCCAGCCTCTTCGCATCCGATGCGATGTTCCTGGTGGTGGACATCATGCTGGGCATCTGCGCCGTGCTGAACTGCATCGTGATGTTCCGCCTTGCCGGGCATGCCGTCGAGGCCTGGAGGGACTACAGGGCGCAGAAGGCGGCCGGTGTCACGGACCCCGTGTTCCGCAAGGGGTGCATGTCCGACCCGACGGGCATGACCGAGTGGGACGAGTGAGACCACCGCCGTGGCCACCGGCCACGGCATCCGCGGGGGACCTCCCCCGCAACCGTTTTTTATGACCCGGTCCCATGGCCGGAACATGCTCCTGAAGGCCCAGTCAATTTCCAAATCGTTCGGTCCCGTGAAAGTCCTGGAGGACGTGAGTCTCCAGATCAACGAGGGCGACCGCATAGGCCTCGTGGGCGCCAACGGAGCCGGCAAGAGCACGTTCCTCAGGATACTCCTGGGCAGGGAATCCGCCGACACAGGCGAGATCACCCGCAGGACCGGCAGGATCGGGTACATGGAGCAGTTCGCCGAGTCCTCCGACGACGTCACGGTGCGCGACGTCCTCAGGAGACCCTACGGCGGCATGGAGGAGATCACCCGCCGCATGGCGGAGATCGAGGAGATCATGATCGCGGGCGGGGATATCGACTGGAACGCCCTCGCCGAGGAGAACGCCAACCTCGAGTCCCAGATGGCCAAGTTCGAGATGGAGCTGGACGACAACCTGGAGAGGATGCTGGAGCAGGTCGGGCTCCCCAAGGGGATGATGGACCGCACCATGGGGTCCCTGTCCGGAGGCGAGAGGACCAAGGTCATGGTCACCAGGCTCGCCGTGCAGATAGAGGACTGCGACCTCCTGATCATGGACGAGCCCACTTCGCACCTGGACATCTCCACCGTCGAGTGGATGGAGAGAACCATCCTGGACGCGGGCTGCGCCGTACTGGTCATCAGCCACGACAGGTACTTCCTGGACAGGATCGCCCAGAGGGTCATGGAGATCGAGAGGGGGAGGTCCCGCGAGTACAAGGGCAACTACTCCGAGTTCGTGGAGAAGAAGAACATGGAGGTGGAGAGGGCCCAGAGGGAGTACGAGAGGTACACCGACCAGAAGAGGAGGCAGGAGGCCATCGCCAACCAGATGTTCCACGACCAGCGCCGCTACATGAGCGACTACAAGACCCGCCTGATGCTGATCTCCAAGATGGAGGAGAAGGAGCGTCCCGAGGAGTCGAAAGAGATCAGCATGAGGATCCAGGCCGCCCACAAGTCGGGGAAGAACGTCCTGATGGCCGACGGGCTGTCGGTGGAGAGGGACGGCCGCACGATCCTGAGCAACATCGCGATGGACATCCAGAAGGGGGACAAGATCGGCGTGTTCGGCGCCAACGGTGCGGGGAAGACCACCCTGCTGGACGCCCTCCTGGGCAGGATCCCCTCCAAGGGCGACCTCTGGCTGGCGCCCGGCGCCAAGATCGGGTACTACTCCCAGCACCACGAGTCCCTGGACCTGGACCTCACCGCCGAGGAGCAGATGCTGATGGTCATAGGCAGGGACAGGAAGGCGGACGCCCGCAACATGCTGGCGAGGTTCCTCCTCACCGGGGACACCGTGACGAACAAGATGTCCACGCTGTCCGGGGGACAGAGGGCGAGGGTCGCCCTGTGCCTGCTCCTCCACGACGCGACCAACCTGCTGGTCCTCGACGAGCCCACCAACTACCTGGACATGGAGTCGAAGCACGTCCTCGAGGGGGCCCTGGCCGAGTACGACGGAGTGGTCATCACCGTGACCCACGACAGGTACTTCCTGGACAATGTCTGCAACAAGGTCGCCGAGGTGTCTGGTGGGACGGTGACGATGTACAACGGCAACTACACCGACGTGAAGGGCAGACCGGTTCCGTCCGCCAAGGCGGAGAAGGGGGAGCCCTACAGGGTCCTGGCGCCGTTCACCAACTGGGTGGACCGCAGGAAATACGCCAAGGGGGACAAGGTCGTCATCAAACCCTCGGAGTGGAAGGGCTTCGAGAACGCGTTCAACCAGGGGAAGCTGAAGAAGCTCTGACACGGCACGATCCGTCGCATATGTACGGAGGCGGTTCCCACGAGGTACATCATTTAAATATCGCACGCGGTTGTACCAACGGGGTGCACTGATGGATGAGGCTGTTTTTCTGACCAGCATGGCGATGTTCACCATATTGGCCGGACTGTGCTCCATCGTCTTCAACAAGCTGAAGCTGCCACCCCTGATCGGATACCTGGTGTCCGGGATAATCCTCGCCAACCTGTGGGACATACCCGAGGGTGGCCACACCACCGTCGAGATACTGTCGGACATGGGTCTGGTCATGCTGATGTTCTGCATCGGCCTGGAGATCAACCTGAAGAAGATACGCAAACAGGGTCTGTTCGCGATGGAGGTGGCCATCATACAGCTACCTCTGATGGTCCTGGGGGGATTCATAGCCGGAACCTTCCTCGGATTCAACACAGTCCAGTGCATCACCCTGGGTGCGATCATCTCCGGTTCCAGCACCGCCGTCGTCATGGCCGTCCTGAAGTCCCAGGGCAAGCTCGACAAGGAGCACATAGAGATGCTCGTCCTGATCACCATCATGGAGGACATAGGCCAGGTCATCATCCTGTCCATGATCACCCCCCTCCTGGCGGGATCCTCGCTGGACACCAGCGAGCTCATCGTGATGATAGTGAGCATCGTCGTGTTCATGCTCGTGAGCATCGTCGTCGGACTGAGGCTGGTGCCTCGTGTGATAAACTGGGTCTCGGACAACGTGTCGTCCGAGGTCCTGGTCGTGTTCTCCATCGGACTGGCGTTCGGCATGGCGCTGCTGTCCACCTACATCGGGCTCTCCATGGCCATCGGTGCGTTCCTGATGGGTATGATCGTCGCCGCCAGCAGGAAGAGCAAGGAGATAAACCACGACATCGAACCCATGAAGAACCTCTTCATGGCCATGTTCTTCATATCCATCGGAATGGAGATCAGTCTGGGGACGCTCTACGAGAACATCACCCTCATCGTGATCATCTACCTGCTGTTCGCCGCACTCAAGACGTCCACCGTCTTCCTGGCGTACTGGATCGGCAACGAGAGGGCCCACACCGGATTCGTCTCCGCGATCGGACTGTGCGCGATGGGGGAGTTCGCGTTCATCATAGCGAAGGAGGCCCTGGACATGGGCGTCGTCAGCGACTCGTTCTACACGTCCGTCATCGGGGCGGCGCTGATATCCATGATCATGCTCCCGCTCCTCACACGTGCATCCGACGGGATCTGGAACACCGCTTCCGAGAAGTGCCCCCAGGGGCTCATGGACGTGTTCATGAGGGCCAACGACTCCAGGGACAACCTCTACAGGAGGCTGATGGCCACATCCCGCAAGTCCCGTAAGTCGCTCCGCAGGAACCTCACGTACGCCTACATGGACATCATGCTCATCGTGGTCGTGGAGATCGTGTTCTACTTCGGACTCCCCTATGCATCCGACTGGCTCCTGGGATCCTTCGGCGGCACCGCGTTCATGTGGGACCTGATCCTGCTGATAGTGAACTTCCTCGCCCTCTCCCTGCCCACGTACTACCTGGTCAACAACGCGAAGTACCTGGACGAGCTGGTCATCGCGGGTGCCAAGCTGGTCACCAGGAGGGAAGGGCTGGTGGACGAACCCGGCAGGGCGTACCAGAAGTTCCTGGACTTCAACACGTACATGATGGTGCTGACCATAGACCTGGCGATCCTGATCATCGTTCCCAACCCCCTGGACTCCTGGTTCTACATCCTGATCTTCGCGGCCATAGCGCTGATCCTGGTGCTCGTGATATACCGCAAACCCTGGGACAAGCACGAGGACGACTACGATGAACTCGTGCCGGCGGAGGATGCCACGGACGACGAGGGGGCAGTCCAGAACACCGTGTCCATAAAGATCGACGACACGGGGAAGTGAGGGTTAAGTGGTTTTTGGGGCCGGGCGGATGCCCGGTCATCTGAGGCAGAGTGACCTCCACATGTCCTCGGACCTCGAGAGCACGTCCTCGGTGTCGAGGGTCGTCACACGATGGTCCTCCACGACGATGTCGCCCTGGCACATGACGGTCTTGACGTTCAGGCTGTTGCCGGAGTAGACGATGTTGGCGACCATGTTCTCGGGGAGCAGGGGCCTCAGGTTGGGCGCCTTCCCGTCGAGGATGACGATGTCGGCGTACTTCCCGGGTTCGATCGATCCGAGGGAGTCCTGCATGCCGATCGCCCTCGCACCGTTGACGGTGGCGAAGTCCAGGAGCTCCTGGGCCGTGGCGACGGTCGGATCCCATCTGCTGGACTTCTGGAGGAGCCCCAGGGACTTCATCTCGGCGAACATGTCGAGGGTGTTGTTGGTGGTGTTGCCGTCGGTACCTATGGAGACGTTCACACCGTTCTGTATGAACTCCGGCACGGGTGCGACACCGCCTGTGGCCAGCTTCATGTTGGACACGGGGCACGACGAGATGGACATACCGACCTCGCCCATGAGGCGGATCTCCCTCTGGGTCAGCCATGCGGAATGGGCGGCGACGGAACGGGGACCGATCGCACCGATGTGGTGGAGCCACTCGGCCGGCCTCATTCCGGTCTTCTTCTTGTGGTCGTTGACCTCGCCCCTGGTCTCCGATAGGTGGAGGTTCATGGGGGCACCGACCTTGTCGGAGAACTCCTTGGCACCGACGCATGTCTCCTCGTTGCAGACGTAGACCCCCTGCAGACCCACACCGGGGATGATCTTCCTCTCGTCCTTGAAGCGGTCGTGGAAGTTCCTGCAGTTCTGGAGGGGGTTGCCGACCTGCGTGGTGCACTCCTGGTCCAGGACGCACCAGCAGAGGACACCCCTTATCCCGGCCTGCTTCGTGGCCTTGGCGATGACGTCCTCGGAGTAGTACAGGTCCATGAAGGTCGTGGTCCCGCCGAGCATCATCTCCATGCAGCCCAGCTTGGTGCCGATGTCCAGGTCCTCGTCGGTCCTGTCGGAGTCGATCCTGAAGACCTTGTCGAGGAAATCGGGGAACGTCAGGTCGTCCACGACCCCCTTCATCACGGACATCGCCACATGGGTGTGGGTGTTGATCATGCCGGGCATCACTATGTCGCCGGTGGCGTCTATCTCCCTGTCCGCGGTACCGTCGTACACGGGACCGACGGAGACTATCCTCTCCCCGTCCACCACGACGTCGCCGCGGATGATCCTGCGGGATGCGTCCTGTGTGACGATCCATGCGTTGCGGATTGCCGTTATCATGGAGGGGTCATCCAAAACACATCTTATACAGTTATTGCCGACGGCCGATGCACGACCGGACGGTGTCGAAGCCACGATATAGTCCCATGCGGATTCGGGGATCATGGGATTCCGCATCACGTTCCTCGGAACCGGGGGTGGCAGGCACACCACCATGTACCAGATCAGGTCGACCGGTGGGATGCTCATCGAACACGATGGCGGACGCCTCCATGTGGACCCGGGGCCCGGTGCTCTCACGCAGATGCACAGGATCCGCTACGACCTCACGGAGACCGACTCCGTCCTCGTATCCCACTGCCATCCGGACCACTACTCCGATGCGGAATCGGTCATTGAGGGGATAACACGCGGCGGATGGGTCAGGAGGGGGCACGTCTACGGCTCACCCACCGTCATCGACGGCGAGGGGGGACTCGGACCCTGCATATCCCCGTACCATCTGGGTGTCGCCGCGGGACACACCGTCTTCAGACCCGGGGACACGCTGGATGTCGACGGCATGCGCGTCGATGTGAAGAGGGCGATACACAGCGACCCCACCAACGCGGGGTTCGTCTTCCACACGGAGCACGGGACGGTGTCGTACGTCAGCGACACGGAGTACCGCGACGAGATCGCGGACCAGTACCTCGGGACCCGTGTGCTCATCCTCCCGGTCACCACGCCCTCCGGCAACCGCATACACTACCACATGTGCACCGACGACGCCGTCAGCTTCATCGACAGGGTGAAACCGGAACTTGCCATCTTCGTCCACCTCGGCGTGGTCATAATCAGGAGGGGGCCTGAATCCGAGGCCGCATCGGTCGAGGCCGCCACGGGCGTCCGCACGATAGCGGGACACGACCTGATGGTCCTGGATGTCGGCGAGGAGCTCCGTCTCTCGGATGCGGAGGTCCACGAGGGACTCTGGATCCCGGACAGCTCGCCGTGATCACGCGGGGTAGAAGCCCGCCTTCCCCCACCAGGTCTCCCTGTCCAGGTGCGAATCGCCTCCTGAGAGGTATCCCACGGGGTTCTGGTCGCGTATGGTCTCCACCGCGTAGAAGTCCAGGGACCTGCCGTCCGCGACCTGCACGTTGCGGGTGGCCAGACCGTAGTAGCCTATGTTGAGTTTTTTCAGGCGCTCGGGGGTGCATTCCGTGAAGTCGTCCAGTGCCACTCCGGCGAACACGTGGCCGGCATGACCTCCCATGGCCACGTCGTAACCCGCGGCCTTGTAGAGGGAGCACAGGAGGGCGGCGGTGTCGTCGCAGTCGCCTATGCGGTGGTACAGCGTCTCCAGGGGGACGCACCAGTACTCGTCCTTGCCCCACACCAGCGTGTCGTAGGAACCCCCGTCCACCATGGGAGGGTACTCGATTGTGAGCTGCACGAACGCCGCCAGGAAGTCCGCGTACGCCTGCCTGTCCGATACCGACCCGCCGATGCGGACGAACTCGGATTCGAGTGCGGACTCCAGTTCCGCGATCGTGCCGTCGACCACCACGAGCTGGGGCAGGAGCTCGAACCTGTACTCGCGGTTGGATTTGTCGTTGAAAAGGGCACTGGCCCCAGTGGCCGCCAGGTAGTCGTCCAACGGGATCGAGTAGGTGACGGACACCCTGTGGACGACCCCGTCCATGTCGTAGTCCCATGGCTCCACTACCCTCGTGATCTCCCCCGGGACGATCACATCGAAGGTGCCTCCACCGACCGTGACCGTGTACGATCCGGTTCCGGGCACCCACGTGTCGGATGAGGACGTCGCCCCCGTGTAGACGGTGCTCCGGTTCACCATGTGGGCATGGAGGTTGTCGAACACGTGCCACACGGTGACCGATGCGGATGTGAACGATCCCGATGCGGGATCGAACGAGATCCCGTCCGGGAGGTCTCCGATCACCCTTATACCGGTTCCGTCGTCAGGTTCCCCTCCGTCATCCGATGGGGCGTCCCCTCCGTCCTGGACGAGGAACGCCGCCGCGACGGCGATGAGCAACACTAGGAGAATCAGTACCGGGCCCTTCAATCAGATCACCATCGCACCCCGTACGGGTCGACCTTCGACACGCTCTCCAGGCCCAGCACCTCGGCATGGGTGTCGTGCGGCAGGTACCCCGCGGGGACAGGTGTGGATAGGGTGGTCTCACAGAAATATATGATGCCCCCGCCGTCCGAGAACCTCATGCCCGTGGGCTCCAGGGAGGGTGGGACGAACGACCTCTGCTCGAACCCGTCCAGGACCACTCCTGGGACCATGTGGCCCTCCAGCAGGGCGATGGCCGAAGTGTACCCTGATGCGGAGCAGAGCGCCGCATAGAGGAACGTGGTGTCCTCGCAGTCCCCCATCCCGTGGTGGATCGTCTCCATGGGGTACGCCCAGTACTCGACCTCTCCGTACAGGAACAGGTCGCCGCTGCCGTCCGGATCCGCCACGTACGAGGATCCCTCGGCGGAGACCGTGTCCGGATACGCGAAGCAGACCTGGACGAACGCCAGGAGGTAGTCCGCGTAGTCCTGTCCCGTTGCAGCGGTTCCCACTGGCGCTGAGGCCGTGTAGGTCTCCTCCAGGGCCTCCGCCATCCCGAGGACCGTTGCGTCCTCAGGGACGAACCTGGACACCTCCATGGACTCAACATGGTGCCTGGGGCTGCCGGCCTCCGCATATGCGAGGAAGTCGGAGTAACCGTAGGTGTAGGTCATGGTGTACGCCCTGGGCTCACCCTGGACGATACAGGACCATGAGAAGGTGCGGGTGACGTCCCCGTCCACCAGGACGGTCCCCCTGTGGGTGCGGGACCCGTCCTCCAGCAGGGACACGTCGTACATCCCGGGCTCCAGGACGAGCGCGGCACCTGCCACGCGGATGTCCGTGTCGTCGGTGTACCCGGTGCCGTCGCGTACCAGGTACGTGCCGTGCACATCTGAGTACAGCCAACCGACATCGGTGTCGGAACCGGTGTAGTCCAACCTCCCGTCGGAGACGACGATGTCATCGGTCACGAGACCCCCGGTGACCGTCGTGTCACCGACGGTCAGCGACGTTTCCTCCGATGGTATTACCGCCTGCAGTGCGAGGACCAGCGCCATGGCGATGACGGCCACTACGAGAAGGACCGTGTACGGGGGCTTCCGGACCGCTGCGGTCACCGGGCGCGGGACCTCGGTGCCGCAGTTGCGGCAGAACCTCGCCCCCGGATCCAATTCCGTTCCGCAGTTGCGACAGAACATCGTCACCACCCCCTCAGATGAGGTTCCACTCGATGGTGACCGTCTCTGTGAAGGACTCGTCCTCCGGTGCGACATCGGGGGACGACATGCCGTAACGCACCATACGGGGCTCACGGAACGACTCGTACTCCCCATCCCTGATGGACACGATCTCGCCCAACCCCGTACCCGCGGCCTCCGTGATCACCCGCGCCTTGCGGACCGCATCGGCCACCGCGAGGCGCCTGGCCTCATCCTCATGAACCACTTGGTCGAGGACACTGTACCCCACATGGAACCTCAGGTCGGGGGATGCGGACATCGCCTCGAGGAGCGACCCGGTACGGGAATCCCCCAGGGGAACCTGGACCGTGACACCCTGCCTGAACCTGTAACCGATCAGCTCCGGCTCCCTGTCCTCCCGGGCCTTCGAGTACTCGGCGGACACCGACAGCGCGGACGCACGGACGGCGTCCCTGTCGATCCCCGCTCCCGCGACGGCATCGGAGAGCTCCGCCAGCATCCTGGCGGATTCGGCGGTCGCCTCGGCGGATGTGGGCCTGACGGCGGTGATCGTCCCGTCGACGACCATGGTGTCCGGCCTCACACGGACGGTGCCCGTGCCTGTCACTGTGATTCTCCTCTCCATGCACGGGGGAACCCCTGTCGGAACGGATAAACATTACCGAAAAACGGACGGAACAACCGGAAGATGTGGTAGAAGAAGGGAAGTGGTGGGCCCGCCCAGATTTGAACTGGAGTTACTTGCACCCCAAGCAAGAAGGATACCAAGCTACCCCACGGGCCCCTGCAAAAAGGGGTAATAGGTTTTAGTTTAAAAAGTTTATCCGAGGGGAGCGATCTCCCCGATCAGGTCAGCATGTGAGACGATCATCCTGCGGCAGCAGTATCTCTCGAATCCGAGGTCGTCCAGGACGGCTTTGGGATCCTCGCCCATGCTGACGCGTTTCACGTACTCGGGGTAGGCGGAGCCTACGACCTTTCCGCATGTGAAACATCTGACAGGTATGATCATGCTATCACCTTAACGGTAGGACTTCTGCTTCTTTGCACGAGCACCAGGTCCGAGGGGGTTCTTGGGCAGTTTCCTCCTGTCATCGTTGATGATGAGGGTCCTGTCGTAAGCCCTGAAGACGGCCTCGAGCTCCTCGTCCTTGTAGAACTCAACGAGTCCCCTTGCGATGGCGGTCCTGGCGGCTGCTGCCTGTCCCATGACTCCTCCACCGTTGACGATGACGGCGATGTCGACCTTCTCTGCTTTCTCGGGAACCAGACCGAGGGGCTCCTCGATCTTGAGTCTCGCCAGCTCGGGGGTGAAGACATCGATGGGGACACTGTTGATGGTGACCTTTCCGTTTCCTGCCTTGACGACGGCCCTTGCGATGGCGGTCTTCCTCTTTCCGCTTGTGTTTACGCACTCAACCATGGGATCATCTCACGTTGGAACCCAGGAATTTCGAAACGGCTCCCAGGGTTGTGTATTTGCCGGTGATCTTTCTGGTCGCCTCAACGGGCCTCTCCTTCTCGCAGTCCTCGAACTGCTTGGGGGTTCCGACGAAGACGTGAAGCCTCCTGTAGGCGTCCCTTCCGCTGGTGGTCTTCCAAGGGATCATTCCCCTGACACACCTCTTGAAAAGGAGATCTGCCCTGCGGGGGTAGAAGGGTCCCTTCCTCTTGGTTGTGTCTCCACGGTCGACCTTTGCCTTGAAGTCGGCGAAGGTGTTCTCCTTGACACCGGTGATAACGATGGCCTCGGCGTTGACGACGACGATCTCCTCGCCGTCCATGATCCTCTCGGCAATGACGCTTGCGAGCCTGCCGTGGATGAGATTCCTTCCGTCAATAACTGTAACCATCCAAATCACCTCATGATCCTGACACCGGTTCCCTTGGGGTTGGCCTCTGCCAGCTCCTCGATGGACAGTGTCTTTCCGCCTGCGGCCACGATGGATTTTGCGGCAGCCTCGGAGAAGCTGTACGCGGCCACGGTGATCTTCTTGCTGATGCTTCCTGCAGCGAGAACCTTTCCAGGGACGACGATTGTCTCTCCGTCCTTGGCGTACCTCTCAAGTTTGCTGAGATTCGCTTCGGCCCAGTTACTCTTGGGTTTCTCGAGCCTAAGCGCGATGTCTCGCCAGATAGCGGCTTCTGTCTCCCTAGTCTTCGCCTTGAGGTTGTCGATCGTGGCGAGGAGCTGGGGATTTGTCTTGCAG
>JAFTYV010000042.1 GCA_017461225.1 Candidatus Methanomethylophilaceae archaeon
ACGAGGATGTCCCAGAGCTCGTCGCTGAGCTCCGACCAGCTGTGTCCCACCCTGGACTCCGCACGGACGGTGGCCATGCAGATGAACTCGACCACGGACTCCTGTCCGTTGGTCGTGACCTCGCGGTCGAGTGCGAGGTTGACTATGGTGAACCTGTCCCCGCCGTGGAGGGCGCGTGCGACCTCCACGGGGGAACCCCTGAGCTCGGTGTCGGTGAAGACGGGCTTCCCGTCCCCGCCGATTCTCGTCGTGCCCCTCAATGTGTATCTTGATTCCATTGTCTTACTCCTGTAATTGTATGTAAGATGTTTGAGTATATATGGTTTGTCGTGGGGTCAGATTCTCTCCATGGTGTACCTGAAACCATCCCACCTCGTGGTCGCCCTGCCCGTGTCCCCGGATCCGTTCAGGAGGTTCTCCATGATGGGGACACACGAGTTGTCCAGGGACTCCAGGATCTCCAGGGGCAACTCATCCCGGATGTCGTCCACGGTCCACCCGGCGTCGAAGCTCAGGGAGTACACGTAGGAGTGATCGAGGGACTCGATGGTGAGCACCCTCACGTCCCCGGGCATCAGCACGTCCCTGGAATGGACCTTGGTGAAGTACAGATCGCCGCGGACGATGCCGCAGTCGATCTCCTTCACCGTCTCGATCTCCGCGATCGGGGCCCTGGCATCGTACTTGAACTCAGCGCCGCAGGGGCACTTGGAGACGAACCTCGTGACGAGGCACGGGACGCCGTTCACGATCCTCATCCCGGAGCGGTCCTGGGATCCGCCGGGGACCGCCCCGGAGAACGGGTCGAACGGCTGTCCGCAGCCGGGGCATCTGAACTCCTCGAAGAACGTCATGCCGATCGCTCCTTTGCGGGGGCATCGATGGAGACGATGCCGCAGGTGATGCTCTTCACCTGGCACATGTAGTCCCCGAGCTCGTACTCGTCGCAGTTGGCCCAGCACCATGCGATGTGGTTGGCACATGCCTGCTTCCACTCGGTGTCCGAGGCGAACCTCTCCCTCTCGGGGAGGACGAAATCGCTCTCGAAGTCGAGGGTGATCTTCGCCTTGAAGTGTGTGCGTGCCTTCTTCCTGTTCGTGTTTCCTGTCATCTTCATCTCTCCTATGTATGGAAGTTGTTTGGGTAAGGGGTTTCAGGGGGACACCGACACCGTGTATCCACGGTAGGTGATCGTCGCCTCTTCCATGCCATCGATGAGGGCGATGCCGAAGAGGAGGTCCAGGGCGGCGGTGAGGCCACCGGGGTACGGGGCGAACGCCGCCGCGAGCTCCTCCAGGGGCAAATCGTCCAGATCCCCGACGACGTCCTCACCGTCCACGTAGCCGTGGAGGAACAGGGCATCGTCGTCGTGCCTGAAGGTCACAGAGGCCATGGAATCAGTACTCCTCGGGGAGGAGGAGGGTCGTGCGGGACCTGTCCCACTCCGTGATGATCCAGACCTTGTCGTGGCACCCGATCGGGTACGAGGAGAGGACCCTCTCGGGGCACTCGGGGTCGAGTGCCTCCTCGTTCATGAGGCGATCCTCCTCGCAGAGGTCGCCCCAGTCGCCCATGGCGTGCCTGTGGACCAGGCGGATCAGCTGCAGCTGACCGACGATGCCGTCGTTGACGAGGTCGTTGACCCCGTGTGTGACGAACACCTGCCCGAGGGGCAGGAGATCGTCGGTTCTCAATCCCAGTGCCTTGAATGTGGAAACCATATCCATCTTCTTTCTCTCCTGTGTTGTGGAAGGGGTTTGGGTAGGGTTTGGTGGGCGCGGGTGGCGGGGGTACCGCTTCCCCGCGGATCATCGGGGTCACCTCTCGAGGCACTCCACGTGCATCGGGTACATCCTGCCCCCGTGGGGGAGCAGGAGGTACAGGCCGTCGCCGTACTCCTCCGCGAACCTGTCGAACAGGTCGCACTCATCGAGGGGGGTGTCCCCATCGTAGTACCTGTCCATGGACGACTGCAGGAAGGAGTCGTCCGCGTCGTAGGTGAAGTCGATGAGGACGGTGCGGAGACCGTCGCAGAGGTCGTACCTGACCGTGAAGTCCCTGCCGACCCTCCACCTGCAGTCGAGTTCGTCGGCGAAGAAGGCGAGGAACGCCTCCCTCATGATGCCCGGGGTTGGCACGGTCAGGACGACCGTGACGTCGATCCCCAGGGGGGTGCCCGAGGATTCGAAGTCCATCGCGAACCTGTCGCATTCGTTCAGATAGCTGTTCAGATATGCCGTGTTGCTGTCCATGGTATCTCTCCTGTGCTTGTGGAAGGGGTTTGGCAAGTGGTTTGGATAAGGGGTTGGAGTGTGATGCGGGGGAGTCCCTGTCATGGCGGTTCGTCGGAGTTCACTCGTCTCCCTCCGTGTCCCATCCCATCCACTCCCTGACCCTGACCAGGACCAGGATGAGGATGAGGAAGACGGCCGTAATCACAGCCATGAGGACGGGGAGGACGAGTCTGGCCCCGAGCATCATGGAGATGTACGTCCACAGGATGCTCATGCGACCTCACCCTCCATGTCGCGGACGAGCCTGGTGCGGACGACCTCCGCGTTGTCCTTCCTGAGGGTCTTGGCGAGTTCCTCCATGGATATCACCACGACCTCGCCGTCGACCTGCTCCCTGAGGAAGGACTTCACCTCGGCGTCGTTGCCGAAGAACCTCCTCCCGAGGTAGATGGTGCTCTCCGAGGACACGTCGCGCTCCGATGGCACGGAGCACACATGGGAGAACATCGAGGCACGGCAGAAGGAGCCGTCCACGAACGGGATGGTGACCCTGTTCGCGTTGAACGGCTCGCTCGACCCGAGGACCTCCACGGTCGTCAGGACGACCTGCTCGCATCCCGCGAGGTACGCGGTGTCCGCTGCCGAGAGTGCCACGGTGTACCCCTTGGCCCTCAGGATGAGGATTGCCTTGATGACCTCCTCCGCGCACAGCCTGTACTGCTCCAGGGTCGTCCCCGCCCATATCGCACAGTCCACGACCACATGGACGGAGCGGGACGGGGAGCGCACCGACTTGGAGCGCACCATGCACTTGTGGGAACCGCTGAGGTACCTCCCCATGGATACGCGCTGTCCGCACACGTCGTGCCTCTGGATGACCTCGTGCTCAATCTGGCACACGATGTTCTCCGCGAAGTCCTGGACGCTCCTCTCCAGCTCGGGGACCTTGCCACCCTCCGAGAGGTTGCGGATGAGCGTGTCCCTGGACCTCCAGGACCTCCCGTAGAAGGAGGGCTTGGTGTTGGTCCTGGTGCCCTGGATGAACCCGAAGTCCATACGGGGGGTGCGGATGCGACGCTCCGACACCACGTCGCACATCTCCATGGGACTGGAGAAGTGCTCATGGACGAGGTGCGCCTTGGCGCCGTCGCGGTTGACGATGTCGCACTCGCGGTGGAACATCAGTTGCACCTCCCGAGGATGTGGACGAGCTTGCCCGCCCTGGCCTTCTCCAGGATGGTCTTCAGGGTGTTCACGTACCCGTTGCGACCCTTCATGAGCGGGAGTATCGTTGCGAGCTGTGTCGCGTTGACGTTCAGCTTCGCGAGGAAACTGCGGATGAGGATGGCCTCCAAGTCCATCCCCGCCTTCACCTGCTTGGCTATCGCGCCCTCCACCCTGTACGAGGGGCAGAAGGTCGGAAGGCCCTTGGAGATGCACACGTCGCGCCACTCGTTGATGAAGTCCACGAGTTTCTCATCCCCGAGTGCGACAGTCAGGTCGATGCGCCTGTCGTAGCCGACATAGACGAATTCGAACCTGTCCAGGAACGCGTCGTTCATCTTCACCGCGTTGGGGTATCTGAAGTCCCCGCCACGGCCGTTGGTGTTCCCGCTGGCCATGATGCAGAATCCCTTCTTGGCGCGGATTCTCTCCCTCCCCTTGGGAGTGACCTCCCCATGGCTGGCCACGGAGTTCATGGCGCCTATCTCGTCGGGGTTGCCCGTGTCCACCTCGTCCAGGATGAGCGGGACACCCTTCTCCATGGCCCTGACCACGGGGGTGGTCGTGAACTGGCCGTGTGCATCGACATAACCTGTGATATCCATGCACGCATCCTTGATGCACCCGAGGAGTTCGTAGTCGCCCCTGAGCTTCATGGAGATGTGTTCCAGCATGGTGGTCTTACCCGTTCCAGGCGGGCCGTACAGGAACACGTTGAATCCCATGGAGATGAGGGCGAACACCTCCTCGTACTCAGAGGGCTTCATGTAGTCGTCGGGGGTGTCGTCGTCCTCGGGCTCCTCCACGGGCTCCTCCTCGACTGGCTCGGGTTCCTCGACTG
>JAFTYV010000043.1 GCA_017461225.1 Candidatus Methanomethylophilaceae archaeon
CATCTTCGGACTCGGTCTGGGTTGCATCATGTCAGTCATCACCACATCGGTCCAGAACAGCTCCCGTGACGACGAGATGGGCATGACCACATCGTCCGTCAACCTGATCAGGAACATCGGTTCGACCACCGGTACCGCGATCTTCGCCATGATCATCAACAACAGCATCAACTCGAAGCTGCTGGAGTACGTACCCGACCCCCTGCTCCCGGAGATCTACGACATGATCCCCCACGATACTAGCCTCATCGTACTGACGAGGCTCCCGGGCATGGAGATGTACACCCCCATGATCATGGAGATCCTCACCGAGAGCGTCGACCTCGCCTTCGTCGTGGCGGGTGTGATCCTGGTCCTCCTCGTACCCCTCGGTCTGATCTACAGCGCCAAGGTCGTCAGGGATTCCGATTGATCATAAACAGGGGGTTCTCCCCGTCCCTTCCAAACCCTTTCCCTGTTCTGAAAAAATCAGTGTGCGATGGTGCCGGTCATCGTCACAGGTCGGTGGATGGCGTCCGAGGACGCGACATCACCTGAAGTAACCCTTCCACACGTGCTCCGCGAGTCCGCGGAAATGGGTGGCGAGGAAAATCTGCGCACGTGTGTGGAGATCGGGTACCGAGCGCCTGCGGCGCCTGTCGAGGTCGCGCATGGAGACCGATACGACCCTCTCGCGCGTCACCGTGTGTGAGAACACCTTGGCGGGGACGGCGTTGTCCCCGGTGCAGATGTCTATGAAGTCCGTCCTGACCCATCCGGGGGACACCTCGAGGACGTTTATCCCGAGGTCGCGCAGCTCCGCGCGGAGACCGTCGCAGTAGTGTCTGACGAAGGCCTTGGTGGAAGCGTAGACGTTCAGGTCGGACAGCGGTATGTATGCGGACTGCGAGCACAGCTGCACCACGGTGGAGCCCGGCACCATGTACGGGATGCACGCATGGGTGATGGTGACGAGTGCGCCCATGTTGAGGTCCATCATGGACCTGGTCTCCCCGATCGGGATCTCCCAGGACCTGCCGAACGTGCCGAACCCGGCGCAGTTGACGAGCAACCCTATCTCGGGCTCCTCCTCCGTGAGGATGGAGGTCAGACGTGACAGATCTCCCTCGGATGTCAGGTCAGCCGGTATCACCCTGCAGGGGGTGGACAGTCCGGAGGCGATGTCCTCCAGCCTGTCGGCCCTGCGTGCGATCAACCAGATCGAATCGAAGGATCTGCTGTCGAGTGAGCGGCAGAACTCCTCCCCGATACCCGAGGAGGCGCCGGTCACCATCGCTATCGTCATCAGATGAAGGCGCTCGCGGCGACGGTTACGACCACGAGGATCATGAGTGCTACCATGAAGTACGCTGCGATCTTCTTCTTGACTTCGTTTTTCATATGGATCACCCTGCTATCTTCAGCATGTATAATACCGTTGCCGTCGGAACGACGGGTCACGGTGTGGAGAAGGGAGGAGGGACTCAGTAGAGTCCGAGTCCGTCCTCGATCTTGCCCATCTCGATGGGTGTGGTCTCGTCTCCGATGAGCGCACCCTTGGAGTTAGCCACGACACCTGCGCCCACGACACGGGAACCGTGGTTGACGGTGGTCCTCCTGACCTCGACCCCGAGCACGTCGGAGAGGAGCTGGACCTCGTCGTCGGATGCGTCCGCATGGCAGATGCATCCCTTGTTGTTGGCCTTGCAGACGGAACCGACGGTGTTGCACCCGGCGATGGTCGCGGGCACGCACTCCACGCCGAGGGCGTCGGAGATCGCGTCGATGACATCCTGTCCGTACAGGGGGTTGACGACGGCTCCGTTGTCGTTGGCGAGGATGTTGTTCCCGGCTGCGTTGAGGGGGTCGTCGAGGACGTGGCAGGGGAGGCATTCGGAGATTATGGACACCTCCCTGCCGTCCGCCAGTCCGGAGACGACCGCTCCGTTGGAATTCATGACGACGAGTGACCCGACCACGAAGGATCCGGCCACCGTCATCATGGTGGTTTTGACGTCGAGAACCTCCTCGAGATCCCTGACGAACTCGGGGGAGGCGTCTCCGGCAACGAATGCGAAGCTCTCGTTGGCCACCGCGAACACACCTATGTTGGGATTTCCACCGTAACGTGAGAGCCTCAGCATCGCAGCCACCTCACTCTGCGAGGGAGACCTCAACGAGACCGTCGTCGAACTTGACTGCCTTGACGGTGATCTTGTTGGGGGGGTTGCGGATTCCGTTCTGCCAGATCTTCTCGTTGACACTTGCGTCGATCCAGACCTTCTCCTCGTCGACCTTCATGTGTCTCTTGACGTTCTCCCTGACCTCTTTGACCGCGCGGTTGGCCCTCCTGGTGCGGGGTGCCTGCTTGGTCTTCCTGAGGGGGATGACGATGATTCTCTCGATTTCCTCTGCCATCGAAATCACTCCTTGAGTTTGCTCATGCGCCAGGACCTTCTCTTAGGGTGGTGCAGGAACTGCCTGTTCGTTCTGATCATAACCCAGGCGGGGACACGGCGGTTCTGCTTGACCTTCTTGTTGAGCCTGGCTTTCATTGCGGGGGCCTTTGTGCTAGACATGATTATCTCCTCTCTATGGTGATCTCCCTCTTCTGAGGGGCGATCTGCCCAAGGATGTTCCTCAGCATGGCGTCGTCAATGACTCCCCTGAGCCTGCCGCTCTGGGCAAGCTGGATAAGCTGCATCTCGACATTGTCCGCCATCTGCGGGTTGGCAAGCCTGATGTTACCGAGCCTGTCCCTCGCCTCCGGCGTCATGATCTGTCTGAGCATTGCCTGCTTCTGCATCTCAAACTGCTTGGCCTGCTGCTCCTGAGCGGCCTGGTTCTGGGCCTGCTGCTGGAGCTCGGCCATCTTCCTCTGTCTGAGTGCTTCCAATTCAGGATCTTCCATGCTGATTCCTCCTTCAGGCCTTCATCTCGTCGTAGACCTCTTTCGCGGTGTTGTCCAGGAGGGACTGTCCCGCGGGGCTGATTGCACTGCCCTGTTTGTCCTTGGAGACCAGATATCCAGCTGCCTCGAGCTGCATCATGCACTTCCTGGCGATGTTGCGGCTTCCCTTGACAGCCCTGTTGGGCATGGATCCCTTGTCTGCGTATCCACCGTACTCGGCGGCCAGCTTGGAGGATCCCATCGGTCCTTTGACGTAAAGCTTCCTCATGATGGAGGCGGCGCGTGTGTACCACCAGTCATCCTGGGAAGGCGCTCTCTCTGTGTGCCTGCCTGTCTTGACATACTCGGCCCACTCAGGGGGAACGATGTTGGGGTTCTCCTTGAGCTTCTGGGCCGTCTTGAGTATGAGCTGCTCTGCAGGAACGTCGTAGACGGTAACCATTTCAATACCTCGCACTGCCCTTACGGGCAATAACAGACAAGGTATTCTGGATTTAGTATATAAGCATTGCTACTATGGCAATACCTGTAGAACTTCAAATCCCGTACGTTCGGCTCATCGCCCCCGTGCGGCCTGAGGGAGTAAATCCCTCCACGGCAGTAACCGGCAAACCGCCGGCTCTGATATCCGTGAACCACGGGATGCCGTCACCGTATTTATACCCTTTTGACACGGGATCCCGCACCCCCGGGATTCGTTCCGAGGAAAGGATTACATCCGTACACGGCCTCCGCATCAACATGGATATATTCTCCCGCATGAGGGCGGGCGAACCGATCAGGCCCACCGACGAGGGGCACGGACTCGTTCTCGAGGCGTACAGGGAGGCCGCGATGACGGTCATGGAGATGAACTCGGCCTACCGCACTCCGGAGGAGGTGCTGTCCTACCTCCGTCGCCTCACGACCGGGACGATAGACGACTCCGCATTCATAGTGCTCCCGTTCCACACCGATTTCGGCCGGAACATAACGATCGGGCGCGACGTATTCATCAACTCCAACTGCACGATGCTGGACCAGGGCGGGATAACCGTTCACGACTCCGTGAAGCTGGGCCCGAACGTCACCCTGGTCACCTCCAACCACCCTTTGGACCCGTCCGACCGCAAGGCCGTGGTGTCGACACCCATCGTGTTGGAACGCAACTGCTGGATCGGTGCCGGTAGCATCGTACTGCCCGGAGTCACCGTCGGCGAGGACTCCGTGGTCGGTGCAGGTTCCGTGGTCACACGCGACGTGGAGCCGCGCACCGTGGTCGCCGGCTCACCCGCACGCGTGATACGCAGGCTGTGAGGATCAGAGGCTGTACGTGCCGTCCGCCCTCATCTGGAGCAGGAGGTACGACGCCATCCTGGCATCGGAGAGCGCCCTGTGGTCCTGGACGCCGCAGATGCCTGCCGGATCGCCCTCGACTATGGTCTTGTAGGCGTAGTCCAGCTTGGGATACCTGTACGACCTGCCGTAGTACCGGCTCGGGAGCTTGCAGACCTGTGTCGCTGCGAGCATGATGTCCGCACAGGGCGTGAACAGCCCCCTCATGTTCCATGGCTCGAGGTACAGGAACTTGTCCATGTCGTAGCCGATGTTGTACGCGGTGACCCTCTTGCCCTTCAGGATCCTGCGGACCCTGTCTATGACGTCCATGGCGTTGGGCGCCTCGGCGACCATCTCGAGGGTCATGTCCGTGTTCTCGAATATCCACGCGTTGCGGCGGTAGTCGTCCCACTGGTCGACATCGTATCCGAGGACCGACGAGTAGATGTCCTCCACCGTGCCGTCGGAGAGGTCCACGCGGGTGATCCCCACGTCCACCACCACATCCTCCGGCGCACCCTTGAGTCCCGTGGTCTCGGTGTCGATGACGTATATGTCCTCGCAGAAGTCGTCAAGGGTGAAGTACGGTGCCATGTATGGTCAAACGGGCATCCCATATATCAAACCTGATTCCCGGACAGGTACCGGTCGGTTCCGCGGTCCCGACCGCTCCACAGGGTACTCCCTGTTGGATCTGTCTGCATGCAGCGATTACCCCATTAAAAAACTGTAGATTTACTGCCAATACCCCCTTAAAAAACTGCAAACTTACTGCTAATACCCCATTAAAAAACAGTAATATATAACTGGAACGCCATGACATCCCATGGAGCGCAAGGCGTACTCCGAGCTGTTGGACTGGAAGGCGGATGGTTGCCGCACCCCATTGATCCTACTGGGTTGCCGCCAGGTCGGGAAGACATTCCTGGCGAAGAGACTCGGTGAGAACGAGTACGAGAGGTGCATATACCTGAACTTCGCCGAGAACGACGACGACAGGATGCTGTTCGAGGGCAACCTGGACTCCAGGTCCATCCTGGACAGGATCGTCCTGTCCAAGAACGTGGGGGTGCTTCCCGGAAGGACCCTGTTGATACTCGACGAGATCCAGGAATGCGACAATGCATACTACTCGCTGAAACCCCTCTCCGCCGACGGGAGGTTCGACGTCCTCGCAACGGGTTCGTTCCTCGGTGTCGTCCTCGAATCCAAGAGGAAGAAGGATGAGCACAGGGTATCCCCCATGGGGTACTGCAGGACAGTCATGATGCACCCGATGGATTTCGAGGAATTCTGCTGGGCGATGGATGTGAACAAGGACCTCCTGTCGACCGTCGCCGGTTGCATACGCTCCGATACCGAGGTCGACCCCTACTACAACAAGATCCTGAACGACCTGTTCAGGAGGTACCTCGTGGTCGGAGGGATGCCTGCCGCCGTCAAGGCGTACTCCGAGACCGACGACTACAGCGAGACGATGAGGGCCCTGGACGACATCGTGACCATACTGAAGCTCGATGCCGGGAAGTACTCGAACAACGCGGACATGATGCGCATACACGCCTGCCTGATGTCGATACCGTCACAGCTCGCCAGCGACAAGAGGGGGTTCCAGTACCTCGATATCGAGAAGGTGAAGGGTTCCGGCAAGCGCCTCTACGGGACGTCCATCTCCTGGCTGGAGAACGCGGGCATAGCACTGAGGTGCAGGAACCTCCTGTCCGTGGATCCGCCCCTGGAGAACAACGTCGACGAGGACACGTTCAAACTGTACCTCTGCGACACCGGACTGCTGATGGCGCTGAGCGGATACCAGGATGTGCACGAGATCGTCATGGGGGACCCGTATGTGAACAACGGTTCCCTGATGGAGAACGCCGTGGCCAACGCACTGTACAGGAAGGGGTACCCGCTCTATTACTATGCGAAGAAGA
>JAFTYV010000044.1 GCA_017461225.1 Candidatus Methanomethylophilaceae archaeon
GTAGTTCGGATTGAGGGTTGTAACTCACCCTCATGAAGCTGGATTCCGTAGTAATCGCGAATCAACAACTCGCGGTGAATATGCCCCTGCTCCTTGCACACACCGCCCGTCAAACCATCCGAGTTGGGTTTCAGTGAGGTCACCTCTAATTGGGGTGTTCAAACTGAGATTTAGCAAGGAAGGTTAAGTCGTAACAAGGTATCTGTAGGGGAACCTGCAGATGGATCACCTCCTACGCAGGGTGGGGCCTGTCCCCACCCTATCAAAAATCAAAGCGTATCAACATTGCAAGGAAATCTCAAAGTGGATTTCCCGCAATTCCGAGGCAGCTTACCATGCACTAAACGTAGCATCGAACGTCACTATTGTGTTTTTCAATTTTTGTTCTTTAATATGTATCCGATGGTTTTTCCATTATTCTGTATTTATCTCATCATTCGCATTCATTAAACATTCATTTAAAAATAGATGGCAGTCCTGTCCGGGTTCGAACCGGAGTCGCCGGCTCCAAAGGCCAGCATGATTGACCACTACACTACAGGACTATGTTTTTCCCGATGGGTTCATTTTATAATTTATTTCCCATCAGATCAACCTTCCCATGAGGTATGTGGGTCTGTTCTCCAGAACCTCCACCTCATGGAAGCTTCCCAACCCCACTTCGTCTCTGATCACTACGGGTCTGTAGTTGTCGGTGCGGAGTATCGTTCCTTCCTTCCCTCTTTCCGTTGCCAATGCCTGGTACGTCCTTCCGACCATGTGGGAGTTGACGTCAAGCTCTGTATCGTTCTTGAGTTCGGTCAGTTCTGCAGAACGCTCCTTCACGATCCTACCATGGATCTGATCCATGGTCGCCGCATCTGTTCCGGGCCTCGGGGAGAAACGCGTTATGTTCACAGTGTCCGCTCTGAGCTCCCTGACAAGGTCGAGACTCATCCGATGATCCTCATCGGTCTCTCCGGGGAATCCGCATATTATGTCGGTTGCGATGCTGATGTCGCGATGATGGGACCTGAGGATGTCCACGAGTTCCAGGAAGCTCTCCGCAGTGTAGTTGCGTCTCATACGCTTCAGGATCTCGTTGCTACCGCTCTGGACCGGTACATGCAGGAACCTGTACACGCGGTCATCATCCATGACCTCCATCAGGTCCTCCGCTATGGGCCTCAGGTGGTTGGGGTTCATCATCCCTATACGCAGCCTGTACCTGCCCTCATGACCCAGCATCGAACGCATCAATGTCGGGAGATCACTGCCGGTATCTCTACCATAGCATGCAGTGTCCTGTGCCGTTATCAACACCTCCTTCGCCCCGTTGTCGATGAATCCGTCGAACTTCTCCTTCAGAGCTCCCGCTTCGTAGCTGATTAGATGTCCACGGGCGAAGCGTGTGATGCAGTAGGAGCAGTTGCCCAGACATCCCTGTGCGATGGGCAGTATGGCATCGTGGCCCTGCACGATCGGTAACGGTGGTCCCGCGATCCCGTATCTGGACACGACCTCTTCGCAGAACATGTGGTATTCGCCCGGAGCCATGATCATGGATCCGGGGAGACGTATGCGCACCCTCTGGGGCTGGGCCTTCGCCATGCACCCTGTGACGACTATCTCCTTGCCCTGCTTCTTGAGTTCGCCGATACGTGCCAGCATCCTCTTCTCCGTGGTCTCAACCACGGTGCAGGTGTTGAGAATAACGATGTCCGCCTCCTCGGCGGACCCGACCTCCTGGTATCCCATGGATGCCATGTCGGCGGAGAGCATACGCCCTTCGCCGTAGTTCATGGTGCATCCATAGGATTCTACGAAGTACCTCATCAGCGGGTACAGGCCTCGGTGGTCGGTACCGCGAACGCGGTCTTCGCGGAGATCTTCGAGATCTTCGCATGGATCTTCGTACCCTTCACCGTTCCGGGAACGACGACGAGGTAATCGAAGAACTTGCCCACGCCGTCTCCCTTCTTGCCAACATCGGAGATGAGGAGCTCGATGATGTCCCCCTCCCTGAGCGTGTTCGCAGTGTCCGCTCTGACGGACTTCCTGACGGTGATGGGTCTGCGTGCACCGCATGCCTCGCACTCGAGCATGAGCGTCCTGTCCTCCTTCACCATCTTGGTGTCGGGGAGGCCGCACTCGGAGCAGATGACATAGGTCTCGGTGTACATCTGGATCTTGTCGTTGATCTGCTGGGGGTTGATCTTCGCCTTGAAGACCGCCCTGCGACCCTCGACGTTACCGGGGGCACCGAGCTCCTTCAGCAGGAACTGGAGGAGGTGCTGGGGGTCCCTCCTGAGCTTGTCCGTCACGTCGATGAAGTTCCTGAAGACCGTGATCTTACCCTCCTGGAGGACATCCAGTTCGGGGATCTCGAACCTCTCGTGGTTCTCGATAGTCTCGGGGCATGCGATCTTCGCCCTGTTGAGCAATGCCAAGTAGTCATCGTCGCCGGCCATGTTATACACCTATGGGAGCCGGCTATCATGGTGCCGTTTATAAATCCTTGGTCGCGCGCGACGTGTCGCGCACGTGAAGGGTCCGTCATGACAACCCGTGCCCGCATCCCCCTTCCTGTGATAGGTATATCCGTGTCGGGGTCCATGCGGGTGCCTGGTGAATCAAAGATGGAGGGACGCAAGGATATTAGCGATATGACTTTCGAGGAGTTCTTCTCCGAGCCCGTGGGACGTTCGGAGGGCCATGGCTCCAGGGACAAGGACAGGTCTGACAGGTCGGGGAAGCGCGATCCCCCCGAGATCAGGAGGGGTTTCGTGGGTGCCGTCCCCAAGGTCAACTACACCGGAGGGAGGTTCCAGCTCTACGTTCCCCGCTACACCGGTTCCGCGGAAGACCAGTTCAACGTCGCGATAGACTGTTCCAGTGGTGTGATCCCGATGGGCCGTCTCGAATCCGTCTCGTCGAGGGGCGTCTGCACAACACGTCCTTCCACCCTGGATCTGACCTCCGTCGATGTCTATCCGCTCGACGCGTTCACATTGACCATAGACGGGAGGGACGTGTTCGTCAACAAACCGCAGGACCTCCTCTTCTTCAACAACATGGGGCTGCCCATGAACAAACCCGCTGGTGACACCGTGGTGATCCACCGTCCGCAGACCGTCCTCAGGACCGTGCGCTGTGAGGAGCTCGGACAGTCGGATGCGGGACCGTACAGGGCAACGCACCTCGAGGTGTCCCTGGCAGGGGGAGTATGGGTGGACGAGGATGCCACCGTGCCGGTCGCCGGGGGTGCACCCGCCCCCGTCGTCGCGGAGCCGGAACCCGTGGCCGCACCCGTGAAGAAGCAGGCCGCCAAGGCGAAGAGGGTCCGTGTCAAAGGCACTCTGGAACTCTCCGAACCCGTCGGCGATGCGGAGATCCTCTTCGAGGGCAGGAACCTCCCGCTGTACGCGGCCCCTCCGCTGGTGTCCGCCACCGTGACCGGTTGCGGGCTCTCCGATTGCAACGTCCGCATCACCGGTCCGACCGGGTCCGAGGTGACGTCCTCCGTCGCGGCGGAGCACCTGAGGTTCGAATCCGACGATCTGTGGGGGCCTCTCCGCGTGGTTCTGGAGAGGGGAGGCAAGTCCCTCGCCGAGACCGAGTGCTTCATCATCCCCGGATTCTCATGCAGCTACTCCGGACATGGGGACATCCCCGATGACCCGGAGGTGAGGTTCAGCATGTTCGGCGAGGACCACGCGGGGGACATATTCGAGGAATCCGCCTACGGTCCGTTCACGCACGAGGGAATCGAGTTCAGGGTCTCGTGGATCATCCCCGCGGTGACATACGACCTTGGGTCAGGCCCGCGCCGTTTCGCCGTCGGGGATGTGGACGCATCCGAACTGGACGGCGACGACATGGTCATAACGGTGAGGGGTGCCAGGAAGAAGTCCCTGTTCTTCGGAGGGGAGAAGGGCAAGAAGAGGGACATCACCCCCGACTGGGACGGGGACACTTACCGCGTGAACCTCGCCCAGATACGCGACGAGATATACGCAGCACCTTCCACGGTGTTCTGCTTCTACATCACGGTCAACTCGTTCCCCAACAGGAGGTTCCTGACCGTGCGCAACCCCGTCAGGCTCAGGGCCGTCTACTCGGACGGTGCCATAACTGCGGAGGTGGACGACACCGTGCCCGAGGCGGTGTGCGTCCTGTACATGAAGGACAAGACGTCCCGCGAGGTGCCGCTCTCACCCGGTGCGAACTCCGTGCCGGTGGACGATGGTGTCGTCGAGGCGGAGGTTCTCGAGAGGAGCAACGGCAGGGTCCGTGTAACGGTGCCCGTCCCCGTCAGGGAGCTCCCGTTCCTCGACAGGGACCAGACCGGTTCCTGGTGGATGTACGTCTCCCGTTCCAAGCGCATACCCCTGCCGGACGGGCTCATAACCGGCGACGGGGTGGACCTCCCCGCCGTCAGGTCCTGGCACGACCGCATCGTGAGGATGAACCCCGAACTCAGGGGGATAACGTTCCCCATGATGCAGAGGGCCTTCGAATCCAGGGAGGCGTGAGGGTGGTCACCCCGTTCTCGCGCCGTGTGGACGACACCATGGAGTCCTTCATCATGGGTCTCGTGGAGGTCGCCGCACGCCCCGGCATGATATCGTTCGCGACCGGGCTCCCCGACAACGACCTTTTCGGCACGGATGCGCTGGTCCGTGCGGTGGGGGACGTACTCCGCGAGGACCCCGCCGGTCCTCTCCAGTACGACACGGCCTCCGGTTTCATACCCCTGCGCGAGTACATCGCCTCCAGGTGCAGGGACGTGCTCGGCGTGGACGCGACCTACGAGGACGTCATAATGACCAACGGCTCCCAGGAGTGCTTCGACCAGCTCGGCAAGATGTTCCTGGACCGCGGCGACGGGATGGTCGTGGAGAACCCCGGGTACCTGGGTGCGATACAGTCCTTCTCGGCGTACGGCCCCCGTTTCACCGGTGTGGATGTCGGGGAGGACGGCGTGGACGTCGCCCAGCTGGAGGAGGCGCTGTCACACGACCCGAAGCTCTTCTACTCGATCCCGAACCACCAGAACCCCTCAGGCAACAGCTACTCAGATGCGGTCAGGGTCCGTGTCGCGGACCTGGTCCGCGGCTCCGGGTGCCTGATGATCGAGGACGATGCGTACGGGGAGCTGGGATACGGCGGACGCGTAGGCAGAACGATGAAGTCGATGGCACCCGACGACGTGGTGCTGACCGGCTCCTTCTCCAAGACCATATCCCCCGGCATGAGGGTCGGATGGATGGTGGTCCCGGAGTGGATGAGGGCGGAGGCCAACAGGAACCTGGAGGCCTCGTGCCTGCAGTCGAACACGTTCTGCCAGAAGGTCGTGCACAGGTTCCTCATGGACAACGACTACGACCTGTTCCTCGACGGTCTGCGCAGGGGCTACATGGAGAAGAAGCGCATCTTCCTCGAGGCCATGGAGGAGAACCTCCCCGGTACGATGAGGTGGAACGACCCCGACGGGGGCATGTTCATCTGGCTCAGGTCCCCGGAAGGCACGGACGCCACGGCCCTGTTCGAGGGTGCGTTGGACGAGAAACTCGTCGTCATGCCCGGGAAACCCTTCCACGTCAGGGGAGGGGCGAACACCGTGAGGCTGAACTTCGCCACCCCGTCGGAGGAGCAGATCCACGAGGGTATGCGCAGGCTCGGCAGGGTGTGCAGGAGGCTCTACCCGGAGTGAGCTCGCGTGCGCACGCGTACTCTGGGTGCTCCTCCCGAAATCGCGCTCCCCTGTGAAAGCTATTAAATATGATGTTGGGCTAGCCACCTCAGCATTAAGAGTCTGCGCTATGCAGATTTAGATTTCACAATCGCAAGATAACCAAAAATCAAGAGGTGAAAAATTGGGAAATGGTCTTTACACCGCAAGGAAAATGAAAGAGGACCGTCAGAAGTTCCGCTGGCTCGACAGGGGATACAAGAAGAGGGTCCTTAAGCTCAGGGAGAAATCCGATCCCCTCGAGGGTTCCGCACAGGCTCGCGGAATCGTTCTCGAGAAAGTCGGAATCGAGGCTAAGCAGCCCAACTCCGCGATCAGGAAATGCGTCAAGATCCAGCTGATCAAGAACGGACGCCAGATCACCGCCTTCGCAGTCGGAGACGGTGCCATCAACTTCATCGACGAGCACGACGAGGTCATGGTCGAGGGTATCGGTGGAAGGATGGGAAGGTCCTACGGAGATATCCCCGGAGTCCGTTACAAGGTTATCAAGGTCAACAACGTCTCCCTCAACGAAATGGTCAGGGGAAGGACCGACAAGCCTGTGAGATGATTACAATGGCAGACGAGATTGTTGCACAGAAGGCACTTATCTTCGGTAAGTACGACACCACCGAGGTCGTCGTCAACGACGGCGGACTCGCTAAATACATCGACCTGACCCCCACCAACGTGCCCCACTCCGGTGGAAAGCACGCCAACAGGTGGTTCGGAAAGTCCAAGCTCAGCATCGTCGAGAGGCTCATCAACAACATCATGAGGACGGAGAAGTACACCGGCAAGAAGATGAAGGCGTACAAGGCCGTCTCCCAGGCCTTCGACATCGTCGCAGCCAGGACCAAGAAGAACCCCATCCAGGTCCTCGTCGAGGGTCTCGAGAACGCAGCACCCCGCGAGGAGGTCACCAGGCTCCAGTTCGGGGGAATCTCCGTTCCCAAGGCCGTCGACATCGCCCCCCAGAGGAGGCTCGACATCGCGCTCCGCAACCTGAGCACCGGCGTCGTCAACGCCTCCACCAAGAACAAGAAGCCCATCTACGAGTGCCTCGCAGACGAGATCATCCTCGCCGCGAAGGGTGACATGACCTCCTACTCCGTCGCAAAGAAGGAAGAGGTCGAGAGGGTCGCCCAGTCCGCCAGATGATCATACTGAAAGGTGAGTGAACATGGGACGCAGAGAGGACAACGCAAAGAAAGCAGTCGAGCTGATGAAGCACCAGAACCTCATCAGGAACCTCGGAACCGCTGCACACATCGACCACGGAAAGACCACATTCTCCGACAACCTGATCGCAGGAGCCGGAATGATGTCCTCCGACCTCGCCGGTGAGCAGCGTCTCCTCGACTTCGATGAGCAGGAGGCCGCAAGGGGAATCACGATCAACGCCGCATCCGCAGCGATGGTCGTTCCCTACAAGGAGGCCGGATCCGACAAGCTCGACCACTACCTGGTCAACCTCATCGACACCCCCGGTCACGTCGACTTCGGCGGGGACGTCACCAGGGCCATGAGGGCCCTGGACGGAGTGTACATCCTGTGCTGTGCGGTCGAGGGAATCATGCCCCAGACCGAGACTGTCATCAGGCAGGCACTCAAGGAGCGCGTCAGGCCCATGCTGTTCATCAACAAGGTCGACAGGGCCATCGTCGAGCAGCAGCTGACCCCTCAGATGATGATCGAGAAGTTCTCCAAGATCATCACCGAGTTCAACCAGAAGATCATGGACATCCTGCCCGCACCCCTCAACAAGCAGTGGCAGGTCAGTCTCCAGGACGGAACCGTCGCACTCGGATCCGCATACAACAACTGGGCAGTGTCCATCCCCTACCTCCAGAGGCCCGAGCTCAAGAAGATGGGCATGAACCTCGGAATGGTCATGGAGATGTGCGCCAAGGAGGGCGGACAGGCAGAGCTCGCGAAGCTCATCCCCCTCGCGGATGTCGCGCTCGAGATGGCGATCAACCACATCAACAACCCCGTCGACTCCCAGAAGATCCGTATCCCCACCATCTGGAAGGGGGATCTCGATTCCGAGATCGGAAAGAACATGCTGAACTGCGACCCCAACGGAGAGGTCGCTATGATGGTCACCAAGATCATCATGGACAAGCAGGCGGGAGAGATCGCTATCGGAAGGCTGTTCTCCGGAACCGTCAAGAAGGGTCAGACCCTCTACATCTCCGGTGTCAACGCCCCCCAGCGTGTCCAGACCGTCGCCCTCATGGTCGGTGCCGACAGGACCCCCATCGAGGAGTGTAAGGCCGGAAACATCGTGGCCCTCACCGGACTCAAGGACGCCATCGCGGGAAGCACCCTGTCCTCCGTCAAGGACATGGAGCCCTTCGAGAGGATGGCCCACTACTCCGAGCCCGTCATCACCAAGGCCATCGAGGCCAAGAACATGGCGGACCTCCCCAAGCTCGTCGAGGTCCTCAGGACCATCGCGAAGGCGGACCCCTCCCTCAACATCGAGATCAACAACGAGACCGGGGAGCACCTCATGTCCGGAATGGGTGAGCTGCACCTCGAGATCACCGAGTACAGGATCATCAACGAGCAGGGTGTCGACATCGTCGCATCCCCTCCGATCGTCGTGTACCAGGAGTCCGTCAAGGGAGCCAACCCCTCCGAGTTCGAGGGTAAGTCCCCCAACAAGCACAACAAGTTCTACTTCATCGTCAGCCCCCTCGAGGAGACCGTCCAGGCGGCCATCCGCAAGGGAGAGATCGATGTCGAGTCCAAGATCAAGGACCCGAAGGCCCTCGCCAAGCAGCTGATGGATCTCGGAATGAGTGACACAGAGGCCAAGGGAGTCGTCGGATTCAAGAACAACAACATCCTGATCGACTGCACGAAGGGAATCCAGTACCTCCACGAGACCATGGAGCTCGTCAAGCAGTCCTTCGAGGAGGCAATGCTCAAGGGTCCCCTCGCGAACGAGAAGGTCGCCGGACTCAAGGTCTGCCTCATGGATGCAAAGCTCCACGAGGACACCATCCACAGGGGTCCCGCACAGATCATCCCCGCCGTCAGGGACGGTATCTACGGTGCGATGTGCCAGGCAGGAAGGATCCTGCTCGAGCCCATGCAGAAGCTGTTCATCAGCGTTCCCCCGGACTACATGGGAGGAGCAGTCAACCTGATCAACCAGCGCCGCGGAACCATCCTCGAGATGGGACAGGAGGGTGCAGATTCAACCGTCACCGCCGAGGTGCCCGTCGCAGACATGTTCGGATTCTCTTCCGATGTCCGCGGATCCACCCAGGGACGTGCGATCTGGTCGATCGAGAACGCAGGATTCAAGCAGCTCCTGCCCGATCTCCAGAAGAAGGTCGTGGGCGAGATCAGGACCCGCAAGGGACTCAACCCCGAGCCCTACGACGACAGATACTACGCTGGCCTGTAAACCTTATATATCAAACCCCTTTACTGAAACAAATTAGATTCCTTAGGAGGAAGAAAAATGGCAGAGAAAGAGCACATGAATCTGGTCATCATCGGACACGTCGACCACGGAAAATCCACCCTCACCGGAAGGATCCTGCTCGAGACCGGTGCAATCGACCCCCACATCGTCGAGAAGTACAAGAAAGAGGCAGAGGAGAAAGGAAAGGGAACCTTCTACTTCGCATGGGTCATGGACGGACTCAAAGAGGAGAGGGAGAGGGGAGTTACCATCGATGTCGCACACAAGAAGTTCTACACCGACAAGTACTACTTCACCGTCATCGACGCACCCGGTCACCGTGACTTCGTCAAGAACATGATCACCGGAACCTCCCAGGCAGACGCCGCAATCATCACCTGTTCCGCAATCGAGGGACCCCAGGCACAGACCAAGGAGCACGTCTTCCTTGCAACCACCCTCGGTGTCAAGCAGATCATCGTCGCCATCAACAAGATGGA
>JAFTYV010000045.1 GCA_017461225.1 Candidatus Methanomethylophilaceae archaeon
CTGAAGTTTCCTGCTCGATATTTAATGCGGGTGCTGGATGGGAGGCAGTATGGTATAATGATGGTCGTGAATATGTAGAAATAGTCTCTAGATCAGGTGATAATGTCGCCTCCAACGTGGAAGAGTTGAAGGTTGCTATCGAATCCTTTGATTTTTCAGGTGTCAATAACGATTACGAAGCTGTCGTTGCCATCAACGATTACTTGGTTGAAAGGATAACATACAATCATGAGTGGGCCAAGATAAACAATACTGATGCAGTCGATGTCGACCATGGTCAGGATTCATACGGGGCACTGGTCCACGAAAAGCAATCTGTTGTATGTGAGGGGTATGCTGAAGCGTTCAAGGCGTTGTGTGATGCATATGGAATTGAATGCTATTACATAGAAGGTAGGACCCTTTCTAATGGGGACCTCGGTTGGCATTCATGGAACATCGTGAGAATGGATGATGGAAAATGGTATCCTGTGGATGTGACCTGGAACGACAACGATGATGAGTCGATAGGCGATCATGATTATCTGTTGTGTTCTTCTGCTTACATAGGGAGAAACCATGCGATGGGATACGATTACACGGATTTCGAGTTCCCTGAGCTGTCTGCAACCAAATACCAAGTGGAGACATCGTCAGGTGATGTGGAAGAACAGCTGGAGTACGATGATATTTCCAATACGGACATGCTGATGGCGCTCATCATGCTCGGTATAATGGGTGTGATGGTTATTGCCGAGATACTCGGACTTTACCACCTTGCAGCTGGTACATGGAATTTCATATCATCAAAGATTCTTAGAAGGCGCAAGGCTTGATCAAACAGCCGGTGCACACCGCACCGGCATATTTCCAAGAATACAAGTCATCGTCATAACCGATACCGATGGACGATACGACAGGAAATAATCAAACAAGAGAATGAAAATGGTGCGGACGCCGGGAATTGAACCCGGGTTCCAACCTTGGCAAGGTTGAGTTATGACCCCTAGACCACATCCGCCTAATCCCTCGTATTGATTCATACTATATAATGATTGCTAATGGTGCGGTGGATGGTGCGACCATCGTACGGACAGGTGCGTGGCAATCCCGCATACGGTTAAATAAAATGAGCGGCGAGAACCACCCGGGGGAAACCCCAGGCGGAAGACGATGGAACACAGATCCACCAACGGGGGGCGCGGACCGGCATGACCCGCGACCCCATCGAGCTCGAGGGTCTCAGGAAGGAGTACGGCAGCTTCACGGCCGTCGACGGACTGGACCTGAAGATCAAGAGGAACAGCTTCACGGGGTTCCTCGGACCGAACGGTGCCGGCAAGAGCACCACCCTGAAGATCCTCACCAACCTGATCAACGCGACGTCCGGATCGGCCTACCTGAACGGCGTGGATGTCGTCAGCGACCCCAGCGGTGCGCTGGTGGACGTGGGCGCCGTCGTCGAGACCCCGGAGTTCTACCCGTACCTCACCCCCCGCGAGACCATGAGGTACATAGGCGGGATCATAGGCATGTCCCGCGAGGCCGTGGCATCCGAGACCGAGGAGATCCTCGAGAAGGTGAAGATGACCGAGTGGGGCGACAAGAAGCTCGGGACGTTCTCCAAGGGCATGAGGCAGAGGATCGCCCTCGGCCAGGCCCTCCTGGACGACCCGAAGGTCATCATCCTGGACGAGCCCACGTCCGGTCTCGACCCCAGGGGCATGGCGGAGATGAGGGAGATCCTCAAGAACCTCCGCAACGACACCAACGACCTCACCATCCTGATGAGCTCCCACATCCTCCACGAGGTCAGCGACCTGTGCGACCGCGTGGCGATGATCAACCACGGGAGGCTGCTGGTGCACGACGGCATAGACGTGGTCAAGAGCATAGCCGACTACAGGGGCATCGTCGTGAGGACCATGGAGGAGCCAACCCCGGAGCTCCTGTCCAGGATCCGCGGGATGGACAACGTCGTCGACGCCCAGCGCAACGGCGGCAACGAGTGCATAGTGAAGATCAAGGGGGGTGCGGAGGAGCAGCGCACCCTGTACACCCAGATGGCGGAGTCCGGCATCGGCGTGTACTCGCTGTCCGAGGTGGAGAACTCCCTGGAGACCATCTACCTGGACCTGATCAAGGAGACGAGGTGACACCATGGGAACCACAGTCACAGAGAACATGAGGCAGTCCGCCGTGGTCATGAGGAACGAGGTCCTGAAGTTCGTCAACGGGAAGAGGATGACGCTCTTCCTCGGACTCCTGGGACTGATCCTGTTCGTCCTGACCTTCGCACCCTACATCGTGGGCGACGGGCTCCCGGACGACCCCTCGCAGATAGCCTACTCCTACCTTTCGATGTCCACGTTCGTGGTCCTGATAGCGTCGACGCTGTTCGCCTCGATCAGCATCGTCTCCGAGTTCGAGGAGAGGACCGCGCTGATAGTGTTCACCAGGCCCATCAGGAAGTCCGCGATCTTCATCGGGAAGATGCTGGCGTGCCTGGTGGTGAGCTTCGCGTTCATCGCGCTGTACTACGTGTTCGCCGCGGTGGTGTCCCTGGTCGTCGCGGGCGGTGTCGATCCGGACCTGTTCGCGTCCATGGGCATGGCGTTCGCCTACTCCTTCGGAACGACCGGCGTGGCGCTCCTGGTCAGCTCCGTGATGAAGAGATCCAACACATCCACGATCCTGACCTTCGTGGTCCTTCTGGTCATCCTGCCCGCGGTGTCCATGGTCCTGGCGGCCTCCGACATCGACTGCTGGTACATGCTGGACCAGGCGGGGAACACGATAACCACCGTCTCCGAGGGCTACAGGGACATAACCAACGAGGTCATGGACTCCATGATGTCCGCCCTGGCCAACCCGATGAACTTCATCAACCCCGAGGCACTGGCCGCGGCCCTGCAGGCCGCCGGCATGAGCCAGGAGGCGTTCGTGTCCGTGCTCACCGCACCCGGCGTGTGGTTCATGGCGGCGTTCGACTCCAGCTCCATGATGGTGCAGGCGCCCGATGCGGTGCGCAGCGTCGCCGTCATGGTCGTGTGGGGCGTCGCGGCGATGGTCGCCTCGTTCCTGCTCTTCGACAGGCGCGAGTTCTGAGGAAAACTAGGATCCCGGGACGGGTGCTCCGCACCCCTCCCGGGTGTTAAAGATCACAGTTCGAGCAGCTGTTTTTTCTTCGCGTCGAACTCCTCCTGGGTGATGATCCCGTCGTCGAGGAGCTCCTTGTACCTGCGGAGGCTCTCGATCCTCTCCTCCTCGGTGGGTCCCTTCTTGCCGCCGATGCCGAGGAATCCCTTCTGGGCGTCCTTGGCGTCCCTCTCGTCGAAGTACTCGAAGATCCTCCTTATGCGCTCCCCGTCGTACTCCTCCTTCCTCTGGTACACCGTCAGGGGCAGCCTGCCCCTGCATCCGACGCACAGTTCGCCGTCCTTGATCCTGGTACCGATGAACCTTATCTGGGTACCGCAGACGATGCATTCCTTCGCCATGGGGAGTGAACCGGGTCATGCGGTTATAATCCTATCAACGGCGGTCCCGTGGTCCCGGAGCAATCGTCATGACGAATCGGAATGCTGATGCGGTCACGTACGTGTGTGTAACGTTCCATCACATCATTGATATACGGTGCCGACCCTGCATGTGCACATGGTGTCCACCACGATCAACGTCAGGATAGATACGGAACTGAAGACGGCCTCGGAGGCGGTCCTGAAGGGGCTGGGGCTCAGCACGAGCACGGCGGTCAACGTGTTCCTCCGCCAGGTGGTGATGCACAGGGGTCTCCCGTTCGATGTGAGGTTGGGCGATCCAGGCACGGTCGTGCCGGCGTCCGCCGATGACGGGGACGAGTGAACACCGGGATGCGGGGACGCATCACCGTACCGTAGAAATCAAGTGGTTTCGCCCGTGCCGCCCCTCCGACGGGACGGCACGGTGTTTCTTTTCAGTTTCAGTTGGCGTTCTTCGCGATCGCCGCGTCGACGTAGCCCTGCCAGACCTGCTCGAGGTCCGCCCTGCCCATGGTGTCGAGGACGTACTGTGCGAACTCGTCGCCGGTGGCACCGGTGTTCCTTCCGGTCATGACGAGCTTCTTCTCGAACTGGCAGCAGATGTCCAGCGCCATTCCGAGCTTCCTGCCCTTCTCGTTCTCGCCGATGTGGTCCATCATGAGGGCGACGGCCTTGATCATGGAGCAGGGGTCGGCGTACTGGGCGCGTCCCTCGGTGACCATCCTGGGAGCGGATCCGTGGATGGCCTCGAACATGGCGTACCTCTTCCCGATGTTGGCGGAACCGGCGGTTCCGACACCGCCCTGGATCTGCGCGGCCTCGTCGGTGATGATGTCGCCGTAGAGGTTGGGGAGGACGAAGACCTTGAAGTCGCTCCTCCTGGCGGGGTCGATCAGCTTGGCGGTGGTGATGTCCACGAACCAGACGTCGTGCTTGACGCCGGGGTACTCCTCGGCGATTTTGTCGGCGAGGTCGACGAACAGGCCGTCGGTGGTCTTGATGATGTTCGCCTTGACGATGATGGACACGTAGTTAGTGCCGGTCTTCTTCGCGTGCTCGAATCCGGCGCGGATGATCCTCTCGGTACCCTGGGTCGTGGCGACGCAGAAGTCCATGGCGAGGTCGTCGGATACGAAGAACCCGTCGGATCCGAGTGCGTAGGAGCCCTCGGTGTTCTCCCTGTAGAAGGTCCAGTCGATTCCGAGCTCGGGGACGGACACGGGCCTGACGTTTGCGAACAGGTCGAGCTCCTTCCTCATGGCGACGTTGGCGCTCTCGATGTTGGGCCAGGGGTCGCCCTTGGCGGGCGTGGTGGTGGGTCCCTTGAGGATCACGTGGCACTTCTTGAGCTCCTCGAGCGTGTCGTCGGGGATGGCCTTCATGACCTCGACGCGCCTCTCGATGGTGAGTCCGTCGATCTGCCTGATCTCGACCTTGCCGGCCGCGATCTTGTCGGCGAGGAGGACCTCCATGACCTTCTGCGCGGATGCGCAGATGTAGGGTCCGATACCGTCTCCGCCGCAGACTCCGATGATGAGCTTGTCGAGTTTGGAGTAGTCGACCCAGTCGCCCTCGGACTTGAGGACCTCGACCCTCTCGAGCTGCCTCCTGACAAGGGCACCGAACTTCTCCTGTGCCATCTGGATTGCTTTCTCGTCAACCATTGTTATCGTCCCCGGAACATGGTATGATTCTAAATAAAGTGAGCGGAGGTGCCGGGGACGCCCACGTCTGTATACCGCGGGGTCGGTGACGGTCGTGCAAGGATGGTGCTCATCACGGGTCCGCACGGTGACAGGGCGGAGGGGCTGTTCGGAAAGGGGTTCCTGTGCTCCCAGGCGGTGCTCGCGGCCTTCGCGGGGGAGTGCGGGATGTCCGGGTGTGACGCGCTGCGCCTGGGCCCGTGCCTGGGGAGCGGGATGCGCAGGGGCGAGGTGTGCGGTGCGTGCACCGGTGCCCTGATTGCGCCGGGCCCGATACGCGGTCGGACCGACCCCGGGGACCGTGCGTCGCGCGGCGAGGCCGATGCGCTCACCGGGGCATCCATGGACCGCTTCGCGGACGGGAACGGATCGTGCATCTGCAGGGATCCCCTGGGATGCGGCATCTCCACCCCCGAGGGCGTCTCGCACGCCGTCGACGGGGATCTGTCCACCGCACTCTGCCCCCGGTTCGTCCGCTCGGCGGCGGACATACTGGATTCCCTGGTCGGGGACCCGTGACACCCGGACGGGATTGTTCGGGCCGTCCGTGCACATCCCTCGGTTCCCCGGCGGTTCCCGATATAAATCTATTAATAAGGGTGGCGTTGGGGGAACCATGATTTTCGACAGGCTTGCAGATACCATAATCAAGCATGCCAAGGTCATCATCGCGATATGGGTCGTCCTCCTGATCGTGTCCGTGCCCCTCGCCCTGAAGTCGGGCGACGTCATGAACTACGACATGAACGACCTGGCCGATGATGACGCCGAGTCGATGAAGGGATTCGCCATCATGGCGGAGTACTTCCCGAGCTCGGAGACGGACATGTCGTCCATGCCCGTCCTTGTGCTGCACTTCGACGACGAGCGGGGTCTGGCCGACTCCATCCTGTTCGTCGAGGAGCTGAACGAGAAGGCCGCGAACGACCCGGGGTGGAGCCAGAAGCTGGACTTCAGCCAGGGTGCCGCATTCATGGCCATGGCCCCGCAGATGGGCGAGGACGGGTCAGGCATCCTCATGGTGGGCATCCTCTACAACCCCGCCGCCGAGGTCAACGTCATCAACGACACCCCCGAGCTCAGGTCGTTCATCCACGGTGTGGAGGACTCCTTCTCCGAGCTCACCGGCGCCGACATCGGCGTGTACCTCACCGGTTCCCCCGCGCTCACCAGCGACACCAGCACCGGGTCCATGGAGGACATCTCCAGGATAGACCCGTTCACCATCCTGCTGATCCTGATCCTCGTCGGACTGTTCTTCAGGTCTTTCGTGAGCTCCGCGGTGCCCCCG
Source organism: Candidatus Methanomethylophilaceae archaeon (assembly GCA_017461225.1). Lineage (GTDB taxonomy): Archaea > Thermoplasmatota > Thermoplasmata > Methanomassiliicoccales > Methanomethylophilaceae > Methanoprimaticola. Next base: position 6,495 of record JAFTYV010000045.1, read on the forward strand.
ATGACCATCGGGTTCGCGTTCGTGGTCTCCATGGCCGCCATCTTCCTGGTAGGTCAGATCCTCAGCATCTTCTTCTTCACCCAGATGATGATCCTCGTGGTCATGATGGGTGCCGGATGCGACTACTGCATCTTCATCATCGCACGCTACAGGGAGGAGCTCCGTGCGGGCAGGCCCCACACCGAGGCCCTCCACGAGGCCGTCAAGTGGGCCGGCGAGTCCATCGCCACCTCCGGTGCCACCGTCATCATCGGTTTCGGCGCCATGGCGGTCTGCTCCTACAGCATGGTCTCCACCATGGGCATATGCATGGCCCTCGGTATCCTCATCGCGCTGCTCGCCGCGCTCACCCTCATCCCCTCGATCCTCGCGGTCGTGGGCGACAGGGTGTTCTGGCCCTCCACCATGAGGTCCTTCGAGGAGGGCGGCAAGTCCACCCGCGGATGGTACGCGTGGTGCGGCCTCGTCGGCAGGTCCTACTTCGAGAGGTCCTCCAGGTTCACCCTCAAGCACGCCAAGGCGATCGTCCTGGTAGCCATCCTGGTCACCGTCCCCGCCGCCTACGTGGTGGCGGAGTCCGAGACGTCCTACGACATGATGGCCGCCATGTACACCGGCGAGTCAGCCGAGGGCATGGACTACGTGGACGAGTACGCGAACTCCGGTATACTGACCCCCTCCTACGTGCTCATGGAGTACGACCAGCCCTTCGCCACCGTCGAGATCGATCCGGTCTCACATATGCCGTCTCTGACATGGGCCGAAGGATACCAGAACATGGCCGCGGATATGGAGTCCGGTCTCTTCTCCACCTTCTACGGCGACGGGAACGTCGCGGAGGTGTCCGGAGTGTTCCAGTGGGGTCCCGCCGTGCAGGAGGCGGTGATGTCCGGTGCCGTCGATCCGACGCGCCCCATCGAGATCATCACGTACGTCGAGATGAACAGCCCCGCCACCATCAGCGCCTACGTCGTGGGTGCGGTCAAGGCTCTGGGCGATGCGATGCTCGCGACCAACCCCGGACTCACCGACTACGAGATCAACGGTTACATCGTCTCCAACGGTGCGTCCTTCATCGACTACGTCGTCAACGTCCAGGGCGGCATCATCGGAGGCGACTACGTCAGGTCCGCGGACGGTTCCGGAACCGCCAACTACGTCAAGGTGTCCGTGGCCACCGTCGAGTCCACCATGTCCAACAGGTCCATGGAGACCATCCAGTACGTGGAGGAGAGGATCGACGAGTACGTCGCCGACAACAGCGCGGTCGTCGCCACATGGGTCACCGGCACCGGTGTCGTCATGCTGGAGGTCTCCGAGATCATCAGCGGCGAGTTCGTCTACATCGAGATCCTCGTGGTCCTGCTGATCCTGGTCCTCCTGTTCTTCGTGATGAGGTCCTACACCATCCCCTTCAGGTCCGTGCTCACGATCCTGATGAGCATCTGCTGGACCCTGGCGCTCACGCACCTGGTCTTCGTGGAGATCCTGGGCGGGGAGATCATGTGGATGGTCCCGCTCATGCTGCTGGTCATCTGTCTCGGTCTGGGTATGGACTACGACATCCTGCTGACCACCCGCATCAAGGAGAACGTCCACGAGCACGGCATGTCCAACGACGAGGCCATCCACCAGGCCGTCGTCCACAGCGGATCCGTCATCACGATATGCGGTCTGATCATGGGCGGCGCCTTCGGAACCATGATGCTCTCCTCCATGGAGCTCATGCAGGAGTTCGGCTTCGCGCTGTGCTTCGCCATCTTCGTGGACGCCCTCGTCGTCCGTACCTACCTGGTCCCAGCCGTCATGCACCTGCTCGGCGACTGGAACTGGAAGGGTCCGGCGTTCATGCACCGCGGGGACGAGTGAGTTCTCTGAGAAACGGGGGCCTCAGGCCCCCACCTTCCCAACCGCTTCCATTGTTCTTCACATGTCCCTGGCCCCATCCACCTCTCACGTCTCCAATGTTATCATATTGATAACGTTATATATCTTGGAATATTACCCTGGTTGTAATATTACAATAATGGTAACGAGGCAGGGCAATGGACGTCGAGAGCACGATGAGGATGATGGAGAACCAGCTGAGCAGGAGGGTCATGCTCCTGCTGGCGCACAACGGACCGAACACTCCGAAGGGGATCATGGAGCTGCTGCACGGGGTCCCGCAGGCGTCCCTGTACCGCACGATCCACTCGCTCGAGGACGACGGCTACATATCCGTGGTCTCCGAGGAGCGTAAGAGGGCGGTCGTCGAGAGGACCTACGGTGTCAGCGAACAGTTCAAGAGGTACCTGGAGGACATGATCATCGGGAACGACATGACATCCTACCGTGCGTTCGCCACCTGGACCCTCCAGCGCCTCTCCGCGGAGTTCGACGAGTACTGCGGGAGGGAGGATGCGGACATCGTCGCCGACGGCAGCTGCGTCCACTCCACCGAGATCTACGCCACCCGCGAGGAGCTCGGCCGCATCCACGAGAAGATCATGGAGGCCATCAGGGACAACCTGGTCCGCACGTCGCCCGACCAGAGCGCCCACAACTTCACGGTGGTGGTCTCTCCCCCCAGGGAGGTGACCGGGGATGACTGATCCCGTCAGGATGACGTTCGGCGCCGACAGGCTCTCCCGTGCGAAGCTGGAGGAGGCCAGGGACTCCGGGAGGCCGTACAGGGTCTCCGTGGCGGGACTGCTGATCGTGGACCAGGACGTGACCGTCGAGCTCGTGAACGAGGCCCTCGGATCCGCCTTCGTCAACGGCTGCATCATCGGGTGCTCGCCCGAGGTCAAGGCGGCGATCAGGGAGAAGGAGGTCCCCGCCGGTTCCCCCAGGGCCCAGGGCAAGGTGTCGTGAGCACGGGAGGACCGTGTCCGCAATGGATGCGGATGGACGGAATGTGCGATGATATATGTACGCCATCCGACCATCCCCGGTCCTTCTTTAAATACGGTTGGACGTAACCGTTTTAACATATGCACTCCATCGACACCCCGGTGTTAGATTGGATACAATGGTGCTATTGGCATTCATCATCTACTTCATCGTCGTCCTGGCTATCGGATTCGTCTTCTACAACAAGACGAGCGACATGTCCGACTACTTCCTCGGCGGAAGGCAGATGAACCCCTATGTCACGGCCATCTCCGCACAGGCATCCGACATGAGCAGCTGGCTGCTCATGGGTCTGCCCGGAGCGGTCATGGTCGCAGGTCTCGGAGAGGCCTGGATCGGTATCGGTCTCGCGATCGGTTCCTACAGCGCTTGGCTCTTCATCGCCAAGAAACTCAGAAAGCACTCCGTCGTCGCGGGCAACTCCCTGACCATCCCGGAGTTCTTCTCCAACCGTTACAAGGACGAGAAGGGATACCTCAGGCTCATCAGCGCAGTGGTCATCCTGTTCTTCTTCGTCATCTACGTCGCATCCGGATTCGAAGGATGCGGAATCATCTTCCAGACCGTCTTCCCCGAGATCCCCCTGTCTATATGCATGGCGATCGGAGCGGTCATCATCATCGCGTACACCTTCATGGGCGGTTACAAGGCCGTCTGCTGGACCGACTTCGTCCAGGGTCTCCTGATGGTCGTCGTGGTCGTCGTCGTGCCCCTGGCCACCATGGGACACCTCGGCGGATGGGAGAACGTCTCCTCCGCGCTCGACCAGGTGGGTTTCGACGAGTACCTGAACCTGTTCTACAACAGCGGTACCGCGATGTCCGCGGTCGCGATCATCTCCCTGCTCGCATGGGGACTCGGTTACTTCGGTATGCCCCACATCCTCGTGAGGTACATGTCCATCAGGAACCCCGAGGAGATCAAGGTCGCACGCAGGGTCTCCCTCGTGTGGATCGTCATTGCACTCGCGGCGGCCATCATGATCGGAGTCGTGGGAAGGGCCTACTTCATCTCCGAGGCCGGAACGATGGACGGGTTCGACCCCGAGCACATCTTCATCCGCCTCGCAGGAGACCTGTTCCCCTCGCTCATCGCGGGATTCCTGTTCGCAGCCGTCATGGCCGCGATCATGTCCACCGCGGACTCCCAGCTCCTCGTCGCATCGTCGTCCATCACGAACGACATCCTCGGCAAGAGCGAGAGGTTCAACCTCTCCGAGAGCGCCCTGATGTGGATCTCCAGGGGGATCGTCATCCTGATCTCCATCCTCGCGCTGATCCTCGCCCTCTACGGCGGCGACAACATCATGGGACTGGTCTCCTACGCATGGGCCGGATTCGGTGCCGCGTTCGGGCCCCTCATGATCCTGTCCCTGTTCTGGAAGAGGATGAACCTCCAGGGTGCCATCGCATCCATGGTCGTCGGAGCGGTCGTCATCGTCCTGTGGGAGTCCTTCATGGCATCCACCGGGATCTACTCCCTCCTGCCCGGATTCTTCATCGCGCTCATCGTCGGAGTCGTCATCGCACTCGCAACCCCCGGTCCCTCCAAGGAGATCGAGGACGAGTTCGATGCCGCACAGGTCTACGAGGAGCCCATGCAGCAGTGAGTTCCGGACACACGGTCAAACTTCAACCGAAGGGGCCGCCATCGGGCGGCCCCGGAAACCCATTACCTTCTTCCCCCTCGTTCTCCACCATCGATCCCCTGTTCCGATCATCGTCCATCCGATACGCGAGTCCATTAGACGAATGTCTAATGATTCCAGATTTCATTAGACGAATGTCTAGTGAAATCCGCATTCCGCATATGTTCGTAGGAAGAAAGATATCCCCGCCACGCGTGGTGTCCATTGTCGGGACCGGGTGGCGAGACCCGGAGAGCGACCTTGCCCGATGCGCAAGTCTGTGAGTCCCCGTGGTCGGCGGGCAATCCGACCTTCCTCCTCTTTACCAAACGCTTTCAAACGTGGAGCCCTTCGGGGTCGTCATGGGCGGAATAGCCGATTACGACACGGTCGTGGGGACGACCGAGGCAGAGATGACCCTGAAGGGTTCCCGTTTCATAGGCATCGTCATGCCGTGTCCCACGGAGGACGACATACAGCCCAACCTCGCCGCCGTGTCCAAGCGCTATCCCAACGCCACCCACTACTGCTACGCCGCGATCCACTCCGGGTCCGAGCGCAGGGAGAGGTCCAGTGACAACGGCGAACCCTCCGGCACCGCCGGCAAGCCCATACTCTTCACCCTGAAGGGCTCCGGTCTGTCGGATGTCATGTGCGTGGTCGTCAGGTACTTCGGCGGGACCCTCCTGGGCACAGGCGGTCTGGTCCACGCTTACACCGAATCCTCAAAGCTCGCATTGGAGGGGGTGGAGCGCCGCAACCGCACCGCCTGCACCGTGTACACCTTCACCCTGGACTACGTCTGGTACAACGTCTTCGAGAACAAGTGCAGGGACCTGATGGCGAAGCGTCCGGAGTGCGACTACGGCGCCAGGGTGGACGTGAGGATGTGGGTGCGTGTGGGCATGGAGGAGGAGTTCGTCCGCAGGATCACCGACCTGACCGAGAGGCACGTCCGCCTGATGGAGTGGCCCCAGGAGTACATCTGATCCCGGCGCGGACGCACCGGGGCCGGGGACGGACCCGCCTTGCTTTATCAACCCCCTGCCCCATGTCCCGTCCATGCTCCTTAAAGCCCAGTCGATATCCAAGTCGTTCGGACCCGTGAGGGTGCTGACCGACGTCAGCCTGCAGATCAACCGCGGTGACAGCATAGGTCTGATAGGCGTCAACGGCGCCGGGAAGAGCACTTTCCTGAAGATCATCCTGGGCGAGCTCAAGCCGGACACCGGGGAGCTGATCAGGAACACCGAGAGGATAGGCTACCTGGAGCAGTTCGCCGAGTCCTCGGCGGAGTACACCGTGCGCGACGTGCTGGGCAGACCGTACGGGCACATCGAGAACATCAGGCGCAGGATGCGCGAGATAGAGGAGGCCATGATGGCCGGGGGCGACATCGACTGGAACGCCCTGGCCGAGGAGAACGCCAGGCTGGAGTCCCAGCTGGCGTCCTGCGACGTGGAGGACGAGGCCAACCTCAGGAGGGCGCTGGGGAAGGTGGGGCTGTCCGCCGACATGATGGACAGGACCATGGACTCGCTTTCCGGAGGGGAGAGGACCAAGGTCATGCTCTCCAGGATCGTCGTCCAGGCGGACGACTGCGACCTCCTGGTCATGGACGAGCCCACGTCCCATCTGGACATCACCACCGTCGAGTGGCTGGAGGACTACCTCCTGGAGTCCCACTGCTCACTGCTGGTCATCAGCCACGACAGGTACTTCCTGGACAAGATGGCCACCAGGATGCTGGAGATCGACCACGGCAGGTCCAGGGAGTACAGGGGGAACTACTCGGACTTCATCCTGAAGAAGATGCTGGACCTGGACCGCATGGAGAAGGAGTACAGGAAGTACGCCACCCAGAAGAGGAAGCAGGAGGAGATCGCGAAGCAGCTCCACCACGACCAGTGGTTCCTCACCACCCACAAGACCAGGCAGAAGCTCATCGAGAAGATGGAGGCCAAGGAGAAGCCGGAGGAGAACAGGGAGATCACCGTGAGGATACAGACCGCCCACAAGTCCGGCAAGAACGTCCTGACCTGCAAGGGACTCGGTGTGGAGCTGGGCGGGAACACGATCCTGAGGGGCGTGGACCTGGACATACACAAGGGCGACAAGGTCGGAATATGCGGATCCAACGGCGAGGGGAAGTCCACGCTCGTGAGGGCGCTCCTAGGCGAGGTGCCGTCCTCCGGGGAGCTGTGGGTCGCGCCCGGTGCGAAGATAGGGTACTACTCCCAGCACCACGAGGCGCTGGACCTGAGGCTGTCCGCGGAGGAGCAGCTGCTGCAGCTCATCGGCAAGGAGCGCAGGGGCGAGGCGAGGCAGATGCTCGCTAGGTTCCTGCTGGTGGGGGACGACGTCGACCGCCCCATGTCCACGCTGTCCGGCGGGCAGAGGGCGAGGGTCGCGCTGTGCCTCATGCTGCTGGAGGAGACCAACCTGCTCGTCCTGGACGAGCCGACCAACTACCTCGACATCCCGTCGAAGCACGCGGTGGAGGAGGCCCTGACCGAGTACGGCGGGACCATACTGACCGTGACCCACGACAGGTACTTCCTGGACACCGTGTGCACGAGGATCGTGGAGGTCCGCGACGGGACGGCCAGGATGCACACCGGAACCTACTCGGAGATGAGGGGCAGGCCCAACGTCAGGGAGGTCGTGATGGACGCCGACGAGTACAGGGTGCTGTCCGCGTTCACCAACTGGGTCACCGGCAGGAAGTACGCCAAGGGCGACCGCGTGCTGATAACCCCCGCGGAGCAGAAGAGCTTCGAGTGGGCGATGGAGCAGGGCAAGCTCAAGAAGACCGGGGGCCGTCAGAGGAAGAAGGTCGCGGTCGCGAAGGACGAGAGGAAGGGTGCGTGAGCACCCGGATCCGATGTAAGGGCCTCGCCGTCGTGTCGACGGCGGATGGCCGTTTTCCCACCCGTCTCAGAAGTAGAGGTAGGTGAACAGGAGCACCGCGACGATGGCCACGGTTGTGATGCCGGTGATCATCATCTTGGGCGAGATCTTGGATGTGATGTCCTTGACTGCTACCATGGGTCGGTCATCGACGGGGTTGTATTAACGGATTGTCCCTGTCGGAGGGTGACCGACCGAATCCCGTGATGTCATCCGGTATGCATCGGTGGACTAACCGTCATGTGGATGATGATGGGATCTGTCGGTCCTGCGGCAGTAACACGGGACCGGACCGTGAAGGTCGGGGGTCCTCCTCCACCCTCCAACCTCCCACGGATCCATCTGCCGTGGGTCCGTGGATCCCATGATAACGGTCCCGGACCGGAACATGCCTCCGGTTCCGGGTTCAGGAAATATCGAACGTAGCCGACCATTAACGCATGACGTTTGTCGGACCATCATGGGATCATACCGCATCGGATCGTGGTACTGGTTATGTTTTAAATAGACGAATCATCATCTATATGACGATGAAACCTAACGGTCCCGTGCTGTGAACACGGAACCGGACCATGAAGGTCAAGGTTTTACCCCTCTGATCATCA
>JAFTYV010000046.1 GCA_017461225.1 Candidatus Methanomethylophilaceae archaeon
ATGTCCGGGTACCTCAGGGCGGAACCCTCCGGGAGGAGCCACATGCTGTCCCTCCCCAACGGCGAGATGTGCACGCTCTTCGGGGAGATGGTGTCCAGGTACCTGGAACGGAGGTGCGGGGACAGCGACATCCTCAGGATGGTCGGGGATCTTACGGATGCGATACTGAAAGGGGACATCCCGATCGTCGGGAGGTCCCTGTCGGGACTGTTCCACAGCTCGCTGGGCTACATGATGCTGGACAGCGAGCACGTCTACCAGGCGTTCATCGCGGCGATCCTGCTGAACCTCTCGAGAAGGTACGACGTGACCGCCGAGTTCGGACGCGGGGAGGGGAGGTACGACATCCTCCTGGAATCGAAGGTGCCCGGTCCGCCCCACGTGGTGATCGAGCTGAAGCGCTCGGATTCCGATGCGGGCGATGACAGGGTGCTCTCCGATGCGCGCAGGGCACTGGAGCAGATCTCGAAGAAGGGGTACACCACCGGCCTCAAGGGAGACGTCCTGATGTACGGCATCGCGTTCAGGGGGAAGGAACCCACCATCGTCTCCGACAGGATGTCCATCTGAACCGACTTCTTGGAACCATGGCGGGTGAATTCGGTTATAGCACCTATCTGAGGATTCATCATCGCCATATCGGCATTCTTGGGAAGTCTCACATCGATGGTTGATGAACCACTACAAGGAAAAGTGGTGCGCCAGTTCCAGCATAGTCTTTCGAAGGGGTTTCGGGATGATGGTCGCCCACCACCCCGCATCAGAGGCGGTACTCCTCCGCCTCCTCGCGGAGCGAGGCGGCGTAGTCGTGGTCCGGACCCATCTCCCTCAGGTTCTCGAGGTTCGCCACGGCCACGGAGCTCCCCCTGGCCTTCGCCCTGATGAAGTTCCTCTTGGCCTCCTTCACGTCCTTCGCAACGTGGAACCCGCAGAGGTACATCAGCCCGAGTCCGTTGAAGCCCTTGTCGGAGTTCGCCGATGCGGCTATGGTGAAGAGCTCGAACGCCTTCCCGTGGTCCTCCGGCACGTTGACCCCCATGAGGTACTCGTTGGCCGCGCATGCGGCACCCTCCGCGTTGCCCCTGAACCCGGCCGCCTCGTGGAGGGCGACGCCCCTGGCGACGTCCTTGGTCACGACCTCGCCCTTGATGTACGCGTCCCCGAGGAGGACCATGCAGTTGTCGTCGCCCGCATCCGCACCGACGGTGAGGTGGGGGACCGCCTCCTCCATCCCATCCCGGTCGTCGGACATGTAGAGCAGGCAACCGAGCGCCGCGTGGAGGGCGGGGGAATCCGCATCCGTGGCGAGGAGGTCCCTCAGCCTCTGGATGTCCTCCGGGTTGTTCGGATCCAATGCGTTGTCGTCGTTCCTCTTCCTTGCCATGCTGTGCGGATGGGGTCACACGGTAATACGGGTTTCCCCCGTCCGCGGCGTGGAACGATGGGAGGGTCGAAGCGTAGAAGGGAGGTGATGGGGGAAAGGTGGGAATGCCCCGGACGGACACGTCCGGGGACGTTCCATCAGGCGGGGGCCCTGGCGACCTCCCCGACGGACCTGGCCACGTTGTAGATGTGGTCCGCGATCCTCTCGAGGTCCGATGTGAGTGCGAGGTACTCGGCACCGACCTCCGCCGTGCAGATGCCGGAGTTGAGTCTCCCGATGTGCCTCTCCGCCATCGCGGTGGTCATCAGGTCGATCTCCTGCTCGATGGCGTGGGCCTCCTCGACGGTCCCGCGGTCGCAACTGGAGTAGGCATCGATGGCCCTCTCGAAGAGGTCGTTGATGCGGGAGACCACCTCCTCGACCTCCCCGTGTGCGTCGGATGAGAACGAACCGCCGGAGGAGCTCAGCTTCTCGGCGTAGCCCATGATGTTCTCCGCGTAGTCCCCGATCCTCTCGATGTCGTTCACGCTGCGGAACGCGGTCGTGACGTACGCGGCGTCCCCCGAGCTCAGTTCGCACCTGGTGAGCTTGGCGAGGAAGCGGGTCAGCTGCCTGTTGGTGAAGTCGATCTGCCTCTCCATCCTGGCGAAGTCCTCGGCCCCGGACATGTCGCCCTCCAGGATCATCCTGCAGGAGCGGTTGAAGTTGTCCATGGCCATGCGTCCCATGTTGACGATCTCGTTCTTCGCCTCCCCGACGGCGATGCCTGGGGTCTTGAGCATGTGGTCGTCCACGAAGAACAGCCGGGGCTCCTCGGCCTTCTCCGGCGGCACGTCCCTGTCCGGGATGATGCGGGTGACCACCCTGATCAGGCGCTCGGTCAGCGGCAGCATGATGATGACGGTGACCACGTTGAAGATCGTGTGGAACATGGCGAGCTGGGTCTCGGGCAGGGGGAACGCGGCCGCGAACATCGACGCGTAGGACAGCTCCCCTCCGGTGGCGAAGCCCATGATGTAGCCGGCGATCATGAACACGGTCACACCGCTGATGTTGAACAGCAGGTGGATCAGCGCGGCGCGCTTGGCGTTGGTGCCGCTGCTGAACCCGGCCATGATCGCTACGATGCAGGACCCGATGTTGGAACCCATCGTCAGGTAGATCCCCTGCTCCAGGTCGATCAGCGATGTGAACAGCATGGTGATGACGATGGACGTCACCACGGAGGAGCTCTGGACAATGGCGGTCAGGACCGCACCGATGATCACCAGGAGGACCAGGTTGTGTATGCCGGCGAGGAAGGTCTTGACGGACTCCATCTCCGCGAACCCGGACATGGCGTCGCTCATCATCTCCAGACCGATGAACAGGAGTCCGAATGCTGCGATGATGTACCCGTACTTCCTGTTCCTGTCCCCCTTGGCGTAGGCGGCCATGAACGCACCGATGCCGGTCAGTGCGGAGAACAGCAGCGTGACGGAGATGCCCCCGCCGCCCATGAGTCCCAGGGCGACGATCTGGGCCGTGATCGTGGTTCCGATGTTCGCGCCGTAGATCACGGCGGCGGCCAGCGTCAGCGACATAATTCCCGCGTTGACGAAGCCGATGACGAGCACGGTGGTGGCACCGGAGCTCTGGATGGCGGCGGTGGCGACCGTACCCACTCCCACACCCACGAGCTTCTTGTCGGAGGCCTTGGCGAACAGGTTCCTGAGTCTGACGCTGCACACCGATTCCAGATTGGAGCTGAGCATGGTGCATGCGATGAGGAACACACCGATGCCCGCCATCAATGTCAGGATCGCGACGGTCATATCCATGATGGGATGGCATCCCGACGGCGGGCATATATAGTCTGGCATGGCCGCCCGGACGGTGCGTCGTCGGATGCGGGCGGATACTGCCGCCCGGGCTCCCGGAACGTCCCGTGGACAGGCTATCCGACGTCCATGATGCCGTCGATCGGGAGGGTCCCCCTCGACGGGGACCGGTGGAGCGTACGGATGCGCAACCGATCGTCGGCGTCCGCATCATTCTTCGTAGAGGACCCTCAGGTCCCCGGAGATGCCCTCGGCGAAAGCCCTGCGCATGCCGTTCTCCGATACGACATCGATCCCCGCCCCCATCGCGTCGGCGAGCTCCCCGTAGAATCCGCCCATGGCGAACAGCCCCATCCCCTCGGGTGGGAGGACGCAGAAGTCGTAGTCGCCATCCTCCCCGTGGTCGCCCCCGGCACGTGAACCGAAGATGCTCACACGGAGCATCCCGTACTTCCTGGCGATGGGTTCCACTATGGAACGCAGCTCCTCGAACTCCGGGTCGTTGTCCTCGTCCGTCATGTACGGTCGATCGGAGCGTACCGATATAATGCCGTCCCCTGCAGACGTCCGAACGTCGCCAGGATCACGGGCCACAGCGATCGCTGACGGCGATGATCAAAGGGACGCATCCGAAACTCGTGAAAAACCAGAGCGCATCGCAAAACGACGGTGAGGTCAGATCCGCTTCGCTATCCGGTAGTCTGTGTGAGAAGACATGGCGCGGAGAGAGGGATTCGAACCCCCGAGGACGGTTGTCCACCGGTTTTCAAGACCGGCGCCGTGGGCCAGGCTTAGCTATCTCCGCCTGACCACCCCATCAGGGAAACAATATAAAATGATTTCAGGGGCCCCGGACGGATCCGTATGGGTCGTCCCGGGTCCGTAGGTCGTGTCGGAAGGGGACAAGCTTAAGTACGAGCTGGTCATCGTCCGTCATGTTGCCCTGGTAGTGTAGCGGCCTATCATGAAGCCCTGTCGAGGCTTCGACTCGGATTCGAATTCCGACCAGGGCGCTTCTATCTTATCTTGATTGGTTGAGTGCGTCCATCTCCACGGTGTAGTCCGTGTACCTGCCCCCGATGGTGCGTTTCTCCGTCGCGAACCCGTTTTCGAACCCGTACGTCCTCACCATCCCGGTCGTCCATGCGTCACCCGACACCAGTCCGCCCGGATGCGGCTCCGTCTGCAGCAGCGTCGACCACTGGCCGTCCGCGATCCCGCAACCCACGACGCCCCTGACGGAGGCGGTGGAGCATGTCATCTCGAAGGTATCCATTCGTGCATCCCGAGGGGATATCGGCGTCCCGGATTTCAACCATCCGATGCACGGCGATCACCTGTGGAAGCTCTTGCCGGTGTAGGTGTAGAACACCCCCGAGTCCATGACGTCCTCGCGCAGGTAACCCTCCTCGACGAGTAGGCGGGTCAGGAGCCTCTGCTCGTGGGTGAGTTCGTCGTACCGCTTGCCCTCCACCGACCTGACGGCCATGTAGAGCACCGTCGCACGTCTCCTCATGCGTCTGCTTGCAGTCGACCCCCGATCCATGGGATGGTGAGGGACTGTGCGGGGGAAATAGGTTCCCTGATTATCATGTCGGTGGTTTCACATCAGCAGTTCTCTGTCCTTCCGTATCACGTCATTATGTCAGGTCGAATCATCCGACATACATGTCTGAAATCAATCATACAACTAATTGTATCATTCACAGTGTTATCGTATACACGATAAACATGATAAACTGGTCCGGTCCATCGATGATCGTAAGAGAGCGCCGAGACCTCTGCAAGATACCTCGATACCGAACCATCATCAATGGAGTGCAGATCGAGGGAGGGAACCACCGAGCCATCATGGGGGCCTTCATACGGATCGATGACGATTTCCGTGAAATGATTCTCAATACAACTGTTGTCCAATACTGAACATCCAAAGGGGGCCCCATAGCATGTGGTTGGCATTATCATCATATGATAATCAATCAGTTTCATGATGGATTAAAATGTTATGTAAGGTCCGCGAATGTATCTTCAGACGGATTTCGTTTGACAAAAGGCCGTGGAGGTGAGAGGTCGAGGGACCACATCCCTCCACCGAGTCGCCAAGGGGCGACCGCCCAGGATACCGATGGTAATCCGATTCAAATAATGATCGGTCCTGTCTTATCATTTGCTAGCCGTCTACCGGAGATGTCACGAGGTCAAGACAGATGGCTGACGCCGACTGCCATCCAGCGGCACCCTCTCTTTCTCCGACCGGATCAGCACAAACCCATCAGCTCTGTCCGGTGGAATCGGCCACGGGCCAGACCCTGTCCACGACGGCCATCGCCACCGCGAACCAGATGGTCTCGACCATGAGCGACACGGCACAGGGCAGGACGGCTGCCGGGTACACGGTACCGAGCAGCGCCATGCACAGGGACACGCTGAGTCCGGAGTTGCGCCAGGTCGTCATCATCAGCAGGGGGATGCCGCGTCCGCGCGGCACACCCGACCTGGCCATGAGTACCATGACCGAGAACCCCAGGACGAAGATCCTGAGCAGCGATGCCGCGATCAGCCAACCGACGATGTCGGGTTCCCCGAGGATGAAGTCCCTTCTGGTCCCCAGGGCGATGAACACCATCAGGAACATGAACAGGTTGATCCCGATGACCTTGGGCACACGCGGCAGGTTGAGCCTGCGCAGCGGTATGCACAGGATGAACGGGACCGCGATGAAGAGGACGATGTACCTCAGCATCTCAATCGGATCCACGGCCTCCCCCAGCAGGAGGAACGTCAGGACGGGTGTGACGGCCAGAGATGCGACGTAGACGGCGGTGAGTCCCATCATGGCCAGTTTGACATCGCCCCTCATGTAGAGCGCGGCGGTGACGACGGACACCGCGCAGGGGACGGACGCCAGCATGACCCACCCGTACCAGAGGGCGGTGTCGTCCATGAACAGGGAACCGATGAGCAGCGTGATCGGGGTGTTGACGAGGAAGCACAGCACCAGGCACAGCACCATGTCACGGGAGTACGTGCCCAGGTCGGCGCGGGAGAACCTGAGGCCGTCCAGGGCCAGTGTCATCTGTATTATCAGGACGAACACCATGATGTCCGCCGCCTCCGGATGTTCGAAACCGAACACCAGGGCGATGACGATCGCGGACAGAACCCAGACCTTCACATCGCAGAGCCATCCGATCAGCGCCATGGCCGACCCATCCGGGAACCCGTATTTACGGGTTGTCCGGCGTCAGCCCTTCCTGAAGAACAGCGCGGCGTCGCCGGCCGGATCCTTCGACGGCTTCGCGTCGAGCTGTCTGACATACCTGGAGGCCCTGCTGTCCAGGATCACGGCCATGCCGCGGTCCGACTCCGTCCTGATGAGACGTCCGATTGCCTGCTTCATCTTCCTCAGGGCGGGGACCTCGCTGGTGTACAGCCACCCCTTGCCATCGCCGTAGCGGCTATCGAACATTGCCGACATCGCCCTCTGCTCGGAGGTGGGCGGCGGGTAGGGTATCCCCACTATTATCGCGAAGCACAGCTCGTCGCCGGGGAAGTCTATGCCCTCCGCGACGGAGCCGCCCATGACGGAGAAGAACACGCCATTCCTTCCGTTGCGGAAGCGGGTCAGGTTGTCCATGGTCTTCCTGAGGTTCCTGGACTCCTCCCAGTAGAGGTCCTTCATAACGTGCCTCTCGAGGTACGGGCGCATTGCCCTCATGTTCCCGTAGGATGTGAAGAACACCAGCGTGTTCTTCTCGACGGAGTTGCACAGCTCGGCTATGCGCCTCTCGATGCGCTGCTGCATCGAGGGGTCCCTCTGCATCTCCCTGTAGTGCGTCGTGACGTCCTCCACGTAGAGGACGGACCTGTTCTCCGGCGGGAACGGGGACGGGTAGGTCCTGAAGCGCGGGTTGCCGCCGAGTCCCAGGACGCGGGCATACTGGTCCAGGGGCTGGAGCGTCCCCGACATGTGGACGGCCCCGTTCAGGCTGTTGAGGAACACGGAGATCTGGAACGGGTCTATGCACGAGGCGGAGAGGAACTCCCCGTCGTTGTCGATCTTCATCGAGCGTACGAACCTCCTGGACGAGGACGAGCACCACTTGGACATCGCCTCGCCGACCTCCTGTATGTGGGATATGCGGTTCTCCCCGTTCTCCATCAGGATCTCCGTCCTGGCCTCGCCGATGGACACCGTCCTCTCGATGCAGGACGTGAGCTCCGCACGCGATATGCCGAACTTGGATGTGAGGCGCTCCTCGATGAAGTCGTCGTCGAGCACGGTCTCCCTCTCGTTGAGCCCCAGCCTCTCGGTGGCGACCGCGCGTATGGCCGCCCTGAACTGCACCAGGAGGTCCTTCAGCTTGACATCCGTCAGTACGGACGGGTCCCTCAGGGTGGAGCACTCGTCGATGGCGTTGTCCACCATCGCCATGGTGATCCTGAAGCTCTCCTGGTCGCGGGCGGCGTCTATCAGGTTGTGCGCCTCGTCTATTATCAGGAGCAGCTTCTCGGGGCAGTCGGCCAGGTCGAGGTTGGTCATCAGGTTGGACCTGATGTCCTCGGAGAGGATGTGGATGTACGGGGCGATGACCACGCCCATCCTCCTCATGAGTGCCTTCTTCGCCTCGTAGGGGCAGACACCGAGCTTCTCGCAGTACTTGTCCAGGTCCTCGGAGACCGGGAACGCCGACCTGCAGTGGGCCTCGATGTCGTCAAGCTCGGCCTTCACACGGTCGAAGTACCTGCATCCCCCCGCAAGGCCCTTGACGCTGCGCGAGCGCCTCTCCTCGCACATCATGGAGAGCACGTTGGGCGGGAGGTTCTCGTAACCCTCGGTGCCGCGGAACAGCGGACAGGACTTGTTGCGTCCGGTGATGGCTATCCCGGAAACGGGCTTGATGTTGGAGATCGCCCTGAGCTCCCTCATGACCTGGTCGCTCTGCGAGATGGTCCTGGTCAGGTACACGACCTTCTTGCCTGTCCTCTCGGCGTGCTCAAGGGCCGCCGCGAGGGACGTTATGGTCTTTCCGGTGCCGGTACCCGACTCTATGACGATGTGCCTGCCCTCGTCCAGCGCCCTGCCGATGTCCGCGATGATGTCCAGCTGGCATCCGCGCGGTTTGTACGGAAGGTACGGCGCCGTCGGATCGGACTCCGCCACGAGCGACGGTCCCTCCCTGCGGCGGGGGGCGGTGTCGGTGAGGCAGGACTGGGTGCTGACGGAGCAGCCGTCCATGCCGGTGCCGCAGACCCTGCAGCGCTGGGTGCCGGGCGGCATGAGGCTCTTGCATCTGGCACAGAAAAGACCCTGCATGGTCCGGCCTATGCGGACATGGCTTATAAGTTTGACAGGGAGGTGGTCGAAAGTGCCTCAGTTCCCCATGCCGTTGGGGACCTGGTCCCTGATGTACTCCCCGGCGCCCCTGACCCCCACGGTCATCGCCCTGACCAGGTGCCTCTCGGCGTCGTCCATCCTGCCCAGCCTCATCAGTGCGCCGGCCACGTTCTGGTGGAGCGTGACGAGCACGTCGGTGTCCTGCAGGGAGTGGCACTCCATGAGCCCCTCCAGCAGCGCTATGGCGGACTCGGTGTCGGCGATGTACATGTCGGTGAGCCCGAGGGACTCCTCGCACTCCGCCTTCGACACGTAGGACAGGACCAGCTCCTCGGTGTCCTCCAGCCTGCCGA
Organism: Candidatus Methanomethylophilaceae archaeon; assembly: GCA_017461225.1. GTDB lineage: Archaea > Thermoplasmatota > Thermoplasmata > Methanomassiliicoccales > Methanomethylophilaceae > Methanoprimaticola. Next base: position 8,896 of record JAFTYV010000046.1, read on the forward strand.
CGGACATTAACTCGGTCCCGGTGGCGACGGCCTCGTCGTAGGCGTCGAGCGCCGCGGGGTGGTCCCCGGACACGGAGAGCGCCTCGGCGCGGAGGTTCAGGAGCTGCAGCCTGCGGTTGGCGGACCAGTGGTCGCGCGACCGGCCGGTGAGCTCTATGCCGCGCGTCGTGTACGGCTCGGAGGCGTCGGGGTTCCCGGTGTCTATGAGGTCCGATGCGGCGTCCACGCACATCCTGATGACTGAGCGCGGGTCGAAGTGCCTGGAGGTGCCGTCCACGGACGGGAGCCTGGTGGCGGCCGCGGAGTACGCTGCCAGCGGGTCCACGCCCAGCGACGTGGCCACGGACCCCATGGAGGTGTAGACCCTGACGAAGGTGCCGTCGTCGACCTGCCCTCCCGATTCCTCGATCTCGCAGATCAGCGAGTCGGCGGAGGCCAGGTCCTCGATGGCGGAGGTGCGGTACTCCATCATCATGAGTATGCATCCGCGGTTCACGTAGGCGTCGAGGAGGTCGCGCGGGGAGCCGCCGTCCTCCAGCTCGTTGACCCTCTCGTTGTACTCCTCGAGTGCCCTCTCCAGGTGGGCGTCGGATGCATCCATCATACCATCGTCATTCACAGGATGGTATAAACGATGTTCGTACGACGGTTCGAAGGTTCCCGATGGTACCCCGTAAATACCCGTACGTGCGTGGACGCGGGCATGAAACAGGAAAGGATCCTCGCGGTCCACGACATCTCCTGCGTCGGCAGGTGCTCGCTCACAGTCGCATTACCCATAGTCTCCTCCGTCGGGATAGAGTGCTCCGGACTCCCCACGGCCGTGCTCTCCACGCACACCGGCGGGTTCACCGGGTTCACATACAGGGACCTGACCGGGGACCTCATGGACATCGACGCCCACTGGGGCACCCTCGACATAAAGTTCGATGCCGTGTACACAGGTTTCCTCGGATCCTTCGAGCAGATCGACATCGTCGAGAGGATCATCTCCGACGTCTCCCACGAGGGCACCACCGTCTACGTCGACCCGGTGATGGCCGACAAGGGGAAGCTCTACACCGTCTTCGGACCCGACTTCCCCGCGGGCATGAGGAAGCTGTGCGAGAGGGCGGACGTCATCATCCCCAACCTGACCGAGCTCTCCTTCATGCTCGGCATCGACTACGTGGAGGGCCCTTACACAAGGGAGTACATCGACACCGTCTTCGAGCAGGCCCGCGTCTTCGGCGTGGACAGGATGGTCGTCACCGGCATCAGCTTCGAGGCCGGGAAGGTGGGTGCGGTCTACATCGACTACACCACCGGCGAGACCGGGGAGGTCATGCGCGACGAGATCCCCGGCTACTTCCACGGCACCGGGGACGTCTTCGGATCCGCGTTCGTGGCCGCGTCCGAGTCGGGACTGTCCCTCGGTGCGGCGGTCGAGGCGGCCGTCAACCTCACGGTCGGCAGCATCCAGAGGACCGTCGAGGCGGGCACGGACATACGCTACGGTGTCAACTTCGAGGCCGGACTCAGGGACTTCATCGACGAGGTCGAGGCCGGGAAGGCGCGAATCCTGATCTCCAGGGTGACCGACGGGGGCGTCGGAGCCCTCTCGGCACTGGCTCACGAGGCCTGGCACGACGCCTACGACGACATGCTCCCGCCCGGACAGCCCGAGTACATGCTCGACAGGTTCCAGAGCCCTGAGGCGGTCCGCTCCCAGATGGCCGAGGGCATGGAGTACCATGTCGCCACCATAGGAGGGGAACCCGTCGGGTACATCGGCTTCCAGCCCACCGACTACGGTGCGTTCCTGTCGAAGCTGTACGTCCTGGACAGGTTCCAGGGACTCGGCGTGGCATCCGCCCTGCTGGACGTGCTCCGCGCCGGACGCTCCGGCACCGTCAGGCTGACCGTCTACCGCGGCAACGAGCCCGCGATCGGGTTCTACCTCTCGAAGGGGTTCGAGGTGGTCCGCGACCAGGACGTCCCCATAGGCGACGGATACACTATGTACGACCACGTCATGGAGCTGGAACTATGAAGGATGCAGACACGTTATTCAGGGAGGGCTACGGGCTCTACAGCTCCGCCTCCGACGCGGACGAGTTGGCGAGGGCGTTCCAGCTGCTGAGCCAGGCCGCGACCATGGGCCATGCGCTGGCACAGGACGTCCTGGGCAACATGTACGAGGACGGGGACGGCGCACCGCTGGACATAGCCACGGCCGCCGAGCTGTACAGGCAGTCGGCGGAGCAGGACTGCCCGCCCGGACTGTACGACCTCGGTCTCCTCCACCTGGACGGCCACGGCGTCCCCCACGACCCCGAGAGGGCGTTCGACCTGATACGCCGCGCCGTCGAGATCGGCGGCGACGGGGACCACATGTTCATGCTGTCCGTCCTCTACCACACCGGGAACGGCGTGGCGCAGGACGCCGCCAAGGCGATGGACCTGCTCAGGAGGGCCGAGAGGGCCGGCAGCATCGACGCCAAGGCGAACCTGGGCGCCATGTACCTGTCCGGCGAGGGTCTCGGGAAGGACCTGCCCATGGCGCTGGAGCTCCTCACGGCCGCCGCCGACGAGGGCGACTGCAGCGCGCTGTGCAACCTGGCACTCATGTACGAGTCCGGGGAGGGCGTGGACGAGGACCTCGCCAGGGCCGTGGGGCTCTACAGATCAGCTGCCGAGGCCGGTTATCCGCCGGCGTTCTACCACCTCGGAGTCCTCGCTGGCGAGGGCAGGGCGGAGATCGCCGACATGGACCCTGTGGGGCTCCTCAGCACCGCGGGTGCGGAGGGCAGCATCGACGCACTCCACAGGCTCGGCGTGATGTACTACGACGGCACCGGCGTCGAGGCCGACATGGACATGGCCTCCCAGTACTTCCGCGCGGGCACCGAGTTCGAGAACCCCGAGTGCATGTACAACCTGGGCGTCATGATCATCCGCGGCGAGGCCGTCGCCGCATACGAGGACGAGGAGTACGACCTCATCATCGCCGCCGCCGATGCCGGATACGGGCCCGCGGTGGAGCTGCTCGGGAAGAGCGGGGAGTGACATGTTCGTACCGACCACCATGGAGGAGGTGTCCGCCAGGGGATGGGACGCGCTCGACGTGATCCTGGTATCCGGCGACACCTACACCGACAACGCGTACAACGGGACCGCCGTGATGGGGCACTGGCTCATCGACCACGGCTACAGGGTCGGGATCATAGCCCAGCCCCGCACCGACGACGGTTCCGACATCACGAGGCTGGGCGTCCCGGAGCTGTTCTGGTCCGTCTCGGCCGGATGCGTGGACTCCATGGTGGCCAACCACACCCCCACGGGGAAGTTCCGCAAGGAGGACGACTTCACCCCCGGAGGGGTCAACGACAGGCGCCCGGACAGGGCGTGCATAGCCTACACCAACCTGATCAAGAAGCATGCGAAGGGGAAGCCGATCATCCTGGCCGGGGTCGAGGCCAGCCTCAGGAGGATCGCCCACTACGACATGTGGTCCGACTCGGTGCGCAGGTCCGTGCTCTTCGACTCCAAGGCCGACGGCATCATCTACGGCATGGCGGAGCTGGCTACCCTGGAGGTCGCCGCCAGGATCCGCGACGGCCTCCCATGGGGGGACGTCAGGGGGACCTGCACCGCGTCCCGCACCATACCCGAGGGGGCGATCGTCATGCCTTCGTACGAGGAGTGCTCCTCCGACCGCGGCGCGTTCATGAGGGCGTTCAGGATCTTCAGGGACAACAACGACCCCGTGACGGCCTCCACCCTCGTCCAGGCCCACGGCGACAGGTACCTGGTCCACAACAGGCCCCAGCGCCACCTCACCACCGCCGAGCTGGACGCCGTCCACGGCTCCGACTACATGGACGAGGTCCATCCGTACTACGCCCGCGACGGGCACGTGAAGGCGATGGACACCGTCCGCAACTCCGTCACCACCCACCGCGGATGCTACGGCGACTGCTCGTTCTGCGCCATAGCCGTGCACCAGGGCAGGACCGTCGTCTCACGTTCCGAGGACTCAGTTGTCGCCGAGGTGGAGCGCATGGCGTCGAAACCGTCGTTCAACGGCATCGTCCGCGACGTCGGCGGACCCACCGCCAACATGTACGGCATCGAGTGCGGCCTCAAGACCGCCAAGGGCGCCTGCAGGGACAGGCGCTGCCTCGGGGACAACCCGTGCCCCCGCCTGCCCATCGACCACTCCCGCCAGATACGCCTGCTGCGCAGGATCTCGGACGTCCCGGGGGTCCGCAGGGTGTTCGTGAACTCCGGCATCCGCCACGACATGATCCTGGCGGACGTCCACCACGGACCGGCCTACCTGGAGGAGATCGTGTCCCACCACGTCTCCGGGCAGATGAAGATCGCCCCGGAGCACACCTCCCCGCACGTCCTGAAGCTGATGGGGAAGCCGGGGAGCGACAAGCTTGTGCGCTTCAAGTCCATGTTCGACGAGTGCACGCTCAGGGCGGGGAAGGAGCAGTACCTCACGTACTACTTCATAGCCGCCCACCCGGGATGCACCGGGGACGACATGGCCGACCTCTCCAGGTTCTGCCACGACACCCTCAGGACCGTCCCGGAGCAGGTGCAGGTGTTCACACCCACGCCGTCCACCGTCTCCACGGCGATGTACCACTGCGGGACCGACCTCCGCGGCAGGCCCGTCCGTTCCGAGAGGTCGATGCAGATGAAGCAGAGGCAGAAGGAGACCGTCGTGAAGCCCTCCGCACGCGGACATCCGCGCGGGGAGGGCCGCGGGGGTTCGGATGGAAAGGGTCCCCGTCGCAGGTGAGCCCCTCGCCGTGTGCCGCCGCCACTTCCCGTGCGCGGAGCTGCACATGGAGGGCAGGAAGGAGTTCTTCTACTCCTGGAGGGTCACGGGATCCGCGAAGGCGGAGGTGACGTACTCCGACTACATGGCGGATGCCCCGGTGGACACGGTCTGCTCCCTCGTCGACCACATATGCCGCAGGGCGAGGGGTCACACCGGCCCCGAACCGGCGGATGTCACCGAGTACCTCAGGTCCGACGGCTTCATCGTCACCAACCGCCCCACCTACGTCTCGAGGAGCAGGAACCTGCTCCGCACGGCCGTCGGCACCCACCACGACCTGTACGACTCGGTGCAGAGGCTCCTCGACTCCGGGTTGCTGGAGCCCTCCGACGTCGACAACTCGTACATCTCCTGGACCCGTCGCGGGAACACCCGCAGGGTCGGTTTCTGCAGCACCATGTTCCGCGTGGTGGGCATATCGTCCGCCCTGGACTCACCGGACATACCGGACCCCGTCCGCGACTACGTGGTGTACCACGAGTGCCTCCACCTCCGCCAGGGGTACCGTCCCGGCCACCGCCACCACGACGCCGAGTTCAGGGTGTCGGAGCGCTCCTTCCCCGGGTGGAGGGATGCCGAGGCGGTCCTTCGCGGACTCGGATCCCGTTGAACCGATGGAAAGGATGATGTCCGTCGTGACGATACACGGTCACGGCACACACGGTGCCATCCAGGATCAGAGGTTTGGATGATGAGGGCTGTTTTCATCAACGGTAGTCCGCGTAGGAACTGGTGCACGCACCAGATGCTCGAGAGTGCGATGAGGGGGGCGGAGGAGGCCGGTGCGGAGGTGGAGACGATCCACCTATACGACGACGCGTTCAGGGGATGCGTCAGCTGCTTCGCATGCAAGCTCAGGGACAACAGGACCGGCGGACTGTGCGCGTACAGGGATGCGCTGACACCCGTCCTGGAGAGGGCCCTGCGGGCCGACGTCATCGTCATCGGGACACCGATCTACCTCAGCTTCCCGACCGGTCCCGTGCGCTCTTTCATGGAGCGCCTCGTCTTCCCGCTGCTCACGTACAACCCGGAGACGGACCCGGAGACCGGCGAGGTGAGGAGCTCCCTCCTCGACAGGAGGGTTGCCACCGCGACGATATACACCATGGGATGCCCCGGGGAGATGATGGCGGAGTGCCACTACCCGGAGATCTTCGCCGAGAACGACAGGTTCCTGGAGATGATATTCGGATACACGGAGTCGCTCTGCACGAACAACTCCTACCAGTTCGACGACTACTCGAAGTACGATGTCGCCGAGTACGCCGAGCCCATGAGGGCACGCTACAGGGAGGAACGCTATCCGGACGACCTCAGGAGGGCGTACGAGATGGGGGCCAGGCTCGTGTCCAAGGCGAGGGAGTTCCGGGAGTGACCGGGCGCCACCGATGTTATATCGTCGGGAGGTCATCCACCCGTCATGACGGAAGAAGGGAAGGGATTCGTTTTCCATGCCAGCGACGGCGACGTGGAGCTCACGTTCGACCAGGTCTCCGAGCTCGCGGAGTCGGGCGATCCGGACGGTCTGTACGCACTCGCGATGGCCTACCTGTTCGGTTGGGACGTCGAGACGGACGAGGCACGCGGCTACGGGCTCCTGGAGCGCGCCGTCGAGGCCGGGCAGACCGAGGCCATGGTGCTCATGGTCAGGCTGTTCATGCAGGGGGAGTACGACGGTATCGACAGCGTCCGCGCCGCGGAGTACTCCATAAGGGCGGCGCAGGACAGCATCCCGGATGCCCAGCTCTACGCCGGACTGGCCTACATGGACGGCGTCTCCGTCCCCCAGGACCACTCCGAGGCCGCCAGGTACTTCAGGCTCGCCGCCAACCAGGGCAACGCCGAGGCCCGCACGAACCTCGCCTACCTCTACCAGGAGGGACTGGGCGTCGAGAGGGACGAGGTCAAGGCCTTCAAGCTCTACAGGACCGCCGCCAAGACCGGGAACCTGAACGCCCTGTTCCACCTCGGCATATGCCACGAGTTCGGCATCGGCACGCGCATCGACACGGTCATGGCGGCCGACTGCTACTCCAAGGGTGCGGAGGGCGGAGACGCGTTCGCCACGGAGAGGCTGGGCTTCCTACACTCCCAGGGCATAGGGGGTTCGGAACCGGATGCGGAGGCCTCCTTCGAGTGCTTCCTCTCCGCCGCGATGGAGGGTGTCCCCACGGCCATGGCGATGGTCTCGCACTGCTACAGGAACGGCGTCGGGGTCGATGCCGATCCCGACGAGGCGGACAAGTGGGCGAGGATGGCATCCGACAACGGCGTCGATGCCGACTCGCTTTGAAAAATATGGGGGAGGGGGTCGCCCCCTCCCGTTCAATTGTTTTCCGGATCACTCCGACGTGTAGTTGTCGAAGTACCCCTGGATGAAGACGATGGGCGTTCCCTTGTCGCCGGATCCGGATGTCAGGTCGCAGAGCGATCCGATCAGGTCGGTGAGACGGCGGGGCGTGGTGCCCTCGGACGCCATGTTCCCCACGAGGTTGGCGTCCTTCTTCTTGATCTGCTCCTTGATGGCGTCCCTGAGGGCCTCTCCGGAGAGGTCTGCGAAGTCGTTGTCCGCGAGGTACTTGAGCTTGAGCTCGTTGGGCGTGCCCTCGAGTCCCGCGGTGTATGCGGGGGAGACGACGGGGTCCGCCAGCTCCCAGATCTTGCCGACGGGGTCCTTGAAGGCTCCGTCGCCGTAGACCATGACCTCGACGCACTTGCCGGTCCTGTCGAGGATGCGCTTCTGTATGTCCTCCACGAGTCCCTGGCAGTCGCGGGGGAACAGCTTGACCTCCGCCTCGGTGGACTTGTTGGATCCCAGGAGCCCGTACATCTCGTTGTAGCCGCTTCCGTCGACGGACTCGCTGAGGATCTCGTCGAGACCGACGACACGCTCACCGCCGGCGGCCTTCAGGAGGCGCTTGGTGCGTGCGCGGGTGTGGATGTCGCAGTGGAGGACGTCCTTGGTGTAGTCGAGGATGGCGCGGGGGTCGTTGGCGAAGATGATCTCCGCCTCGGCACCGCTCTCCCTGATGAGGTTCTCGTAGTACTCGACGTAGTCGACACCGGTGAAGGGGTGCTTCTCGTATCCGAAGAGCTCGCGGTACCTCTCCTTGGACAGGACGTCCTTGAAGGGGTCGACGCCCTTCTCGTCCAGCGCGTCAAGGGTGATCAGGTGGTTGCCGACCTCGTCCGAGGGGTAGCTGAGCATGAGCACGACCTTCTCGGCACCCTTGGCGATACCGCGGAGGCAGATCGCGAAGCGGTTGCGGCTGAGGATGGGGAAGATGACCCCGATGGTGCCCCCTCCGAGCTTGTTGCGGACGTCGGTCGCGATCGCATCGACGGATGCGTAGTTGCCCTGTGCACGGGCGACGATCGCCTCGGTCATAGCGATGATGTCGCGGTCGCGGATGGAGAACCCGTCGTTCTCCGCGGCCTCCAGGATGCAGTTCGTCACTATCTCGGCGATGTCGTCCCCGCTACGGATAATCGGTGCGCGAATGCCTCTGGAAATTGTACCAACCATGCGGCTCATATTGGAATACTCCTGATTAAAATGAGAAAAAAACATGTTTAATATACTTTTTCTGGAAGCCCCCGGGACCGCTCCGGACGGCATCCCGGACCGTCCGCGACCGACAGAGGGATTAACCCCGAGCGACATCCGCCCCGTGATTCAAATGGTATCCGACAAACTGCTCATCGAGGCCGAGGGTGGCAACCCCGAGGCACAGTACCAGATCGGACTCAACCTCCTCTACGGGACCGACTCCCCCAAGGACACCGCAGCGGCGGCGGAGTGGTTCTCGAAGGCATCCGCACAGGGCTTCCTCCCCGCACGCAGGGAGCTCGGGATCCTCCTCGCATCCGGCGAGGGGGTGGAGCCGAACATGACCATGGCCGTCGAGTACCTCAGCCAGGCCGCCGACAACCTCGACCCCAGCGCCCTCTACCACCTCGGACTCATGTACGAGGTCGGCACCGGTGTCGAGAAGGACCTCCAGAAGTGCGTCAGGATGCTCGCCTACGCGGCGGAGATGGGCTACCCCGGCGCCGACATCGACGCCGAGAGGGTCGACGCCATCCTCACGGCCGAGCGCAACAGGAAGCTCCGCGCCAGGCCCATCCTCCACCTGATGATCTCCGACGTGGACGTCGAGGCCGCATGCTGCAAGAGGATGCTGGACGACCTCCTGGAGCAGGACATCGTCTTCATCGACACCGTCAGGGGTCCCGCGCTCCTCGGCGAGGACGAGGACGGCATGGACGCGGTCCTCGAGCGCTGTCCCTACTGCGGTGCGCCCATCCAGCTGATCTCCCACGACAGGCAGTTCTGAAACCATACGGGGGACCTCCCCCTCACACATCCCTCTTCGGAGACGCGAGACCCATCTGCTCCAGGGCTATGGATGCATCGGAGCATCCGAGCTCGTCCGACAGCTTCAGGAGGCCTATGCCCTTGTGGAAGTCGGCGGACACGCCGTCGCCCTCCAGGTACATTATCCCCAGGAAGTAGATCGCCTTGGGGTTCCACGCCTTGGCGGCCTCGGCGAACAGCCGAGCGGCGACAAAGTGGTCGCGCTCGACACCGGTGCCGTAGTAGTACATGTAGCCGAGGTTGCACTTCGCGTCGATGTTGCCGCCCTCCGCGGAAGCGACGAACATCCTGAATGCGAGCCTCTCGTCCCTCTTGACACCGTTCCCGATGTAGTACCTCATGCCCAGGGAGTACAGCGATGCCGGGTTCCCGGCGTTTGAGCCCCTGGTGTAGAGGTCCAGGGCCATGTCGTCGTCCTTCATGACGCCGTCGCCGTTCTCGTACATCCTGGCGAGGTTGAAGATCGCGTCCGTGTTGTCCTGCTAGGAGGCCTCGCAGAAGAGCCGGGCCGCCTCCCTCTTGTCGGGTCTGACGCCCCAGCCGTTGTAGTAGAGGATCCCCAGGTTGCACTGGGCGCCCGCGTGACCGTGGGCCGCGGCCAGATGGTACCACTTGGCGGCCTCCATCTTGTTGACACGGACGCCCTCGCCCATGTCGCACATGTACCCGAGACCGTACTGGGCCTCGGTGTAGCCGGCATCGGCGGCCTTCCTGTACCACCTTATCGTGGCCACCTTGTCCGTTGGGACGCCGATACCGTAGCAGCAGAAGTAACCGTACGTGTACTGGGCCTCCACGATGCCGTTCTCGGCCGCCCTGCCGATGAGTTCGGCCGCCGTGTGGAGGTCCCTGGGCACCCCGTCCCCATCGAAGTACCTCTTACCGAGGAGGTACATCGCCTCCGGATCCCCGCGTTCCGTGCGGGCCTCCAGCTGCATCAACGATGGACGGTCGTTCCTGGACATGGTCTCGCGGAGCGTTTTCGTGGTATAATAACCCCGAACATCGGCATACGAGCAGCATCCATCCAACGTCCGGGTGGAGGGACGGTTGCATCCAACCCTGTCGGTGCCGGAGCGGTCCGTCCTCCATCAGGACGGGGCGTCCGACGGAGGTCCTGACGGACATCGCCATCTCCGCCATGCCGTCGGGGTCGTCGGACATGCCGCGGTCCAGCCAGATCTCGACCCATCTGACGATGCCGCCGATGTGGTACCCGGTGGTGAGGAGCTCCTCCAGGGGCGTGTCGTCGCGGATCCCGAACGAACCCTCCAGTGCCGATGTCAGCCTCCGGGTGTACCCGTGGCGGTGGAGCACCAGGAGCTCCGACCGGTGGGAGTGTATGATCGAGAAGATGCGGTGCATGTACCCCGAGTAGTCGCCCCATCTGCCCACGTCCCTCGACGAGCCCTCGCACTCGATCTCGGACATCATGGAACGGTACACAGAGTCGACCACGTCGTCTACGGATGAGAAGTGCCTGTAGAACGAGGACCTCCCCACACCGGCACGCCGGCACAGGGCGGCCACCGACGGGGGCCGGGTATCCGGGACGGAGAGTGATTCGACGAGGGCGGTGCGTATCCTCGAGGCGGGATCCGGGCGGCACACTTCCATGCGAAGTGTACCGTCCACGGTTCCTAAAACGGTTTCCGTTAAGTACCCGGAGAGGGGAACGGACGGGTATGACGGACTTCGGGAAGATGAACAGGTCGGACAGGGAGCTCACGGCCGGGGAGGTCTCGTCCCTCCTCGCCTCGTCCCCCGCGGGGACCCTCGCGGTCAACGGACCGGACGGGTACCCGTACGCGGTGCCGATGCACTACGCCCTGGATGGGGACGGACGCGTGCTGTTCCACCACTCCGCCGCAGACGGCCTCCTCCTCGACTGCGTACGCGGGTCGGACAGGGCCTGCCTCACCGTTCAGCGCACCGGTGACGACCTCTCCTCCGAGAGCGTGATCGCCTTCGGCAGGATCCGCGAGGAACCCTCTCTCTGGGACCGTGCAATCCACGCGTACATCGACAGGTACATCCCGGAGGGTCACCGCGACGGTCCCCGCAGGGGCGTACCCGGTGCGGAGGGAAGGGCGACGTGCATCGTCATGGACATCGAGCACATGAGCGGCAAGAGGGTGTCGAGACCTTGAGCGGCATCGTATTCGACCCGCCCCTGACGGAGGCCGTGATCGTCGGACGCCGCAGCATGTACACCATGGACGTGGACATCGGAGGGGAGACGGTCGTCTGCCACTGCCCCACGAGGGGCAGGGTGGGGAACATCGACCTCTCGGAGAGGCCCTGCCTGCTGTCGCCCTCCACCGACCCCCGGAGGAGGACCCCGTACACCGTGGAGGCCGTGAGCCTCGACGAACCAGGCACCGATGACAAGTCGTGGGTGGGGATCAACCAGAACGCCGCGAACAGGTACGTCGAGCACTACCTCTGCAACGGGGGCCTCGCGGACATGGTCCGTTCCGACGGTCCCGTCAGGCGCGAGGTCGCAGTGGGCGATTCCAAGCTGGACTTCGCCGTCGGGGACACGTACATCGAGGTGAAGACCCCGCTCCAGGTCATACAGGCGGACATCCCGCCGCACGTGCGCACGCTCCCGTCCAGGCCGTTCTCCTCCACGGACCGCATGGTCCGCCACTTGCGGGAACTCGCCGACAACCTCGACGGGAACGGCCGTGCGGTCATGCTGCTCGTCTTCATCTACGACAACCCGGGCTTCAGGGTGGTGGAACCCAGCACCAACCACGGGGAGGTCTCCGCAGCAGTCGCCGAATGCGTCTCGAGGGGCGTGGAGATATGGCAGGCGAACCTCAGGATGCACCCCGGAGGGGTCGTGATGACCGACCACCGGATGATCGGGACCCCGTCCTGAATCGCTCCCCGACCCCTCGATCGGATGGGTCTGGCCGTCGGCGGGTTATATTAACCCTTGGACCCATTCCATGCATCATGGACACCGACTACACCATCGAGGAGGCCGTCGAGGTACTGCGCAGGACCGTCGACAGGAAGGCCGTCGAGATCGAGGAACTCGAGAGGAAGCTCAGGCGCTACAGGAACGAGGAGAAGAGGGAGCAGACCCTCGAGCTCATCGACTACCTGAGGGCGGATAGGACGGCGTACATAACGGTGATCGCGGACATGACCGAGGACGACTCCCTCCTGGAGGGCCTCGACCTCGACGACAGGACCCGCGACTGCCCGGTGAAATACGATCAGTACATCAGCGGACTCTCCGCCGACGATCTCGAGAACGAACTGGATGCTGACGAGATCCGTGCGGATTACTGCGACGAGGTCGTGGAGCTAATGTGTCAGGGGATCGGGGAGGAGGCCCTCGATTCCAAGAAGATGGTCAAGCTGCTCCTCGAGGATCCCTATGCCTGCTCCGTCATCGGAGAGCTGATCTTCTACGACGACCATCTGTACACCTCGTTCAGGGAGATGATGGAGAGGAAGATGGAGAAGAAGAGGAAGAAGGGGAAGGAGTAACATGCCCGGAAGCAAGTACGAGAGGGAACTCAGGTTCATCGACACGGAGACGATCAGGCTCACAGCGCAGCTGGACGCACTCAGGGAGGACATCCCTGCGACACCCCTCGACGCCGAGAAGAAGGCGGTCGAGATCGGTCTGATCGAGGAGCAGATCGCTGAGTACTACACGAGGAGGAAGGAGATCGAGGATTCGTTCATCGCCGCCGGACTCGACGTGCCCTGCATCGAGAGGAACCTCAACGCGAACATCTACAAGGAGGGTGGCACCTACGAGGGCAACTCCTCCATCACCGCGGCCGCGCTGTACAAGCAGGAGCAGTCCATCGCCCAGAGGGACGCCGAGGCCGCCGCACCCGTCGCCGCATCCGGTGACGTCACCGCCGAGATCAAGTCCATCACCGACGAGCTCATGGAGCTGGAGATAAAGATGCTCCAGGCCGAGCTGGCCGGGGACGGCGACGAGAAGCAGAAGCTCACCATGGCAGCCAACGCACTCCGCAGCAGGCGCGAGAGCCTCATCGAGCAGATGAAGGCCGGCAAGGTCGCAGAGGCACCCGCCGCGGTCGACGAGGAGAGCAAGAAGCGCATCGACGACCTCGAGGCCGACGTCCGCGGACTCAGGTCCCAGATCTCGATGGTCAGGTCCGATGTCGGCGAGATGAGGGATCTCCTGAGGCAGATCAAGGAGGCCCTCCACATCGACGAGGACGATTTCTGAAACACCAACGCCGGGGCACCCGCCCCGGTACCACATCAACATACGCGACGGGATCAGGAGTAGAAGCTGGACCAGTTGTCGTCCCTGTCCTTGTCCCCGAATTCGGGGGCCGTATCGGAGAACTGTTCCCAGTCTGCGGGCTCCCTGGAGAGCACCACGAACGAGTTGTGCTTCCCGTCGAACTTGATGGAATCGGGCGAGACCATGATGTCCACGTCGAACAGGACGCCGTAGTCGACGTCCTTGTACTCGCCCTCCGGGTCCTCGATGGTCCTGTCCCTGCGGATGCTGTTGAACTTCAGCTTCCTGGTCCCGAGGATCCCCTTCACGTGCTTGGTCACCCTGTCGAGGTAGTATCCGTTGCCGAGGTCCAGCGACCAGTAGTCGACGCATTCCTTCTTGTCGACCTCCAGCCTCTCCCAACCGGTGTAGTCGTCCCTGCGGGTTCCCGCGAAAATCCTGTACTGGGTCTCCTTCGACAGCATCCTGAACGCCCCGGCAACGACGGGTTGGTATTTAGCGTTTGGCGGTGACCGGGACAACCCCGTTAAATACAGGGAGCAGGATTCGACGTCCATGTTCTCAGAGGCCTGTAGGAAGGCGGCCGGCTTCACCCATCCGGTCATAGTGTCCACCCACCATGTCGGCGGCGACGTCCGCACCGAGGTCGGCACCTTCGTAGTGCTGAACGACGAGGGTTGGATCATGACGGCGGGGCACCTCTTCGACTCCTTCGTCAGGTTCCAGGGCGACCAGAGGAAGATCGCCGAGATCAACGAGATCAACGACGGCCGCCGGCAGCAGGAGGGACAGCCTTCCAACGAGATCAGACTGGATCCCGAGTTCATAGAGCACCACTCGTTCTGGTGGGGCTGGGACGGGACCAGGTTGTCCAACGTCTACGTCAACAGGCAGATCGACATCGCCGTCGGGAGGCTCGAGCCCTTCGACAAATCTTGGGTTGCGGAGTACCCGGTCCTCAGGGACCCCGCGGAGGTGGTCAGGGGAACCAGCCTGTGCAAGATGGGGTACCCCTTCATCGAGGTCTCCTCCAGCTACAGCGCGGAGACCCGCCAGTTCTCCATACCCCGCATCGACCGCGAGGCGCTGCTGTTCCCCAACGACGGGATCCACACCAGGACCATCGACGCCGGCAGGAGCAGGGACGGGGACTACCGCATGAGGTACGTGGAGACCTCCACCCCGGGCATCAAGGGGCAGTCGGGGGGACCGGTCGTCGACACGGAGGGACGCGTCCACGGACTGCAGGTCCGCACCACCCACTTCAAGCTGGGGTTCCAGCCCTTCGTGCAGTACGAGGGGAGGAACGTGGTGGAGAACCAGTTCATGAACGTGGGCGTCGCTGTCCACGTGTCCACCGTCAGGGAGGTCCTCGACTCGCGCGGAATCCGCTACGATGCCGACGGCACCGACGGCGGGTACAGGATAGACTTCTGACCCGTATCGGAAACGGATATACGGTAGAGGTAGCATCGGGGGAGCAGACACGGGATGATGTCAGATGGCCGGTAAGAGAGGTATCGATGCGCCCACGCTCGCACGCATGTTCGAGGAGGGCGCCGACAGGAAGATGGTGGAACGCGAGATGTTCAGCTTCCGCACCGTGGAGGAGCCCGACAAGGCGGAGACCTACATGGTGCTGTCCGACTACGCGGACATAGACGAGAGGTACTACCGCATGGCCATGCACTACTACCGTGGCGAGTACGAGGTGCTGGACCTCCCGGAGAACCAGGACCTCCTCCTTCTGACCCGCGTCAGCGAGATCCCTCCCCGTCTGTACGCCGAGTACCTCAGGGCGATCGACCCCGCCCACCGCGAGGACGAGAGGGTGACTCACAGGGCGATCGTCGAGCTGAAGGCGGCCATGCGCGAGGCGGCGGGGCTCCAGTGATGATATTCAGCCGCGCCGACAGGGAGGTCCTGCTGAGGGTCGAGGTCCGCAAGGCATGCGAGTCCGCCACCATCGGGATATACGATTCCATCTCACCGGTCAGGCGCAACATCCTCGCATCGCAGCTGCTGACCGACATGGCACGTTGCCATGCGATGATCAGGCTGGCCGACAACGACCTCACCAACATACGCGAGGATATGGCGGTCATGGACGAGGGCCCGGCCACGCCCCCGTTGGACATCTACACCGAGTACCTGCAGAAGGTCGTCACCCCCGAGGCCGGGGACGACGAGGGACAGTACAGCTTCCTTTACGGGTTCATGATCAGCTACATCGACCACATCAGGAAGGGCATACAGATGGCCGAGGACATGATCCGCGGCGTCCCTCCGGTCTCCGACGGGGACATGATCCGCTTCGCCAGGACCCGCGACATGCTGGAGCGCATGCTCGAGCACTGCGAGGGCATGGACGACGGGGACGGTGTGCCCTACTCCGGCGCAGCCGAGTACCTGGACTGCAACCTGGAGGAGTGCAGCATCATCCTGAGGATAGGATCCGGCCGCGACGTGTCCCTGGAGGAGATATCGTTCCACATGGAGTGGGCCGACACGCAGGACCCGTCCGCGTTCGACACCGTCTTCGGACCAGACATGTCCGAGGAGGAGGACGAGCTCCTCTCCTGGTACGAATCCATATGGGACCGCAGGCTCTGGATCATGATCGGACGCGCCGTCGCCGACTGCGACCTGGGTCTCTGAACCCCCAGTTTTTATCCCTGTTCCACGATACACCGTGCATGTGGGATGGGACCCTAACAGCCAGAGTCAAGGACCGTAAGATGAACGAGATACTCGCCTTCGCCGCCATGGTGAAGGTCGATCCCCCGAGGAGGGGACTCTACATGGGTATCATCGAGGCCCTCAACGACGACATCGATGTCTGCGAGGAGCTCATCGCCAGCGAGGGCGCATGCTCCCCATCCGGAGGCGTCATCGCTGCACCCGAGTACCGTTCCAGACTGTCCAAGGCCGAATCCGCCGACGAGGACATATTCAACTCGTACAAGTCCGCCGAACCCGAGACCGTTGTGGCACCCGCCGACGACGGCATGGTGGAGTACGTGAGGGACCTGATCGAGAGGTCGCTCTCGGACAGGGGTTCCGTTCAGGACGAATCGCTCAGGGAGGCGGTCGAGTCCCTGAAGGAGGAGCTCTCCGCATGCAGGGAGAGGATCGAGAGGATGTCCGTCGAGGCGGAGTACGCCGCCAGCGAGAGGGCCGCACTCGAGGAGAGGATCGCGGAGATGACGATGGAGAACGGCATGCTCGAGTCCAGGCTCTCCGCACTCAGATCCCGTGTCGAGGCCGCCGAGGCGGCAGTGCCCGAGGCCGAGGATGAACCCGTCTTGGAGACTGCCGTGGAGGAGCCGGTCGCCACGACCGAGGAGGTCGAGGTCGTGGAGACCCCCGTGGAGGAGGAGCCCAGGCCCATCTACGACCGCATCCTGAACGAAGCGCAGCTCGAGATCCTCGACTCCGTCGTGGAGATGAAGTCCGCGAAGCTCGACGCCTTCATCGACATGGAGCTCTCCGGCGAGATGAGGGAGGATGTCTGCGAGGACATCATCACGTTCCTCAAGGTCGACCTCGCCATATGCAGGGACCTGCAGGGCATGGACTACACCGACAGGAGCAGCATCGAGGACGGGTTCATCGACATCCTCGACGTTCTCGAGGATTCGCCCGACCCCGCGCACCAGCACGTCTACGTCAACTCCCTCACTGACGAGGAGAAGATCGTCGAGGACGGCTACAACAGGCTCATGGAACACATCCAGGACGTCATGATCCAGAGGTACACCTACCTGACGGAGTGAGACCTTGTTCCAACCGACCGACTGCGGGGAGCCGCAGGCACAGTTCGAGGACCGCGTCTGCTCGATGTTCGAGGCCGATGGCGGCATGTTCGAGGTCCTCGACCGCAACATGTCGAGCGATCCGTTCGAACCGGACATCATCCTCATGGATGCCGATGGATGGGTGCTCAACATCCTGTGCTACTATGTGGAGGAGCTCCCCGCGGACGGTCGCATAACACTTTTCCCCAGGACCTTCGGGATGAGGAAATGGGTCGAGGATTCCCAGGAGAGACCTGCCTTCCTCGTACTTGGTGTCGGTGGCACCACCTCCTCCCCCGAGGAGGTCTACTTCTCCCGTTTCTTCAACTTCCCCTCCAAGGATGTGGATCTCTCCGACATGGTGGGGTTCAGACTCAACTGGTTCGACTACAGGTTCCTCGAGAGGATCATCACCGATGATTTCGAGAGGATGTACTCTCCATGATCCTGTTCTTTCAGATTGTTTCTGAGTATTGTAATTAATTAAGCTAATAGCTTTATCGTTATTATTAATATCAGTTTATTACTCTCTATAATCATTTATGATGATAGGGAAGCCGTCATCCGTTTTCCTTCGGATCCTGTGCATCCCGAATGTGAAAGTAGCTTCATCCATGATCAATGTTGATTCAGGCCGACATCATCATTGAATCAGATCCGAATCATTGATTCCTGATATAGTCTGATTATCTGTTGATCCTGCCTTCTGTTTTCGAGACTGACTCCGATTCCGTTTATTTGCATCTTATCTTCGACATTCTTTTCAGATATTGTAATTTGTTAAGCTAATCACTTAACTTAATTTTATAGTTTTGATGAATCGAATTTGTTCAAAATCTATGATAGATTTATTGTTTTATGATAATATCTTAATTTTCTCGATGTTCAGTATCGATTTATTCAAAACCGTTGATTACAATAAAAATTGAAGAAGATTCGGAATTTTCATGATAGCATATTATTTGTTTATGTGATTGCTTAATTCTCATTATTAATTTTACTTCATTTGAATCATTGGTGAATTCTTCAGAAATCGAATGCAATAAGCCTGAATTTTGAATATTCTTTGAATTTATTGATTTTTAAGACGAATATCCATTTTTCTTTCGAAAAAACACACTCTTTTGTCCACGACGGTCTCCCGAATATCAACTTAATTCGGCCATTTTTGCCTTGAAAATGTGGACTTTTCAATCATCAAAGTTCAATTTTTGATAATTTTTGAAAATCGGAGAATTATGCAGGAATCCGCATAAATTTCAAAATTCTGTGAATCTTTGACTAAATCTATAAAATTCGACGAAACATGCCAATATTGAGAATTATTTACATAATTAATCAAAATTTGAGATTGATGAATATTCTTACTTTGATCTATAATTTTATTGGAATTGTAGAATTTACACTGGATTGTATTGGGATTTTCGGTTGATCGGCATATTATGTGATTAATAAATGTGAATGCTTTACTAGATTTAATAATTACAATACAATAACTAATTGATGAGAATGCGCATCCAGATATGGTTTTTCTTAAATCCAGCCCATTGATCCATATCCGACCAGAACCTCATAGAACAATGGGTCTGATGAAAAATATCCGATCATATGAAGTAATTATGATTGTTCATAATTAATAAAGATAGATGCTTTACAGAATATATTATTTGCAGATCATAGATGTGTTGCATGAACATTGCAGATCATAGCACTATTCCGGCTGGAACCACCATCTTGCAGACAATAGGTGAATTCATCAGATAATGAAGGGAGCGATTGTATCCAAAGAAACCGGTAAGGTCCCGTAGTTCGAAGGTAAAGACACCGGAGATGACCGGGAGCGATACAATCGATGATAGAAGGGAATGAGATGGAAAAGAGTGCGTCGTTCCCGAATTCGATATAAATCATGGTCGAACCACCCCCATCCGGTACAGGGAACCACATCAGTGCGATAAGATGGCATCGCTGCCCACCAGTTTCCCTTCCCTCCTCTGTGACGGTACATGATGGTTCCAGAGGATGCGTAAGGACTGTCGTTATCTTGAACAGGATATGATTGCCGGTACCGGTAGCTGTTCTCGATCAACGTCGCAATCACGCAGTGGATCGTTCTTCCCGGAGCTGAGATAAGTGCCCAGAGATGATGGGCATATCCGCCCAGGGATTGCATATCGTACCA
>JAFTYV010000047.1 GCA_017461225.1 Candidatus Methanomethylophilaceae archaeon
GTTGCGATTTTGCATGATGTATTATTATGTAGAAGATGAACAATCAATGGAATTAAATACGATCTGCGATAATCCGTATAACGGAGATGACGGCCCCGAGGGGCCGGATGCTTAAGGCGCATCAAACCTCGACATCCCTTATGGGATATCAATCGTGATCACACACCATTCGGTGATGATCACGATCCGAACACCGTCTGACTGATGTTCGATGCCGATACAAAGTATCCGATTCACCTCCCATCGGGACGGTTCCGGATATGCCGAGTAGTAGGGAATCTCGACATGTTCGGGACTTCCCGTCTTACGGCATTTTCCAGATGGCAGTATGCTATATAAACTGTATGAATTTTCATCATATACAATATAATTAACAGTTGAACTGACTGTTCATCTGATTATTGATGTGATAGGGGAAGGTCACATCAGCAGGGAGGATCTTGCACGTCACATCGTCTGGAAGAGGAACGGAGATCACCATTCCGACAGACAAGGTAGAATCTGCAAGAATTCGCCGAGCGGTAATGATTCACTGGGTTGAGGAACCTGAGATACCTCTACGGGATTGTCTGAATGCCTTCATGAACCGTGTTGGTATGATAAAACGTAAATCATATCATATACAATCAATAAGGATAAATACAGTCCGCGATTATGCGTAGTATGGGGATGAACTATCCCCTAGGCTGGATGCTTAAAAGCGTTAAACCTCAACATCCCTTACGGGATGTCGATTGCGATCTCGAACGTTTCCGTTCTGATCACGATTCTGAAACCGTCGTCGCGGTCTTGATGCTTATCATAAGCATTTAAGCACCTCCCACCGGGACGGTTCCGGATATGCCGAGTACTGGGAATCTCGACATATTCGGGACCTCCCTCCCATGATGTTTTCAGATTGCGGTGTCCCATGCAGATTCCATCGGATCACGTCGGATCCAACACGTCGGACGATCCGATCGATGTCCACCGATTGTAGTAATCTATTTAGGAATCCCTAAATTTAAATACTTATTTAGGCATTCCTAAACTATGGAAAAGATAGCCATCGTCTACTGGAGCGGAACAGGGAACACCGAGGCCATGGCGGGCTTCGTCGCCGAGGGCGTCAGGTCCTCGGGGAGGGAGCCCGTGCTGATCGGAGCCGACGGCTTCTCCCCGTCGGACCTCGACGGTTACAGCGCTTTCGCCTTCGGATGCCCGTCCATGGGCGACGAGGTCCTCGAGGAGGACGTCTTCGAACCCATGTTCGCCTCCGTCAGGTCCGGACTCTCCGGCAGGAGGGTCGGCCTGTTCGGCTCGTACGGATGGGGCGACGGCGAGTGGATGAGGGACTGGGCGGAGGACTGCAGGTCCGCTGGCATGGACCTCGTCAACGACGGGGTGATCGCCAACGAGTACCCGGGTGAGTCCGAGGCCGAGGAGTGCAGGGCGCTTGGGAGGTCCCTCTGAGGGGTCCGCGGCCGTGACCCCGGCCGCAGGGGGTGATACGGAAGGAAAAAACGATCGATGACGCATCGACCACCCGTGACGGCACACCCGCCGCCCTCCTGGGCGGCACGGCTTTCTGCATCTTGGATCCTGGGGGTGCACCCTGCCGTCACGGGGTGCACCCCCTAAAGGACCCCGGAGGGAGGGGGACGTTCCTCCTAAAACCGGAACCCCTCCCACGGAGGTCCGCCACACATCGTCCCCTGGGGCTGGACCGATGTGCACAGCATGGGCGGATACCCCGATGCTTCACATGGGGACGGAGTCCTTCAGTATCACATGCGGACGTCCATCGACCTCCAATATGTCCGCATCGACACCGTAGACCAGGCGCAGGTTCTCCCTGGTAAGGACCTCGGACGGGGTCCCCACCGAATGTATCATCCCATCGTGCATGAGGATGATCCTATCGGCGTACTTCGCGGTGATGTTGATGTCATGGCTTATCATCACGACCATCATCCCCTCGGTGGCAGGCAGCCTGCTCAGGGTCTTGGTGACCTCGATCTGGTGTCTTATGTCCAGGTTGGAGGTCGGCTCGTCTAACAGGACGACTTCCGGGGACCTGACCAGACCACGGGCCAGCATCACCTTCTGGTGCTGACCTGCGGACAGTTCATCGAAGTTCCTCATGGCCAGGTGCCCGATATCCATCAGGTCCAGCACCCTGTGGACCCTCTCCAGGTCCTCGTCCCTTGTGCCGAACCTGTAATCGTTCTGCAGACCCACCATTATCGTATCCACCACCGTCAGGGGGAAGGAGTCCTCCGTAGAGTTCGGGACGTAACCCATCCTAGATGCCAGCGTCTTCAACCTAATCGACCCTATGTCCTCCCCGTCGATCAGCACCGCTCCACCGGTGGGTCTCAGGATCTTGTTCATGCAGTGGACGAGTGTCGACTTTCCCACACCGTTGGGCCCCATTATGCACACGAACTCCGGGTCCTCCAGGACATGGTCGATTCCCCTCAGCACAGGCGACGAGGGGTCGTAACCGAATTCCAATTTGCTAAGATCTATCCTCATGCGATCACCACATGCTCCTCCTCTGCTTGATCAGAAGGTACAGGAATAGGGGACAGCCTATGAACGCCGTGATTACCCCCACCGGCAGGAACGTCGGGGCGATGATCACACGCGATATCAGGTCGGCGACCATCAGGAGGAGTGCGCCGAAGAGGGCGGATGCGGGTATCAGGTACCTGTTGTCCGACCCCAGGAATATCCTCACTATATGGGGCGCAACCAGACCCACGAACCCGATGATCCCCGTGAAGCACACGACGGACGCGGTCATCAGCGATATCACCGCCAGGAGACATATCCTCAGACGGTGTGCGTTGAGGCCGAGTGCGGTGGCGTTCCTGTCCCCGGTTATGAGTATGTTGAGCTTCTTCGACATCGCCATCAGGATTGTCCCACCCACAAGTGTGAAGACGAGGATCGTGTAGAACGAATCCCAGGTGGAACCGCTCAGGTCGCCGATCGACCACTGGAAGACAGCGGACAGACTGGCGTCGGAGGCCCCCAGCTTGACGAGGGTCGTGCACGCGTTGAAGAGGTACATGACCGCGATACCGGAGAGGATCATCGTGGCGGCGGAGGTGCTCCTCAGCGACGACACCAGTATTATGACGGCCGCCGGGACGAGTGCGAACACGAACGCGGTGACGATCAATCCCGCGGTACCCCCCAGGCCGGCGAGGTCGAACCCCAGGACTATCGCCAACGTGGCTCCGAACGATGCTCCCGACGATATACCAGTCGTGTACGGGTCGGCCAGGGGGTTCTTCATCATGCTCTGCATGGCGGCACCGGCCACGCCCAGGGACATGCCGGCGATCAGGCCGGTCATTATACGTGGCAGACGGACGGTGAACACCGCCCACTCGACACCGGGATCGCATCTGGATGGGTCCACGAAGTGGTAGAATATGTTCGTGTACACGTCGATTGCGGATATCCCCGACGATCCGATGGTGGTCGCGTATCCCAGGACCGCGACCATCGCCACCAGGCATCCCGCGATGAACAGGATCTTGCGGAGGACGTACGAGCGGTACTCCCCCACCATGACCGAAGGGTCGGTGCCGCTCACCCGACCACCTTCCCGAAGACCAATGTGAAACGGACCGGAGGATTGCCGGATGTCTCCACGACCTCCACGCCACAGGCACCCAGGGAGAGGAGGGTGCCCACGTCCCATCCGGGACGGTCGGCAGATGTCAACGGGAGCTCGCGGGCGATGTCCTCCATTATGGAGAAGTCGACACCGTCCCTGTTGTAGCTCTCGTGTCCCCTACCACCCGGACGGTCCGTCCCGTCCCCTCCGCCCACACGGCCATGGTAATAATTACCGTCCATGATGACGCAGGTCCCCCCGGGTCTGAGCACCCTGAGGATCTCGCGGTACGCGTCCTCGGGACGTTCGAGGTTCCACAACAGGTCCCTGGACACGACATGGTCGAAAGATCCGTCCGGAAGGGCGAGGTCCTGTGCGTCCATCCTCGAGAACTCGATCGAGGTCCCCATCGCCTCCGAGTTGGCCCTCGCCCGGGACAGCATCCCCTCGGAGTAGTCCACCCCGTGGACGAGCATCCCCCTACATGCCATCGGTATCGACAGGGATCCGGGTCCGCATCCCAGGTCCAGCACACGCGACCCCTCGGCGGCCCCCAGCCTCCCGATTATCCAGGGGGCGATCGAATCGCCCCTCTCGCGGATCTCGTCCAGGGTGTATTCGGAGAACCCGGGGCTGCGGTCGTCCCAGTACCCTACGATCCTATCCAAAAGTCCCATGGTACCACCGTTTTGGGATGGGGGCGGACCCCCATCCGTTCAGGCGTAGTACTCCTCCACGTCCTGAAGTCCGAAGTAGTTGATCCCCTCGAAGTCCTCGAAGTCGAACTCGGGGTGGTACTTCTCTATGTAGTCGGCGAACAACGCATCCACATCGAAGTCGAACAGATCGGGATAGATCGCGTTCGCGAGGTACGCGACGGTCACGTAACTGGCGGGACCCATGAACGTCCCCTGTCCGAAGACGATGACGTTTCCCTCGGAGTACGCCCTCGTCATATCCACGAAGTCCAGGTACTTGCCCTCGGTCTTGGAGGCCGTATCGTACATGACCTTCATGGTGGTGTCATGGTCCACATAGGTCTCGAGGAAACCCTGGTAGATGCTGAACACTATGAAGTCGGGATCCATCGCCTTGACGCCCTCGGCATCTATGCTGGTGCCGGGCATGTACCCCAGGTCCACCGGGGTCAGTCCACCGGCTGCGGTCACCACCTCGTTGACACCGTTGTGCATGGTGGAAATCTTGGTCCCGTTGTAGGATGCGTACACGAGGGGCCTCTGCGATTCGGGGATGTCCTTTACCGCATCCTGTATCGTCTTGAGGACGCTGTCGGCGGTCGACGCATAATCGTACGCCGCATCCTCGCAACCGATGAGGTATCCGAGGGTGATGATTCCGGGGACCGTGATGTTGTCCTCCCAGAACGGCAGGCGGACGACGTCGATACCGATCGGTCCGCATGTCTCCTCCATGTTGGCGTCGAACCATGCGCGTGTTCCGGACAGGATGAAATCGGGCTTCTCGTTGCCGGACTTCATGAAAATCTCGTAGTCGGGGTTGAACCTGCTACCCATACCCTGTGCATCGCTGTACGCGGTGTACCACTGGCTGTACGCCCCTCCGTCGGAGACCTGGTTGCATGCGTAGAGGCACCTGTCCTCGGCGCCGCAGATGAGCATCGCCTCGTAGTTGCTCTTGTAGCCGATCGCCACCGTACCCAGGGGGTAGGTGCACGAGGACACGACCGAATCCACGTCGAAGTAGTTGATCATCATGTCCTCCTTGCGGTCCACCATGTCCTCGATCCAGGCGACGTCCGCCTGGTCGATCTTGTTGTCGCAGTTCGCATCGGCGAACGAACGGGAGACGAGTTTGCCCCCGTACTCCTCGTAGCACTGGAAGTACCTGGCCTCCGCCTCCCCCGCGATTATGGCTTTCACATGCTCCACATCCCTCTGATCGATGTAGTCATCGTTGTTGGCGTTACCGAAGACGGTCAGACGACCTGTGTCGTTCGTGCTGGTCCCGTAGGACGGTGCTTTCTCGCCACCGTCGATGAGGAGCACCAGATCGGCACCCACGACGACGATCGCCACCATGGCCAACGCCGCTATCTGTTTGCTGTTCATGCTATCACTAATTGGATGTATATTCCAATAGATTGACCATCAAGTGTGTTGGATTATAACGGTTGCCATCAGGTTATATTTCAATTGAATATTCGTTCAAATGAATGGTGCCCTATGGACATATATCGCAATCATGGTGGAATGTTTATACGGCATGGTGCTGATGAATGACCGTCATGTCCGTAGACGGCAAACAACGTAGCATCGCGTACTGGGACGAACGTTCCAAGGGGTACAACCTCGCCACCAGGCTGGCGTTGAACAACTGCGGCAACGCGGTCAGGAGGAACATACTGCACTTCCTGGACGGCGACAGGAGACTGAGGATCCTGGATGCGGGATGCGGAGCTGGTTACGCTGCGGTCATCGCCGCCCAGATGGGACACGATGTCACAGCCCTAGACTTCTCGGCCAGGATGCTGGAGAGGGTGGAATCGAACGCCGGGAAGTACGGTGTCGACATCGAGACGGTGAAGGGGGACATCTGCTCCATGCCCTTCGACGATACGAGGTTCGATCTGGTGATATCCAAGGACACACTGTGGTGCATCGATGACCCCGTGACCGCATACTGCGAGTTCATGCGTGTGCTCAGACCAGGGGGACACGTCCTGGTGATGGACGGCAACTGGTACCTGGACCTCTTCGACGACGACTACCGTCGCAGGAGGGAGTACGTGGGCATGAAGTCCGGAAAGAGGGGCAACATGCATGCCAACACCAACATCGATAACGTCGACTTCGACATCATGAGGGACCTGGCCCGGGATATGCCCCTCAGCAGGGTGCGGCGTCCCGCTTGGGACGTCTCCACCCTGTTGGGACTGGGTGCGGAGGTGGGGGAGGTCAGATCCCTCGATGACGACCCGTACATGACCGTCACGGCCGATGGGATGATGGAACTCACGTACAGGTTCGTCCTGTTCGCAAGCTCTCCCGGGACCTCCTCCGGGGACGGTGTGAGGTACGACGTGGTGGACGAGGCCGTCATCGACAGGATGTCGGACAGGATCGCCGCGATGGACACCTCCTGCATCGGGGTCTTCAAGGCACTGTCGGACGACAGGCGCCTGAGGATGTGCATGGCCCTGCACGGACGCTGCATGAGCTCCGGCCAACTGGCGCAGGTGATGCACGCATCCCCGTCCCTGATATCCCACAACCTGAGGGTCCTCCGCGATTGCGGTCTCGTCGTACCGAAGAGGAACGGCAAGGAGGTCATGTACACCCTGTCGGACAGGAACCTATTCGAATCGCTTCTCGACTCCAGCGGTGACACCGTGAACCGTTGGGGGAAGAACTCCGGGGACGGACAAGGTTAATCAACCACCCCCGACTCACAGGTCCACATGCCCGGAACCCTGTTCATCAACGCCTGCGTCAGACGCGGGACGTCCCGCACCGACCGCCTAGCACGCGCACTCCTCTCCGCCCTGGGCGGAGGTTTCGAGGAGGTCGTGCTGGAGACCTCGGACGTGCGCGGGCTGGACTCCGCATCCCTGGAGCGCAGGGACTCGTCCATCGCCTCCGGCGACTTCTCAGATCCGATGTTCGACCGCGCGAAGCGGTTCATGGACGCGGACACCGTGGTCGTAGCGGCACCGTTCTGGGAGTCCTGCTTCCCCGCGACGCTGAAGGCGTACCTCGAGGAGGTCAGCGTGCCCCGCCTGGTCTACAGGTACAACGAGCACGGGATCCCCGAGGGCAACTGCCGCTGCACCCTCTACTACGTGACCACCCGCGGCGGACCCGTCCCCGACGAGGGGGACCTGGGGCTGATGGTGATCAGGGAGACCTGCAGGGTGTTCGGCATAACGGACGTGAGGGTCCTGAGCGCATCGGGACTGGACATCGTCGGGAACGACGTGGAGGCGATCCTGTCCGAGGCGATAGAA
>JAFTYV010000048.1 GCA_017461225.1 Candidatus Methanomethylophilaceae archaeon
ATCGCCTTCATGGCGACAGCCGCGGCCTCCCTGGGGAAGACCTCCATCTCGGACATGGTGGGGACGATGTAGTCCTCGGAGATTCCCTTCTCCTCGGCGCATGCGGCCAGCTCCCTGGCGGCGGCGATGCACATCTCGTCGGTGATGGTCTTGGCCCTCACATCGAGCACACCACGGAAGATGGCGGGGAATCCCATGGAGTTGTTGACCTGGTTGGGGAAGTCGGACCTTCCGGTGGCGAACACCTTGCATCCGTGCTCCTTGGCCTCCCAGGGCCAGATCTCGGGGATGGGGTTGGCGGTCGCGAAGATGACGGGGTCGTCCGCCATGAGGTCGACGTACTCCGCGGGGATGGTTCCGGGACCGGGCTTGGATGCGGCGATGACGATGTCCGCGCCCTCCATCGCCTCCTTGAGTCCTCCGGACTTGCCCGCTCCGTTGGTCTTCTGACAGATCTCCCACTTCTGCTTGAAGTCCTGCTGGACATCCTCCCTGGAGAGGTTGAGGATTCCCTTGGAGTCGCACATGCACATGTTCTTGGGGCTGAAGCCGGTCGCGAGGAGGAGCCTCGCGATGGCGATGGATGCGGCTCCGGCACCGACGACGGTGATCTGCGCGTCCTCGAGCTTCTTTCCGACGAGCTTCATCGCGTTGATCGCACCGGCGACCTCGACGGTCGCGGTTCCCTGCTGGTCGTCGTGCCACACGGGGATCTTGCAGTCCCTCCTGAGCTCGTCGAGGATGTCGAAGCACTTGGGGTTGGAGATGTCCTCGAGGTTGATTCCTCCGAAGGAGGGTGCGATGAGCCTGACGGTCTCGATGATCTTCTCGGGGTCCTTGGTGTCGAGGCATATGGGGACGCAGTCCACTCCACCGAGGTACTTGAACAGCATGGCCTTGCCCTCCATGACGGGCATGGCGGCCTCGGGTCCGATGTCACCGAGTCCGAGGACACGGGTTCCGTCGGACACGACTGCGACGGTGTTCCACTTCCAGGTGTGCTCGTACACCTTCTCGGGGTTGGCAGCGATATCCTTACAGGGCTCCGCGACTCCGGGGGAGTACCAGATGGCGAAATCGTCGAATCCCCTGACACATGCCTTGGGGACGACCTCGACCTTGCCGCCATAGAACTTGTGCATAACCATGGCGTCCTGTCCGGGCTTCTTCGCCCTCTCAAGACGCTCCTCGATACTGATATCCTGCTCGTTGACCATGAGTCTCACCTCATTCTACGAATATCGTAAAACGACTTCGAATTACAGCAGGGATGATAACGATATCGATATTTATAGTAAACGTCTCGAACGTATCTCGAATTATCCCTCAGGGAGCGTGCACATTCGCCGTCCCCGGTGCACCTCAACACATAATATAATGATCAGACGATGGGGAACCCATGGGCAGAGAGATCGTCGTCGCACTCATAGACGGCTACATAGACGACCCGGCGGCACTCGGTGTGCCACCCTACATATCGCCGATGATCCGCTCCATCGCGGGGGCGGCCCTGGACGCGGGGGCGGACAGGGTGGAGTACGTCTCCATCGACATGATCCGCAGGGGACACCGCATACCGGACGCCGCGGTCAGCGTCGTGCTGTCCGGGAACACCGTCCCCGGCAAGTACCTGCGCTCGATGCCCATGTCCACCAGGGAGCTGGACGAGATCTTCCCGAAGCTGTCCGGCTGGAGGCTCATCAGCGGTTCCGCCGCCGACACCCCCCAGGCGGAGAGGTTCGACTTCGCGATACGCAGGGACATCGCCGCATCGCTGTACGACGGCATCTCCGGGAGGGAGGTGCTCGAGAGGTACAGGACACTGGAGGAGTGGAACAGGTGGATGGTCCTCGGGGCGGACATCGTCACGCAGCACCAGGACTTCCCCCAGCCGCTCGTGGTGGAGATAGAGTCCTACCGCGGGTGCCACCGCTACAGGACCGGGGGGTGCTCGTACTGCATCGAACCGATGAAGGGGAGGCCCCTGATGAGGTCCCCCGCCGACATCCTAGAGGAGGCGTCCCGTCTGAGGGACCTCGGCGTGCGCAACATAAGGGTCGGAGGACAGACCTGCATAGTGTCCTAC
Organism: Candidatus Methanomethylophilaceae archaeon; assembly: GCA_017461225.1. GTDB lineage: Archaea > Thermoplasmatota > Thermoplasmata > Methanomassiliicoccales > Methanomethylophilaceae > Methanoprimaticola. Next base: position 2,087 of record JAFTYV010000048.1, read on the forward strand.
GGTTCCACCGACGACTCCGAGACACCCAGACCGAACCCCGATGCGGTCCGCGAGCTGTTCTCCGGACTGTCCGGACTCGGTTTCGACATGATCCACGTGGACAACGCCAACTCCGCGGTCATCGCCACGTACCCGGACGAGTCACGCGAGGTCCTTTCCATCCTGGCCGAGCACTGCACCGACGGCAACGTCCTCGCACTGGGGATGGAATCCGCCGACCCCCGCGTCGTCATCGAGAACAACCTGAACAGCACACCGGAGCAGGTGATGGCCGCGGTCAGGTTGATCAACGAGGTCGGGGGCTCCAGGGGGCCGCGCGGGATGCCGAGGCTCCTGCCCGGCATAAACATCATCTGCGGCCTGGACGGCGAGACGGCCGCCACGTACAGGATGGACATGGACCTCCTGTCCGCGATGAGGGACGAGGGGCTCATGATCAGGCGCATCAACATACGCCAGGTGCTCCCGGTCAGGCGCGAGTACAGCGTCAGGGTCGACCAGCGCAGGTTCAAGAGGTTCAAGGAGGAGGTGCGCAACGACATCGACAGGGTCATGCTGGAGCGCGTCGCACCCTACGGCACGGTACTTAGGGACGTGTACATGGAGCTGAACGACGGGAACACGACGTTCGGAAGGCAGCTCGGATCGTACCCTCTGTTGGTAGGCGTCCCGTACAGGCTCGACACCGACGAGTTCCACGACGTCTACATCACCGACTGGGGGTTCAGATCCATCACCGGCATAACCTACCCGTTCCGCATCAACAGCATGCCGATGTCCGCACTCGAGGGGCTCCCCGGAGTGGGGAAGAAGCGTGCGACCAAGCTGGTGCTGGAGAGACCCTTCTCCGACGCGGCGGACCTGTCCCGTGCGATAGACGACCCCGCCGTGATCGGACGTCTCGCACCCATGCTGTCGTTCGAATGAACCTGGGTCACACGATTTATACGGGTCGGACCATCCGCATACCATGGACACGGCACGTGCGGCGAAGTACCCCTTCCTCAGGGAGTCAGCGGAGTTCGCGGAGAGGAACTCGGCGGACCTGGACGAGCTCATAACATCGCCATCGTACGAACCCGCCCGCGTACGCGGACGCCAGCGCGTCCTCGACGCCCTGTCCGACTCCGAGGTGTCCTACACCCCCCTCATGAACGACTACGACAGGCTCATGGAGGTCATGTCCTACCCCTACGCCAGGATGATCGTGTCCATGGTTGGGGACCGCTTCCTGACCAAGAGGTACGCGCTCGCGGAGGCCGTGAGGATGAACAACCTCCTGTCCTCCGAGGACCCATCGACCGTCCTGGCCGTCTCCGACGAGCTCGGGGTCTCCTCCACGGCGGATCCCGACGGCATCATGCGCATAGGGTTCCCGGACTACCTGAGGCTCGCCAACCGTCTGAAGAGCGTGGACTGGAAGCTCATCAACATGGAGCTCCACCACGGGATGGTGCACCTCCCGCAGGAGAAGTACAGCCGTCTGATGCAGAACGCGCTCCAGGACAAGATCGAGTCGGAACTGCCGCTGATCACCCCGGACGAGTACCACCGGTACCTCAGGGGGGACGTGACCCGCATCAGCATGGCCCTGGAGGAGACGAAGAAGAGGTTCAGCCCCACGGGCGGCGAGGGCATGAGGAACGAGTACCTGCCACCGTGCATAACACACATCCTCGATATGTCCAGACAGGGACTCAACCTCCCGCACAGCGCGAGGTTCGCACTGGTGACGTTCCTCAACGCACTGGGACTCACATACGACGAGATAATCCGCGTGTTCTCCGAGTCCCCGGACTTCGACGAATCGAAGTCGGAGTACCAGATCAAGCACATCACGGGCGAGCTGAACGGCACCGACGGATACACCCCGCCGGAATGCTCCACCATGAAGACGAACGGGATATGCTACTGTCCCGACAGCCTGTGCGAGCAGGAGTGGCTCAACCACCCCCTCTCGTACTACCGCGTCAAATCGGGTAAGACCCGCAAGAAGACCGAGGGGAAGGACGGTCAGTGACCGTCGTCCTCCCTGCAGAGGTTCCCCCACGTTATTATCGCACGCTGGACCGCGGTCAGGTTGCCCACGACGGCGAACCACAGCATCATCAGCTCCATCCAGCAGAGCTCGATCCCGAGGACCTCGAACGAACCGTACCCGAGCCCGGTCATCGCGAACTGGATCAGGGGGAACAGCGTAGACAGGACCACCCTGTCCGCACGTCCGAGGAGTCCCGCGTAGAGGCGCGGGGCACCGATGGCCTGCGCCTGGGTCCCCATGTAGGACGTCAGCAGGACACCGACCAGGGCGAGCATGCCGAGGTAGGGGTCGCACCAGGAGCTGACCGCCACACCGCCGATCATGAAGACGTCGGCGTACCTGTCGAACACGTGGTCGAGGTAGTCACCTTTGCGGCTGGCCTTCCCAGCCATCTTGGCGACCTTGCCGTCCAGGGCGTCGAAGTAACCGGACACGATCACGGCGACCGCACCGACCGGCAGCAGGTACCCCATGCCCTCCGTGCCGCTGAGGTAGAACACCACGCCGCACACGAGTGCGAGGATCAACCCGATCCACGATATCGTGTTGGGATTGACGTTTATGAGCCTCCTGGCCACCGGCTCCAGGGCGAAATCCGCCCTCGCTCTCTGTCCGTCTAGAACCATCTCTCCATCTCCCCGGACCAATCGGTCCTTCCGGGGGTGTAATCCGACACCTCCCCTTTTACGATTTGCTCCACCGCATCGGCGGAGCACCCGACGGCGGTGTCCGAGCAGTCCACCTCGTAGACCGGGATGTCGGATTCCGATGCCTCGCACAGTATGACGTCGAGGATCTCGGACTGCACGTTCTCACGGACCTTCTCCGGACCGTAGCCCCTGGCCTCCAGCCTGGCCGCGAGGACGTCGGGCCTGCATCTGAAGACGACTATGCATCCGCAGTCCATGAAGTGCGACAGGTGGCTGTCCATGAAGACGAGGTCCCCGGAGGCGCGGATGCCCTCCAGGGAGTCGTTGAGGAGGTCAAGGTCCACCTCGTGGGTGTCCCTTCCCTCGTCCAGCGCCCCGAGCAGCCCGTGTGCACGGATGTGCTCGTTCATGTCGATGACCGTGTGGCCCCTGGAGCGCAGCTCGGCCGAGACCGAGGTCTTGCCCGTCCCGGGCGTGCCGGTGAGGGCGACCAGCGTCATGCTATCCGTCCGAGATAGGGCTCGGCCCTCTCCATGACCGCGTCCCACGTGGGCACGTTGGTCAGCGCACCGGTCTCCTCCACGACGAACGACGCCACGGCGGAGCCGATGACCAGTGCCTCGGGTACGGGATGGCCCCTGTACAGCGCCGTGTAGTACCCCGCCCTGTACGAGTCCCCGGCACCGGTGGCGTCCACGACCCTGTCCGCCCTGACGGTGGGGATCTCCAGGACCTCGTCGCCCACACGGGCGACGCTGCCATCCGAACCCCTGGTGCAGACGACCATGCCCACATCCGCGTCGAGGATGTCGTCCAGACCGGCGTAGCGCCTCAGGGACTCGGCTTCGAAGTTGTTGCAGAACAGCGCGTCCGCCAGTGCGAGGGCGGGCGGGAAGTTGTCGGCGTTCCATATGCGGTGGGACTCCTGCGCGGGGTCGATGGCCATGCTGGCCGAGTCTCCGACCTCCCTCATCACGGAGGTGTAGTAGGACGGCTGCCCGGTGCAGAAGTGGACGTGCTCGGACCTCCTCGCGTTGGACGTCAGCATGATGCCGAGGTCGTCGGCGAAACCCTGGGGGCCCTGGTAGAACAGGACCTTCTGGGTGAGCCCGGGGTCGTTGACCACGACGGCTGTGGACGTCTCGTACCTGTCCACGTGCACGAACTCGTCCATGATGAGTCCGCAACCCGCCATCATGTCCTCGTACTGGGACGGGAAGTCGTTCCCGACGAACGCGCACAACGCGGTGGGACATCCGAGGGATGCGGCCACGACGGCGATGTTCGTACCGGTCCCGCCGAGGGCGGTGACCTTCGTGAGGACATCCTCGGACGTGTTGGCGTCCGGGAACTTCCTCACCGTGAGGATCTGGTCCACCGTCACATGACCGTACACGGAGAGGAACGGTTCCATTATGTCCCTTCCTCCCATCCGGTGATGTACTTCACCTGCGTGTCGCTGAGGGAGTCTATGCTGACACCCATCGATGTGAGCTTGAGCATGGCGATCTCGGAGTCGATCTCGTTTGGCACGTTGTAGACCTTGCACTCCATGTCCTGGTAGTTGCGGGTCATGTGCACGATACCGAGCGCCTGGGTGGCGAAGCTCATGTCCATGATCTCCGCGGGGTGACCCTGACCTGCCGCGAGGTTCATGAGACGTCCCTCCGCGATCAGGTAGATGCTGCGTCCGTCGGCGAGCCTGTACTCGTCGATGAAGTCGCGGACACGCTCCTTGGAGACGGATGCCGCCTCCAGGTCGGCCTTGTTGATCTCGTTGTCGAAGTGACCGACGTTTCCGAGGATGCACCCGTCCTTCATGACGGCGATGTGCTCCGCTGCGATGATGTCCTTGCATCCGGTCACGGTGATCACGATGTCCGCCACCTTCACGGCGTCGACCATCCTCATGACCTCCAGGCCGTCCATCTTGGCCTCGATGGCCTTGATGGGATCGACCTCGGTGACGATGACGGATGCCCCGAGCCCCTTGGCCCTCATGGCGACCCCCTTGCCGCACCATCCGTATCCGGCGACCACGAGGGTCTTGCCGGCGACGATGAGGTTGGTGGCGTTCATGAAGCCGTCGAATGCGGACTGTCCGGTGCCGTACCTGTTGTCGAACATGAACTTCATCTTGGCGTCGTTGACGTCCAGGACGGGGAACTTCAGCGCGCCGTCTGCGGCCATCGCCCTGAGACGGACGACACCGGTGGTGGTCTCCTCGTTGGCGGCCTTGATGTTGGGGAGCGCATCCGTGCGGGTCGTGTGCGCCATGGCTATGAGGTCCGCACCGTCGTCGATGACGAAGTCGGGTTTCATGTCGAGGACGGTGTTGAGGTTGCTGTAGTACTCCTCGGAGGACTCCCACTTCTTGGCGTAGACCTCCAGGCCGTACTCCTCGCGGAGAGCGAGTGCGACGGAGTCGTCCGTGGACAGGGGGTTGCAGCTGGCGAGACGGATCTTCGCACCGGCGTCCGCCAGCGTCACCGCCAGCATACCGGTCTTGGCCTCGGTGTGCAGCGCCATGCCGATCTTCAGTCCGGCGAGAGGCTGCTCGTCGATGAAACGTTTCCTGATGTCCTTCAGGACAGGCATGTGGGCCTCGGCCCAGTGGAGCCTGAGGGACCCTTTCTTGAGCAAGTCGTCCATTCAATTACCTCCTTTCTCGAAACCGTCCATGAGCGCATCGCAGATGCACATGACGGTCCTGCGACGGTTCTCCGTATTGGAGAACCCATCCATCGTCTTTATAATTGCGTCACGGTCCCCGCGCAGCTCCTCCATGAAGCGGATGATGTTCTCGAGGGCACGGGTCATCTCGTCGCAGATGGGCACCGTGGCCATGCGCGAGGTGCGTGACAGGGGGTTCAGGTCTATCGATATCACGACCTTCCCCATGGAGACGAGCGCCTCCGCGCGGTCCCCGTCCTCTATCGGCACGAGGATCACGTCGCTGTCGAAGATCCCCTCACGCGTGCAGAGGGCGCGGTCGTGGTTGAGCCCCTCGATCCTGCAGTCGGGATCCCTGCCGAGGACGTCGTGGGCGCCCTCGGACTCGAGGTACGAGATGATCCCCTCCATCCTCTCGGGGGTCCTGTGGAAGATGTTGACCTCCACCTTCGCGGGCACCGCCTCGGCGAGTGCGATCAGGTTGCGAGCGTCCAGTGCGGCCGCGTTGCCGTTGATGCACACCACGGGGTTGCGGGCGTTGAGGAGGAACGCGGCGGCGGCCCTCTCGGCCTCCAGGGCCGCATCGGTGCTCCTCTCGCCCATCATGTAGTCGAAGGCCTCCCCCCTTCCGTGGGAGATCAGACCCGTGGGGGTCACTACCCCCCTCTCCACCATCTCGGCGAGGCGCTCACGGGTCATGAGCGATTTGTATCTGGGATGATCCTTAGGTATGTCCACGGTGCTCCATAGAAAGACCTCCGTATTTAACGACTGAGAGGAGTTAAGTACGCGCCCGCAATCCCAGTGGCATGCCGGAAATACGCATCGTGGTCGTCGGTCCGAAATACGAGGGCAACGTGGGTGCCATCGCCAGGTCCATGGCCAACTTCAACCTCAAGGAACTCTACCTCGTGAACCCCTGCGAACTGGGGGACGATGCGTACCGCAGGTCCAAGCACGGGTCGTCGATCCTCGACGACGTCGTGGTGGTCACCAGCCTCGAGGAGGCCGTGAGGGACTGCTTCCTCGTCGTGGGTACCAGCGGGGTCACCACCAAGGGCGACAGGAACTACACGCGCGTCCCGACCCCCGTCCGCGAGTTCGCGGAGCACTGCCGCGGATACCCCGAGAGGATAGCCATCGTGTTCGGGAGGGAGGACATCGGCCTCCTCCAAGACGAGCTCAACATGTGCGACGCCCTGATCACCATCCCCACGGGCGAGGAGTACCCCATCATGAACCTGTCCCATGCCGCGAACATCGTCATGTACGAGTTCTTCCAGGTGGACAACACCCCCCGCAGACCGGAACCCGCGGACAGGGCGGAGAAGGAGCTCATGTTCGACTTCTTCGGGGACCTCCTCGATGCCGTGGAGTACCCGCCGAACAGGAGGGACAACACAGGGGTCATGTTCAGGCGCATGATGGGACGTGCCATCCCCACCAAGTACGAGTTCAACACCATCATGGGCGTCTTCGGGGATGCGGCCAAGTTCATCAAGTACGGGAAGCCCTGGGAGAAGAAAGATCGTCGGGACTGACGGGCAGGAACACCAGGACCTTCGTGTCCTCGCAATCCGACCTCTTCACGATGTCGGGTATTATCCCGCTCATGCCGACGACGGTGCTGTAGACGGAATCCACCTCCGCACGGCCGAAACCCGATCCGACCAGAACGATCAGCTTCCCCCCGGCGGGATCGCTCTCGAACATGGTGGAGTCCAGGGCCTTGTTCACGGCGTCCGCGGGATCCAGCTCCGACGAGTACGCGAACGTGTAGACCTTCTGGGTGAACGTGCTGAAGAACGGACCCTCCATCGCATCGGACAGACCGTAGGCGGCGAACGATATGCTGCTATCGATCATCCTCATCATGAAGAGGATCCTACGGTCGACGTTCATGTGCTGGACCGCATCGACATCCAGGATGAACAGGCGGTCCGATATGCCCACGAGCTCCGGCAGCGCCGCCATGGCCCTCTCGCGTCTGGTGTACTCAAAGGACATCGGGATACCGACGAGCGACACCACGCTGCAGCCCCTGTCCCTGGCGGATCCGATGAGACGGCGCATCATGCTGATCCCCGTCTCTCCCCCCAGGATCGAGAGGATGAACACGATGCGCATGCCCTCCATCCGCGATTCGACCTCGCACACGTCGTCAAGGTTCAGGAAGGACACGTTGTCCGGATGGTCGCCGAGGCCCCATTCCGTGTTGGATCCGGGAGATCCGTCGTCTTTGTTGATGAACACCACCGGCATGGAGAAGCGTCCGAGGGATGATTCGAGGACGCGGTGACCGCCGCCTCCGCAGCACACCATCAAGATGTCATCCATCCTATCACTCGGTCCCGAGTTTGGCACGGACGAAGTCACGGACCGCGCCACGGAGATCGTCGTCGAAGGATGCGGTGGAGCCGGAGCGTATCAGGGCACCGAGCTCGAGCACGTCGTCCTCCCTGTGCTCGACCGCGAGCACGGATATGTCCTCCGGTGAGAAGTGCGTCGCCACCATCTCGTCGACGGCGCCGCGGACGGCATCGGAGAGGCTCCTGAAGTCGCCCCTGTCGACAAGGACCTGCAACAGGGAGATAGTCTCCGGTGGAAGCCTGACTGTGACCTTCTCCACGGAATCCATTGGAACCACTCGAACAAAGAAAAAAGATGGTAAAAGGTTTTGCGTTGCCAGTTAGACCAACGTGTTCATCCGAACAGAGCGGAGAGACCGGCTGCGGCCTCCTCCTCGCTGACTGCCTCTTCCTCGGGCTCCTCGACTGCTGCGGGGGCCTCGGCGGCTGCTGCTGCAACGGGTGCGGCTGCTGCTGCGGGTGCTGCGACTGCGGCACTTGCGATAGCCTCTGCAATGTCAACTCCCTCGAGGGATGCAACCAGTGCTTTGATCTTGGCTGCGTCAGCGTCCACTCCTGCGGCGGTGAGGACAGCGTTGACTGCGTCCTCGGTAATGTCCTTGCCTGCAGAGTAGAGCACCATTGCACTGTAGATATACTCCATTTAATTCAACTCCTTTAATTTAGCCGAATAATGCACTGAGACCAGCGGCTGCTTCTTCCTCGCTGACCTCTTCTTCTTCCTCTTCCACACTCTCGACTGCGACCTCAGCAACAGGTGCTGCTGCAACGGATGCGGCTGCTGCAGCCGAGCTGAGCCTCGCTGCAATCGCATCGTTGGTGTATCCGCAGGCGTTGGCGACGGACAGCATCTGAGCGTCTGCCTTCGCCACGAGTATGTCGATATTCTCTTTGGTCGGTATCGCGGCTGAAACGGAAAGACCGAGGGTCTCCCTGAACGCCTTCGCGATGAGAGGCACGATTGTCTCCTTTGTGGGGAACGCAATCGAAACACCGAGTGCGAGGGCGTTGTGTGCAGCCGTAGCGAACATCGTGGAATAGTAGTCATCGGGAATATCGAGAACGTCCTTTCCGTAGACGACTCCACCCTCGTAGGCGGACCTGAGGTCCATTCCCACGACCATGGGGAGAATCTCCAACTTGGGGAGCATTGCTGCGATGGGACCGGAAATCGGCTCTCCGGCCTTCACGAGTGTCGTGTCCTTCTTGACTACGATCTTTCCTGCCTCGATAGCGGCAGGAAGGCCTATTTTCTGAAGCTCTCCGATAATCGGGCCGGGTCCGAAGGGGGTAGGTCCCTTGGGCACGGTGATGTCGATGGGTGCGAGCTGTCCCTCCTTTGCGGGAGCGGGGGTCATCGTCGCCTGAAGCTTCTTGAAAAGCTTGAAGGGGTCGATGTCCGTGGTGACAATCGCACACTGTCCATGAACCGCGTCCTTGAGTGCCTCGAGTCCAGGTTTGTCCTTCGCCGCCTCTTCGATGGCCAAGAGCATAAGGTTGTTCTTGGTCATCTTGAGTTTGGCGATAGCCCTGAGACCCGCCCTCATGGACTGGACCTGCTGTCCGGGGATGCCCTCCATGTCGACAACTGCGACAACGGGCGCCTCGCGCATGTCCTGTACCAGCTCGTTAACGAGATCCTTCTTCCAAGCTGCGACGTGTGCCATCTTTGAACCTCCTTACAAAACCTTCTCCGAGGGTCCCATGGTCGTCTTGACGTACGCGGATGCGATGTTGTACCTACCCTTCTCAAGGTGGGCCTCAACACGCTTGATGATGAGATCGACATTCTCTGCGATCTCCTCTGCGGACATCTCGACTGTTCCGACGGGTGCGTGGAAGGTCTTCCTGTCTTTCGTCCTGATGGTCACAGACTTGCGGAGTGCGTCAATCATCGCACTGGGATCTGCTCCGGGTGCGATGGGCTTGGGCATCTTTCCGCGGGGACCGAGAACGGTACCGAGCCTCTTACCGACGACCGCCATGAGGGGTGCCTCGGCGATGAAGTAATCGGTGCTGTTCGCGATCTTCTTAGCCTGTTTCTTGTCGTCTGCAATCGCTCCGAGTTCCTCGGGGGTGATTACGAGATCGGCCACGTCTTTGGCTTTCAAGGCAAGTTCGCCACCACCAATAACGCAGACCTTGACTGCCTTCCCGCGACCGGACGGGAGGATGATGTCCTCCTGGATACGGTTCTTGGGGATGGTCAGATCAACGTCCTTGAGATTGATGGCCAACTCAACCGTCTCAGTAAAATTGCGCTTCTTCGCACTCTCGAGTGCCTTCTGCACGGCCATTACGGTTGGTTTTTCTGCCAATACAATTCCTCCTCGTAGTACGTACGAGTCTATGACTCTCCTACAAGTAAGGTGGGCTAACAATAGGTAGTATATAAACTATTACCAACTACCCGAAATCAATGGATTTTAACTGAATGGAAAAGCTTCGCATCCAACCGGATACGGGGTAAAACGGGGCCGAAGCCCCTTTGATAGTTTCAGAACTGACCGTCGTACTCGCCGGCCTTTACCACCTTCTGGTAGTCATTGGGGTTCTTTCCGTCGATGGTGACTCCGACGG
>JAFTYV010000049.1 GCA_017461225.1 Candidatus Methanomethylophilaceae archaeon
GATACGCGTGCACGTGGTGTTCTCCGAGACCGACGTCCCGGAGCCGCCGGTCGTGACGCACACCGTCACGGTCACGCACACATCCGGTGGAAACGTCTCGCCCTCGGGGACCGTCACCGTCACCGACGGTGGTTCCCTGGTGCTGACGATCGTCCCGGATAGCGGGTACAGGGTGTCGTCGGTCACCGACGGGGGCACCGCAGTGTCCGCGAGCGGAACGTACACGGTGTCCGACATCACCGGGGACCGCGAGGTCCACGTGGTGTTCTCCAAGATCGAACCCGTGACTCCGCCGTACATCCCACCGTACAACCCGCCATCCCCGCCCTCACCTCCGGCGGAGGATCCCGTGCTGTCGTCGATCTCAGTGACGACCTGGCCCACCAAGGTGACCTACAATGCGGGCGAGAGGTTCGATCCCACGGGGATGGTGGTCACCGCGACCTATGGTGACAACTCCACGGAGAATGTGACGTCGTCATGCAACTTCACCCCTGCGGCGTTCGCGGAGAAGGGTATGCAGACGGTGACCGTGTCGTACACCGAGGGCGGTGTGACCAAGATATGCACACTGTCGGTCACTGTAACGGATGGGGCGGGTTTCTCCGTCAAGGTGGTGTCCTACAGCGGTCAGAGGAACGAGAACGGGACGGTCAAGGATTTCGACGAGACGAAGAACGTGGATTTGAAGAATTTCACCCTGAACACCTCCGGCATGGTCCCCGGGATGACGCAGAAGTTGACCCTGTCTGTGATCAACGACAGCGGTCACGAGCTGGACGCGTACCTGTACGTGACTGATGTGACCGGCGATCAGGAACTGCGCGAGGTGTTCACGATCACGGCGGTGTCCGGACAGACGACGGTGTCGAAGACCGTGTCGGAGATATCGGCTGACGGCAAGTTCCTGTCCCTGGGAACGGTCGGGGCGGATCCATTGATCATCGAGGTTACCCTGACTTTCCCGTCGACGGCCGGTAACTCGACCATGGGTAAGACTCTGAACTTCGGACTCGGTGTCTTCGCAGCACAGGCGGTGGGAGCATGAGGGGGCTGAAGGTCGTGTCCCTGGCGGTCGTCCTGCTGTCGGCCATGCTGTGCGTCGCATCGGTCGGTGTGACGGAGTCGTGGTGGTCGGATACCGATGATGTGACAATCGAGATTGAGACTGCGGATCTTTCCATTGCAGTGGGAAGTCAATTTTGGGATGGAGAGAATCCGTTACAATTGGTTGCCGGAACATACGATCTGAGGTCCAACTATTCTGTGACGTTGGAATTCACAGGAGGGACGGTGGAATGTGATTCCTCGATCGGATCATCTCTGAAAATGACTGCAGGTACAGTATACAGTATCAAAGTCACGGAGGGTACGATAGTGACCCTCGGTGGAGGTGGCAGTTGACGCTCCAAGCGACCGGACACGGTGACGTGTCGAGGAGATCCAAGCGGATGCGGTCGCATTTCTAAAGAAGGTCGGAACGGACGGTTCCGATTGTTTCTCACACGGATGTGTGGTATCACACATCCTGAATGCAAAAGAGGTAATGGATATGAAAGCGCAGATGAAAGCGATAGCGGCATCCGCGATCGTCATCGTACTCGCACTCGCGGCCGTCTCCGGAGTCACCTACTCGTGGTTCTCGGACACGGAGAGCAGCAGTATCAATGTGACTACAGGCAACATAATCCTGAAAGCTGATGTTACTGATGCATATTACAAAGTATACGGTGATGATGAAGTTGCAATAGCAAATGGGGGAAACACCCCCCTGAACGGGACAGTCGGATGGACTGTAGCCGACCCAGGTTCCGAGTTAACGGAAATGATCGTTGAAGTTGGGGGGATGGCTCCCGGAGACAGTTTGAGACTCGTATACGGAGGTACTATCGAAACGACAATCGATACGGTATTCAACCTAACATCAGGAGTTTCCGATCCATTCTCCATAGATGATATTGTTACGATTAATGGTACAGAATATACCAGTGGCATAATCGACGCAACGAATGACGAAGTCGGTTTCAAAGCCGAGATCACCATCTCCATGTCCACTGAAGCAGGTAATGAACTCATGGGTAAGGAGTTCAACCTCCCCATCACGTTCGGATTCTACCAGGCCAACATAGACTCTTCAGAACTTCCCGCGATCACTACAACCGTAACAGCCGGTGAGGAGGCGACGGTTGATGTCGTGGCAGCCGGTGGAAAGGCCGCCTCCATAACTATGACCCTCGACACAGGTGGTGAAGTCAATACATCCATTATTTCTGGATCTAGCAGTGAATACTTCCTCGAGAATGCAGGAGAGGCTCTCGTGGGAATCGATGTCACACTTCCCACAGGTGCTAGTGTAACTGATGCAAGTGTTACACTATCAGTTCCCACTGGATATGACGATACAAGTGTTTTGACAGTGTTCCATGTTGCGGATAATGGTACAATGACCGAAGTCGCCGCTACCATCACTTCATCTGATGGAAAAACGGTTGCAACTTTCACACCCAGTCACTTCTCTGCATATTATCTTGTGGATGCCACGGTGGCGAAGATCGAGGACAAAGGATACAAGACTCTTCAGGAGGCGTTTGATGCAATAACCAACTCAGGGGAAATCGACCTCGTGAAGGACACCCTGGGAGATGGAGTGAAAGTGGCTAGGGATGGAAACAAAGAGGTGAAGTTGGATCTCAATGGATTCACATACACCCTGAGGAACCCTGTCGGTTCTACAGGTACTGAAACAAACGGATTCCAGCTCAACACAGGCAACAAGATAACGATTGAAAATGGTACTCTGGCAGTTAGTGAGGAGAATGAGAAGAAGTTTGCAGTTCTGGTTCAGAACTACGGTGACCTCATCATCAGAGATGTGGTGATTGATGGAACCAACCTGGATAGGACCATTGAACCAAACGAGTCTGCAGCAGGTAGTTCCGGGTATTCTTGTGCTTTGAGCATCTGGTGTGGAACGGTGTCCGTCGAAGGTGTTACGGAGATTTATGCAAACGATGAGGGTGACAGTGCATACGCCATCGTCGTTGGAAACTACTCTACATACACAAGTCCCAAGGTGACTATTAACATAACTGGAAATGTGGATGGTGCGGTTTCCGTCGTAGGTGAGAATAACGTCAAGTCGCGTTCCACATTGTGCGTGGAAGCAGGAACATTCAAAAACACCACGGAGACCACGGACTTGATCGTTGTTTCTACCCAGTATTCCGACGTCGACCTCAAAGGAGGTTCGTTCTATGTCGACTTCGAACACGACTGTGCCGTATGGGCATATGATGGAGGGGTTGTGGATATCTCTGGAGGGCAATATGTCTGCGAGGGTTCATCCACCGTGTCATCCGCCGATCATCAGGATTTGATATACGCGGGCAACAATGCTGGTAAGATCTACATCAGCGGTGGAGAGTTCAGTTCGGAGAATCTCGCTTGGCTTCTCAATGAGAGGGACGGTACCGGTGAGATTGTGGTTACTGGTGGAGCATTCGTAGGATGGAATCCCGGAAACAACGTATCCGAAGGTGCAAATACATCATTCCTCTCCGATGGATACACTGTTGTCGCTGAAGGGAACGAATACACTGTTGTCGGTTCCACAAGTTGATTCTGACATAACAAACGGAGATCAACTCCCCTTTACCTGGGGTTGTACCCCAGGGTTTAAACCTGCTCTCTTCACCCTGGGAATGTTCGAATCATGGATCTGTGACGATTCGATGGTTCAACTCACAACATATCTCCTTTTCAATGAAATAAGAAACCTCATTCCTCTCGAAATAGGAGGCATCACTATCCAGACGGGCGCAAATCATCAGCAGCCCGGACACGATCCTCCCGTTGTAGGTCAGCTCGTACCTCCTGTACATGCGCCCCTCCTGGTTCAGCTCCGACCTCACGAGTCCCGCCTTCTCCAGCTTCTTCAGGCGGTCGTCCACGATCCTCCAGTTCTTGGTCAGGTGCTCCAGGTCGGACGACTTCACCGGCCCGTGCCTCAGCATGTGTATCATTATCGGGATGGTGTGCTTGGTGCCGAGAATCTCAACGGTCCTCATGGTCATGCCGAATCATAACATGCATGTGATAAAAATCAATTTTCGGATACATGGGAAGGTGTCTGAACATACAGCATATGCATGATGAAAGCGGATTGACATGTCCTTACGACACATCACTGCTTCATCAGATCGACCATCGCCACGTTCTCCACGGCGATGTCAACGGGCGGGAGGAAGCAGTTGCGGAGCCCCAGGTTCCCCACCTTCCACTCCGTGACGTCCATGAGCGAGTCGTCCCTGACCATTCCTATATCCTCTAAACGGGGGTCGTCCACATCGAGGAGCACGGCGACGTACTCCGTCCTCCCCTCCTTCGGCCTCATCCTCGCCAGCGCCCTGCCGATCTGCCTCTCCCAGGCGCAGTACACGATGATCTCCGTCAGCAGCGTCTTCGACCTGTTGGTCCCGTTGGCGAACGCCCTCTCCGCATGCTCCACGGCGGACAGCACGTGCTCCCTGCCGGCGACCATGTCCGGGTCCATGAGCACCACGTCCCCTCCCATGGAGGTGAAGTGGCCGACGATGGTGTCGAAGGGCGCATCCCCGCGCATGCCGATGATCTGGAACCTCATGCGACCCCCATCGGCACCCGTTCCATTAACCTTTGCGGACGCGCACGCACCCTGTGGACGTGCCACGGCCAACCTTTATGACGGAGTGCGCTCTTGTCCGTGGCAAGGAACGCGTGAGCAACATGAGCGACGAATGGGTAAGGGTCGCAGCACCTGCGACGACATCTAACATCGGAGCGGGCTTCGACATATTCGGACTTGCACTCAGGGAGCCCTACGACATCATCGAGGGAAGGAAGATCGAATCGGGTATCGTCATCTCGGAGGTCTCCGGACCCGGATCCGAGGGGATCCCCAAGGACCCCGAGAGCAACTCGGTGAGCATCGCCGCCGCCGAGGTCCTGAGGAGGTGCGAGGCCGACTTCGGGATCGAGATCAGGATAAAGAAGGGCATCAGGCCCTGCAGCGGCATCGGTTCGTCCGGGGCGTCCGCGGCCGGAGGGGCGTACCTGGCCCACATCCTCTGCGGCGAGAAGCTCAGCCCCACCGAGGTCGTCCTCTGTGCGGCGCACGCCGAGAACGTCACGTCCGGCGGTTTCCACGCGGACAACGTGGCCCCCTGCGTGCTCGGCGGATTCACCATGATCAGGTCCTACGAGCCCTTCGAGGTCATCACCATCACTCCCCCCGAGGAGCTCGGGGTCGTCGTGGCCATGCCCGACGTCATGGTCCCCACCAGGGAGTCCAGGGCCGTCCTCCCCCAGGAGGTCGCCGTCAAGGACCTGGTGTTCCACGTCGGAAACGCATCCTGCCTCGTCTACGCCATGATGACCGGTGACCTCGGCCTCATCGGCAGGTCGGTCAAGGATGCCGTCTTCGAGCCCGCCAGGGCGAAACTGGTCCCGTACCTCAGGGAGGCCGAGTCCGCGGCCATGTCCCACGGAGCGCTCGTGTCGTTCCTCGGAGGTTCCGGACCCTGCATCATCTCGTTCTACGACAAGACCTCCCACGACGGAACCGCCATCGCGGAGTCCATCAGGGCGCTCTACGCCGACCACGACATGAGTTGCGAGACCTGGATCACGGAATGCGGTTCCGGATGCAGGAGGATCTGATATGGCAGCACACAAGGTTATCTGCTGGGACTGCGGCGTCGAGGTCGACGACCCCTACGTCAACACCTGTCCCAGATGCGGCGGTCTCCTGACCGTCAGGATGGAGCTCGAGAAAGTCAAGGAGATGAGGCCCGAGGACCTCCGCTCCGAACCCATCGGTGTCTGGAGGTACGCACCCTTCATGCCCGTGGACGCCTCCAAGAAGGTGTCCATCCAGGAGGGCGGGACCCCCCTGTACCCCACCAGGGCGCTCGGTGCCGAGATCGGCGTCGAGGACACCTACGTGAAGTTCGAGGGACTCAACCCCACCGGCTCCTTCAAGGACAGGGGTATGACCATGGGCGTCTCCCACGCCAACGAGCTCGGCGCAAAGGTCGTCGGATGCGCGTCCACCGGCAACACCTCCGCGTCCCTCGCCGCCTACGCGGCCAAGGCCGGCATGAAGTGCGCCGTGTTCCTGCCCTCCGGCAAGGTCGCCATGGGCAAGCTCGCACAGGCGCTGTTCTTCGGTGCCAAGGTCCTGTCCGTCGACGGCAACTTCGACGACGCCCTCGCGCTCGCCAGGCAGATGGCGGACGAGAGGAAGCTCTACCTGCTCAACTCCATCAACCCCTACCGCCCCGAGGGTCAGAAGTCCGTCCTCTTCGAGATCATGGACCAGCTGAACTACGAGGTGCCCGACAGGATCGTCCTGCCCGTGGGCAACGCCGCCAACATCTGGGCGGTCTACAAGGCGCTCACCGAGCTGGAGGAGGTCGGATGGATCGACAGGGTGCCCATGCTCACCGGAATCCAGGCCGAGGGTGCCGCACCCGTCGCCAGGGCCTTCAAAGACGGCGCACAGGACTTCGAGCCCGAGAGGAACCCCGAGACCGTCGCCACCGCCATCAGGATCGGCAACCCCGTCAGCGGAAGGAAGGCGCTCAAGGCAATCTACTCCACCGGCGGACACTGCATCACCGTCAACGACGACGAGATCATCGCCGCCCAGCAGCTCCTCGGAAGGCGCGAGGGCGTCTGCGTCGAGCCCGCGTCCGCGGCATCCGTCGCCGGACTCAGGAAGCTCCGCGAGCTGGGAATCGCCGACAGGGACGAGCGCGTGGTCTGCATCTGCACCGGGAACGGTCTGAAGGACCCCGACACAATCATCGAGAACTGCGCACCCCCCGTCAAGTGCGGCAACTCCGTCGCCGACGTCGAGAGGATCCTGTCGCAGTGATCAGAAATCGAAGAGGTTGGTCTGTCTGCGACCGGCCTCTTCCACCTTCCCCTTTTTACTGCTTTTCTTTGGAACCGGCTCCGCGGTGACGGGTGCCGGTGCGACGTCGACGCTTCCCGGTACGGGGACGTCCGCAGGGGCATCCGAGGGCATCTCGCCGTACGCGGCGGCCATCTCGTCCAGCATGGCCTCCTCCTCGGAGGGCGACATGGACGGCGTCTCCGGCAGCGGGGTGCCACCGACCTGGTCCTTCATGCTCTTAGCCAGGATCGGACCGATCTTCGGCATGGACGCCAGCGCGTCCACGTCCATCATCATGACGTCGGACCTGGTGCGGATGCCCCTGTCGAAGAGGATCCTGGCCCTGTTGCGCCCCACGCCCCTGAACGACACCAGGTCCATCAGCTCCTCCCTCACACCGTACCTTATCCTGGTGAGCAGGGGCCTGACGCGCCTGACCGCGTCGGGGTTGAATATCAGGGCGATCTCGTTCATGGAGTAGATGATCCAGTCCATCATGTCCACCTTGGACCTGATGTCCCCGGGACCGATGCCCATGGAGTCGGTCATCACGTCCTCGTTCACCTCCTCGATCCAGTCGTACGTGAGCACGGCGGACTTGAGGTCGCTCCTGTAGAAGTCGTAGATGTAGTCCTCGATGTCGTCGGGGTCCACCAGCAGCATGCCCCCGTACTCCGAGTCCACGGCGTCCAGCCTGGCCTCGTCGCACTTCTTGGGGTACATCCCCAGCACGTCCGGGGTCATCGCCGCGGCGATGAGCACGGGCATCACGGGCGTGTCGTCGCGTATGGCGAGGACGGCATCCCTTAGGATCGACGCCGACATCGGGTCGATGTACAGGTCGGACACGCGCTTCCCGAACGGGAGTATCGCCACGGTCTCCCCGCGGCGCTCCACCATGCCCTCCCTCTCCAGGAAGTCCACCACGTTCCTGACCACGCTCTCTATGCCGAACAGCTGGGACACGGTCCCGAAGAACGTCTCCCTCAGGAAGTCCACGATGGACTCCTCCGAGTCGGCGTCCCCCGTGGCCACCAGCCCCAGGATGTGGCTCCTGAGCACCTTGTCGTTGAACAGCTTGGAGGTGAGCCTCTCGGTGTCGTGCTCCACGTAGTCCTCCATCAGGTGGTCGAAGTCCCTCTGGTTCTTCGCGATCAGGACGGACTCCCCGTACGGGTCGTACCCGGGCCTCCCGGCGCGTCCGCACATCTGCTTGACCTCCATGACCGGTATTGGGCTGTTCCCCGAGTTGGTCTCGAAGCGGGAGGTGTCCCTGACGATGACCCTCCTCGCGGGCAGGTTGATGCCGGCGGCGAGGGTGGGCGTGGCGACTATGCACTTGATGGTCCCGGCCCTGAAGCCGTCCTCCACGTAGCGCCTCTGCCTGTAGGTGAGGCCGGCGTTGTGGAAGGCCATCCCGTTGGCAACGCAAGACGACAGCTTCCTCCCGGTCGCGGTGGACTCGCTGTCCCCCTCGAGCACGTCCAGCTCGGCCTTGGACAGCTCCCTCCCGGCGATGGCGCCCATGGGCTTGGAGAACCTGACGGCCAGCGCCTCGGTGGAGCGTCTGGAGTTCACGAACACCAGCGCCTGACCCCCGTCGGCCACGGCCTGATCGACCAGCGACCATATCGGGTCGGATGCCGGGGGCACCTCCCTGACGGACCTGTCGCTGAAGGTTATCGTCCCGTCCATGAAGACACCCTCCTTCAGGGGGATCGGGCGCCAGTCGCTCCTCACCAGGTCGGCGTGGAGCCACTCCGCCAGGTCCCCGGAGTTGGAGATGGTGGCGGACAGCGCTATGATCCTCAGGTCCCTGTTGCGCCTCATCAGCTTGGTGAGGGCGACCTCCAGGGTGGGTCCCCTGCCCGGGTCGTGTATCATGTGTATCTCGTCGGCTATGACCAGTCCGACGCTGTCGATCCACCTGCTCCCGTGGCGGATCATGGAGTCCGCCTTCTCGGAGGTGGCGACGACTATGTCCGCATCCTCCAGCCCCCTGTCCTCGGAGTCCAGGTCCCCGGTGCTCAGATGGGTCCTTATCCCCAGCGACCTGAACCTGTCGAAGTCGTCCCTCTTCTCCGATGCGAGGGCCTTGAGCGGCACGATGTACAGCACGCGGCGCCCCTGCTC
This sequence comes from Candidatus Methanomethylophilaceae archaeon, assembly GCA_017461225.1. Lineage (GTDB taxonomy): Archaea > Thermoplasmatota > Thermoplasmata > Methanomassiliicoccales > Methanomethylophilaceae > Methanoprimaticola. The sequence continues at coordinate 9,071 of JAFTYV010000049.1, forward strand.
GACGATGGTCTTCAGGGCCGGCACGTAGCCTATGAGGGACTTCCCGCTGGCGGTGGGTATCGCGGCGACGAGGTTCCTTCCAGAGAGCGCTATGGGTATCGCCTCGGCCTGCGGCGGGTGCAGGTTCACGAAACCGACGTCCATGAGCGCCTGCGCCACGCGGTCGGATATGTCAAGCTCGTCGACCCTCATGGCACCGTGGAGGGCGCGGACCGTAATAACTGCTCCGTTCCTGTTTCCATCACCTTTATAATAAGGTAGGGGCGATGGGGTTGCCATGACCCAGAAGCACGGTGTCGCAGCTGTCTTGGCGGTCCTGGTCCTCATGCTGACCGTGGCCGCGCCCCTGTCGTCCGGAGGTTCGGACGCCGCGGGCGGATCGTTCTACCAGTCCCAGCTGGACCCCAACGGGAACGCCGTGTACGAGGCCCTGGGATCGCTCCGCGGGGACTACTCCAACTCCGCGACGGTGGAGGTCGCGCTCCCCACACCCGTCATGCACGCGGACGCGGCAGCGGCGGAGGCCTACGCGGTCGGCACCGTCATGGACGCGCTGGCGGCCAGGTACATGGGCGACCCGCTCATCGTGCACCTCTGGGACCTCCCGGTGTCCGTCCCCGACGTGGGCGTGACGACGTCCGTTGTCACCGTCTCCGGTGACGGCGGTGCTTCCGGAAGGTACCACACCGCCTCCTCGGTCACCTTCACGCTGACCGTCCCCGCCGACATGCTCGACGACCCGGCCACCGAGGCCAACGAGCTGGCGGACCGCATGGAGGGGCTGAAGGCCGTCGCCAAGGGCATGACCGTGTCCGGCGAGGTCCCGTCCGAGGCCAAATCCCTGGTGGGCAAGCTGTCCGGCACCAAGGTGGTGTCCGATCCCGAGGGGGAGGTCGGCAACATGTACGACGCCCTCGTGATCCGCAGCTCGTCATCCGCCGGCATCGCGGCCGCCTACACGTACCTGTGCACCCTCAACGGCATCGACGCCGTCACCGTCCCCGGAACGGTCTACGGTTCTGACGGGGAGGGGACCGCCGCCTACTGGAACGCGGTGCTGTACGACGGCGGATGGTACGCCGTCGACGTGTGCTCGGACAGGTCCGCCGATGACGGCGAGTACGTCATGGCCGGTGCATCCACATCGGTGCCCGTCGGCAAGGACACGGAGATGTTCTCCGCCGTCAACGTGGCCGACACGTCCGTGGTCGTCCCCAACTCGCTGACGTCCCCCGGACTGGTCAGGGACGGGTACGAGTACCCGGACGACTCCACCTTCTTCGAGAGGTACGGGGCGCACATCTTCATGGTGGTCCTCGTGGGCATCATCGTGGCCTGCATCGTGTACGGCATAAGGTCGGGGGAACTGTGAGGACTGGGAACCAAGAACATCAACCTTTTTATACAAGTTCAAACTAGGATAATCGGGGTCAGAAATGAAAGACAAGGATGCTGTAAAGAGGTCGGCCCTCTCCGTGGAGGAGTGGGCCAACGAGCAGACCTTCACTTCCACCGAGGAGGTGGACATCCCGGACCTGATGGCGGACCGCGTCATAGGTCAGGAGGAGGCCGTGGAGGTCATGAGGAAGGCCGCCTCCCAGAAGAGGCACGTGATGCTCATAGGGGAGCCCGGAACCGGTAAGTCGATGCTCGCCAACTCCATGGTGGAGTACCTCCCCAAGGAGGACCTGCAGGACATCGTGGCCTACCACAACCCCGAGGACTTCAACGAGCCCAGGATCAGGGTCTTCCCCGCGGGGAAGGGCAAGGCGGTCGTCGCCGAGCAGAAGGCCGCCGCAGCGGCCCAGAAGAACCAGAAGAACTCCCTGTACATCTACGGGGTCCTGGCGCTCATCATGGTCGGACTCATAGCCGCGTTCATGCTCAACAACTTCACCATCGCCCTCGTGGCGATCATGGGTGCGTTCCTCATCGTGGCCCTCTTCAAGAACCCGATGCAGACCAGGAACGAGGTGGCCATCGTGCCCAAGGTCCTGGTGGGACACGACCCCGGCGACATGCCGCCGTTCGTCGACGCCACCGGTACGCACGCAGGCGCGCTGCTCGGGGACGTCAGGCACGACCCGTTCCAGTCGGGAGGACTCGAGACCCCGTCCCACGACAGGATCGAGGCCGGATGCATCCACAAGGCCAACAAGGGAGTCCTCTACATCGACGAGATCAACATGCTCAGGATGGAGTCCCAGCAGGCGCTCCTCACCGCCATGCAGGAGAAGAAGATGTCCATCACAGGGCAGTCCGAGCGCTCCTCCGGTGCACTCGTCAAGTCCGAGCCCGTGCCCTGCGACTTCATCATGGTCTGCGCCGGCAACCTGGACGCGATCCAGGGCATGCACCCCGCGCTCAGGTCCAGGATCAGGGGATACGGGTACGAGGTGTACATGAAGAGCACCATGCCCGACACCGACGAGAACCGCGCGAGGATCACCAGGTTCGTCGCGCAGGAGGTCAGGAAGGACGGCAAGATCCCCCACTTCGACAAGTACGCCGTGGCCGAGATCCTCAGGGAGGCCCAGCGCCGCTCCGGGAAGAAGGGTGAGATCACCCTCAGGATGAGGGAGCTCGGCGGACTCGTGCGCATCTCCGGCGACATCGCCGTCAAGAACAGGAGACCCCACGTCACCGCACAGGACGTCATGGAGGCCAGGCACATCGCCCGCAGCCTCGAGCAGCAGATCTCCGACGAGCACATCGTCGCCATGAAGAGGTACGAGATGTTCAGGAACGAGGGCGAGGCGGTCGGACTCATCAACGGACTCGCGGTGCTGTCCAACAGCAACAACATGTCCGAGATGTCCGGCATGGTCATGCCCATCGCGGCCGAGGTGTCCCCCGCGCAGAGCGAGAAGGGCGGCAAGATCGTCGCCACCGGACAGCTCGGGGATATCGCCAAGGAGGCGGTGGACAACATCTCCGCGGTCATCAAGAAGTACACGATGACCAACCTCCGCGACTACGACATCCACCTGCAGTACGTCGGCGCCTACAACGGTGTCGACGGGGACAGCGCGTCCATCACCATGACGGTGGCCATCATCTCTGCGCTCGAGGACATCCCGATCCGCCAGGACATGGCGATGACCGGTTCCCTCAGCGTCAGGGGCAAGGTCCTCCCCATCGGCGGCGTCACCGCCAAGCTGGAGGCCGCGGCGGAGTCCGGCATCAGGCTCGCAATCATCCCCTGGGACAACGAGAAGGACCTCATGATGGACAGGAGGTACTACGACACCATGGAGGTCGTCACCGTGAGGACCATCCGCGACGTGTTCGAGTACGCGTTCGTGGACTGCCCCAAGAAGGAGCAGTACCTCGAGAAGCTCCTGCCCCTCAACGAGGGCGGGGTATCCACCGCGGCGAGGGTCGTCCCCCCGACGAGGTACGAGGCACCCGAGCCCGTCATCACCGCGACGGAGTCCGCCGAGACCCCCGTCGCCGACGATGTCGTCCCGGCTGCGGAGTGAGATAAACAATCAAAGGTGCGGGGGAGACCCCGCACCTATCCCATCCACGTTTTTGTCATCATCCACCGTTTTCCATGCGTCTTGTCTTCCAACGTAGTTGGATGTATATGCCAACATATTTAACCCACCAGACAGCTTCCAAAACATGGCTAGTACGAAACTGATAGCAGTTGCAGTCGTGGCCATCGTTGTTGTCGCAGCCGTCGGACTCGTTCTGATGTCCGGTGACGAGGACAGCGAGTACAGATCCGACAACGACCAGGGTCGTCTCAAGATCTTCGGAAATGCGAACAACGATGATTACCTCGACGAGAAGGACATAGAGGCATTGGAGAGCATCATCTCCGGTGAGATGGAGAAGACCCCGTTCTCGGATGCGAACCAGGACGGCAAGGTCAACCAGAGCGACATAGACTTCGTGGAGAGGATGGTCGACAGGGAGAAGATGACCATCTACTACCTCAACAACAACTCCGAGGTGAAGTCCTGTGCATACCCCAAGAGCTCGGTTGCGGCACTCCCCAACACGACACTCGCACTGATGAAATCCATCGGTGCCACCGACATGATCAAGGGAATCCCCGGTGGGAACCTCGATGCCACGATGTTCGCCGACCTCAAGGAGAGCGCAACGGTCATGAGCTCCAAGGCCACGGACATAGACCTCGACACCGCCGCGGACGAAGGCATCGACTGCGTCGTCGTGGACTACAGTTCCGTGTACCTGAAGAACTACGAGCAGTTCGAGAAGGCCCAGATAGACGTCATCAGGATCAATGCGGCCGGCGGACTCGACTCCCTCGACTGGGCACTCACAGTCGGTTACCTCCTCGGACTGGAGGAGGAGTCGCAGGCCTTCGTCAAGTTCTCCGACGATCTCCTGAAGGAGATGAACGACAAGCTCGAGACAGTGTCCGATGCAGACAGGGTGACAACCCTCTCCGTCACGATGTCCAACTCTATCGGAGGCATCGGTTCATCTTCCTTCGTCACATCGGAGGATGCCGGAGCCAGGAACCTCGCCGACTGGACCACGACCACGCAGAAGGCGAACGTCGGTGACGAGTGGATCCTCAAGGAGCAGTACAGTTCCGATTTCATCGCACACACCTGCAACTACTCATTCTCCACGACATCCGACGAGATCCAGGAGATCTGGGACACGTACAAGGTGTACTTCGAGGGAACGGATGCGTACAAGGATGGCGGCTACTTCATCTTCAACAGCAACGTCCCGGTCGTCATCAGGATCGCCTACCAGGTGGAGATGTACTATCCCGACCTGTTCGAGGAGGGTTATGCCAGCGGTATCATCCAGGAATGGATCGACACGTTCATCGACAACCTCCACGAGGATGGTTTCACCGTCGGTGAGGACGGGATCTTCCTGATAAAATCCGACATGGTGAAGGTCTGATCAAACGGCCCCCTCGGGGGCCATTCACTTTTCCAAAGGTGGGACATTGGACGCTGAAGGTTGCGGGAAGGATCTCTTCGGACAATCCGTATCGATGAAGGACGAGTACCACAGGTACACCGGGCGCAAGATCCTGTTCATATCACTATGTGCGTTGACCATAGTCTGTGCGGGAGGTTACGCCCTCACCCTGGGTGTCCGCGAGATCGGTTTCCTGGAGACGTTCGGCATAATCTGGAACCACCTGACCGGCGTGGGTTACGATCTTCACAGCGATGGATGGTGGGACGACTTCGTCCTGTGGGAGGACCGTCTCCCGAGGGTCGTCGTCGCGGTGATCGCCGGTGCCGGATTGGCGATCGGCGGCGCGGCGATGCAGAGCGTCGTGAAGAACCCCCTCGCGGATCCGTACACCACGGGGATATCGTCCGGTGCGGTCCTCGGCATCACGGTAGCCATCGTACTGGGGACATCCATAGGTTCGTTCGGGAGCAACTACGGGATGGTGCTGAACGCATTCGTCTTCGGACTGGTGCCCACCGCGGTCGCCATCGCGGTGACCAAGATGTCCAACGCCTCTCCGGCGACGATCATCCTGGCGGGAACGGCGATGTCATATCTCCTCAACGCGGCCAGCACCCTGTTGCTGGTTACCGCCGAGGCCGGTAAGATCCAGGAGGCATTCCTGTGGCAGGTCGGCACCCTGGAGTGGGTGATGTGGGACGACGTCCCCCTGATGTTCGTCATAACCCTGGTCGGCGGCATCGTTCTGCTGTTCTTCTCCCGTCAGCTCAACCTGCTCCTGTTCGGTGACAAGAGCGCCAAGAGCCTCGGTCTGGATGTGGACAACTTCCGCCTGATCGTGCTGTTGATCCTATCCCTGGTCACGGCATCGATAGTCTCATTCGTGGGGATAATAGGGTTCGTGGGGTTGGTGTCCCCGCATATCGTCAGGATGTTCATCGGTTCCGACAACAGGTTCGTGATCCCCGCATCGGCGTTGTTCGGTGCGGCTTTCCTGTTGGTGGCAGACCTCATCGCCCGCACCGTGATAGCTCCGGGGGAGCTGCCGGTCGGCGTGATCATGTCGTTCATCGGAGGGCCGATATTCCTGATTCTCATAATCAAATCAAGGAAGGGGATGTGGTGATGATGGACGGCAGATACGCATTCAAGAGGGACTACAATGCGATCCGCAAGAGGAAGATGCTCTTCGTGGGAGGATGCATCCTCGTCGCGTTCGTGGCCATGGGATTGCAGCTGTCCGTCGGTAAGTACGACATAACGTTCCTGGAGTCCTATGGGATCCTGTTCGACCACATCATGGGTGTCGACCCCGTCACGGATCTGGATGCGAAGAAGGACTATGTGGTGTGGGACCTCAGGTTCCCCCGTGCTCTCGCCTCACTTGCCGTAGGGGCCGGTCTCGGTGTGTGCGGTGCGGCGATGCAGAGCACACTCAGGAACCCCCTCGCGGACCCGTACACCACGGGCATATCGGCGGGAGCCGGCCTGGGCGCGTGTCTCGCCCTGGTATCCGGGGTCTGTGTGGTCCCTTTCCTGTACGGTGAGGCGGCCACAGTGGTCAATGCGTTCGTGTTCTCACTGATCCCCGCGTTCGTGATCATAGGAATCTCCGCTGTCAAGAAGAAGGTTACATCGTCCATGATGATCCTCATCGGTATCGCCGTGATGTACGTGTTCACGGCCTTCACCACGCTGCTGAAGCTGACGGCATCCGATGAGTCCCTCGAGGATGTCTACATGTGGAACGTCGGGCTCCTCGGCAAGGCGTCGTGGGACAACGTGTGGGTGATGCTGTTGTTCGCACTGATCGGTATCGTCCTGTTCCAGTACCTGTCCGGACGGTTGAACATCCTGACGATGAGCGATGGGGGTGCGAGATCACTCGGCGTGGATCCCAAGAGGGAGAGGCTGATCGTCCTGGTCATCGTCTCCCTGGTGACATCGGTCATGGTCGCCTTCACCGGTACCATAGGGTTCGTCGGACTCGTGGCACCGCACATGGTACGCATGTTCCTCGGATCGGACAACAGGTTCCTGATCCCGGCATCGGCCGCCTTCGGTGCGATGCTGTTGATATGCACCGACTGTCTGGCCAAGAACATAGGTGTCGCAGGGTTGCCGGTGGGAGTCGTCACCGCATGCATCGGGGGTCCGTTGTTCCTGTACCTCCTCCTGAAGCAGAGGAAGGCCATCTGGAACTGACATTGGTTCCGATAACCCTTGGGGCATTGATTGACAGGGATACCCTTCAATGGTTTATGCAGGAAGAGGGTAATGAGGGCCACGTAACACTTCCCGACAACTGTATCTATTCCGAACAGCATTACACACATACTATGGTCAGAGCTCTGCCGATAGGCGTCCAGGATTTCAGGGAGCTTCGCGATGAAGGATATCTCTACATTGACAAGTCCGACATGATCGCACAGATTCTCTTGCAGAAATCCAAGGTATACCTATATACCAGGCCCAGACGTTTCGGGAAATCGCTCAACCTGAGCATGCTAGATGCGTTCTTCAACATCCGGTATCCCCGGGACAACACGTGGTTCGATGGTCTGAAGATAACCGACCACAGAGAATCCGATGAGTACAGGAACGCATATCCGGTCATCAAATGCGATTTCAAGGACCTGGATGCGAGGGATTACGAGCTCTTTCTAAACATGCTATCGAACAAGATTTCTGAACTATACATGGGATTCGATTTCCTGCAGACCTCGGAGAGGATAAACCGTGTGCAGAGATCCAGGTTCGAGAAACTGTATGAGGGCACCCGGGATGAATCATTGATGATGGGTTCCCTGAGTCTGCTGTCCAAGATGCTCCACGCCCACTACGGCAAACCGGTCATTATACTCGTCGATGAATACGACAACCCGATACACAACGCATACGGGAAGCCCCACCACCAGGAGGTCCTCGACATGATAGGGGGCATACTCTCTTCCGCACTGAAGGGCAACGAATCCCTGGCGTTCGGTGTCGTGACTGGTGTGATGCAGATAGCCAAGGAATCCATATTCTCGGGATTGAACAACCTCAGGGTCAACAACGTCCTGAGCAAGGATTTCGACGAGATGTTCGGATTCACCTCCGATGAGGTGAGGGCGATCTGTGAGGAGTACGGTCATCCCGAGAAATTCGAGGAGGCGCGTGAATGGTACGACGGATACAGGTTCGGGGATGCCGAAGTGTACAATCCTTGGAGTCTCCTGAACTACGTAGGTGAGGCATTCGAACCTAAACCGTATTGGGCGGGTACGAGCAGGAACTCCATCCTCAGGGAGATGTTCGAGTCCGCGACCCCGGAGATGTGGGAAGAGTTCTCCGTACTGGCCGAGGGGAAACCGATAGCGTACAGTATCAAACCGATGATCACGTTCCAGGATCTGCGTGCGGACAGGAGGAACGTGTATTCCATGCTTGTGATGTCGGGCTACCTCACAGCGGAGCTGTCCGACGATGGCAGGTCCTTCGTTCGTATCCCCAACGGCGAGATGGCCAACGTGTTCGGACGCAACATCCTAGACATGTTGGACACTGACTGCTCGATGTACGTGGAAGCCCTGGGCAGGGCGTTCATCGACGGTGATGTGCACAAGGTGGAGGAACGTCTCTACGACATGTTCGCGTCCTCCGCAGGCAACGCCATGCTCAACGACGAGCACTCGTACCAGGCGTTCATCACCGGGATGCTGATGGTCCTAAACCGCAGATACTCGGTGAAGGCGGATTTCGAGGAGGGGAACGGCCGCTACGACATAAGGTTGGAGCGCAGGTA
>JAFTYV010000050.1 GCA_017461225.1 Candidatus Methanomethylophilaceae archaeon
GACTCCGGTACCTTCCAGAGCCACATGTACGGCGAGGTGGAGCTCACCAACGAGGAGATCATCGAGTTCCAGAAGGCCATCGGAACCGACATCGGAACCGTCCTGGACATCTTCACCGAGCCCTACTGGACCAAGGAGCAGACCGCCGCATCCATCGAGGTCACCCTCGAGAGGACCCAGCAGGCGTGCGACATGAAGGGCGACATGATGCTGAACGGGGTCGCCCAGGGTTCCATATACACCGACCTCAGGGAGGACTGCGCACGCAGGATGGCCGTCATGGACATCGACGTGCACCCCGTCGGGGGCATAGTCCCCCTGATGGAGCAGTACAGGTACTCCGAGCTGGTCGACGTGGTCATGTCCTCCAAGAGGGGACTCAACCCCAACAGGCCCGTCCACGCGTTCGGTGCCGGACACCCCATGGTCCTCGCGCTCCTCGCGCTCATGGGATGCGACTTCTACGACTCCGCATCCTACGCGAAGTTCGCCAGGGACGACAGGATGATGTTCGTCGACGGCACGTTCAGGCTCCAGGACATGGAGTCCCTGGACTGCAACTGCCCCGCGTGCCGCGGACACACCCTCGACACCCTCAGGCGCATGGAGAAGAGGGCGAAGACCAAGCTCATCGCCGAGCACAACCTCTACCAGATCACGCAGGAGCTCGCGCTCGTCAGGAGGTACATCAAGGAGGGCCGCCTCTGGGAGCTCGCCGAGATGAGGTGCAGGGCCCACCCCGCGCTCCTCGGTGCACTGAGGAGGCTCAGGGAGTACCAGGACCAGATGGAGCTCTACGACCCCATCAGCAGGGAGGGCGCCATATTCTACACCGGATCCGAGACCAGGGGCCGCCCCGTCTTCAAGAGGTACCTCGACAGGCTCGGAACCAGGTACGTGCCCCCCACCGACAAGGCCGTCATCTTCGAGGACTGCCAGGGCAAACCCTACAGCAGACCCTACGCCGAGGAGTTCGCCAAGGCCCGCAGGGCCGGCTACACGCCCATCGTGGTCAGCCCCTTCGGACCCGTCCCCGCAGAGCTGGACGAGCTGTACCCCCTCGCACAGTCCCTGTTCCCCGAGATCATGGACATGGAGACCGAGATGGACGCCGAGAGGATCACGTTCCAGTTCCTGAGCACCATGGGGTTCAAGGAGGCCATATCCCCCGAGCAGATCCCCGAGGACGGCACCGAGGAGTTCGACGCGGACCTCCTCAGGGCCAAGGCCGTCGCCAGGTACCAGTTCGGCATCCCCGCCGCGGACGCCCTGTTCAGGGGCGAGATCCAGCTCGTCACCAGCAAGAAGACCGGCAAGATCAGGAACGTCATCTCCGACGGGGAGCACGTGCTCTCCATGCGTGCGGGCGACGGGCTGTACACCCTCAGGATGGAGGGTGCCAAGAGGATCGTGGAGGCGTGCCCCGCACCCTTCATGAGGGTCTCCGTCATGGACGACTCCATACCGTTCGTCTCCGAGGGGAGGAACGTGTTCGCCCAGTTCGTCCTCGACTGCGACCCCGAGCTCCGCCCCATGGAGGAGGTCATCGTCACTGACAAAGACGACAACCCAATCGCGACCGGACGCGCGTTCCTCATACCCTTCGAGATCAAACAGATGAAGAAGGGAATGGCCGTGAAGGTCCGCTCCGGTTCGGGCGACGAGTGACGCCGCCCCATGGCCCCCTACGGGGGCCACCAACTTTTTTGTAGGATTCCGCGATAGGGCACCGATAACATGCCTTTCGCAAACATCAACGGGATTGAGATGCACTACAACGACGAGGGCGAGGGAACCCCCGTCGTACTCGTGACCGGGTTCTCCGGGGACACGACCTTCTTCAAGCAGCTCATCCCGGAGCTCACCCCCGACCACAGGGTCGTCACCTTCGACAACAGGGGTGCGGGACTCACCAGGTACCCGGGCGAGGGCATAGAGCCCCAGGACTTCGTCGACGACGTCCTCGCGCTCATGGACGAGCTCGGCATCGGCAGGGCCCACATGCTCGGATGGTCCATGGGGGGCCACATCGCCCAGGAGTTCGCCTACCAGCACCCAGACAGGCTCATCTCGCTGACCCTCGTGTCCGCCTACCCCTACAGGCCCGCCAGGTCCAGCTACTTCATGAACGGCATCGTCGACTGCGCCCTCCGCGGCGGCGGGGCGGAGTACATCAGCATGATGACCAACGCCTTCTGCTTCACCGAGGGCTTCTTCTCCGGTCTGGAGGCGAAGGGCAGGACGCTCAGGTCCCTGACCGACCTGGACCCCCGCGGCCTCAAGGACCAGATGGGCGCGCTGGACAGGTTCGACACGAGGGAGAAGGTGGCCGGCATCACGGTCCCCACGCTCTCCATCCACGGACTCAGCGACATCATGGTCGAACCCGTCCTCGGGGACTACATCTCCGACAGGATCCCGGGATGCAGGGTGCTGAGGATCCCCGACACGGGGCACATCGTCAGACCGTCCCTGTACTCCGCGGAGTTCATCGACTTCATCTCGTCGTTCGAGTGACGGGATACGACGGGGGATCCCCGTCATCCTTCTTGTCTCGGATAAAAATGGAAGTGCCGGGGGCGGACCCCGGGTTTTGAACAGCGGGGTGACCCCGCCGTGTCCCCCGATCACTCGAGGGAGGGCGCACCCTCGGGGACACCGTCCCTTCCGGTGAGCCTGCAGACCGCCCAGACGACGACCAGTGTCACGGAGGACAGGGTCAGTCCGATGATGAGGGGGTCCACGAATCCGACGAGTCCGTCGAACAGGTAGGGTTTGCCGAATATCGCGTCGCAGAGCCCGATCATGTTGGAGGTTCCGCGCTCGATGAAGAACGCCCAGATGGACCAGGAGACCGCACCGACGATGATGCTGGCCTTCGCCGCGATGGTGTTGGGCCTCTTGGAGAAGACACCGTAGGTGAAGGTGGGCAGGATGGCGGCGGCGGTGAGTCCCATGAAGATGGTGGTCGCCTTGGCGATGATGTTGTCGGGCATGACGTACGCCTCGAGGACGACGACGAGGATCATGATGAGCGTGCAGATCCTGCTGGCTTTGAGGGACTTGACGTTTCCGCCGGCGAGATCCTGCTTCTGTCCCCTGCGCTCCTTGATCTGTCCCCACAGGTCGTAACCAGCGGAGGAACCCATGGTGTGGAGCAGTGCGGCCATCGTGGAGATGGACGCGCAGACGAGGGCGAGGATGAACACGGAGATGAACACGTCACCGAACGTCACATCGGCGAAGAGCTCGTTGACGAAGGTGGGGATGATCAGGTCCGAGTTGGAGAGGTACTCCGTGGCTGTGAGGCCGTGGAGCTCGTAGAACAGGACGTTGCTGAGGGGACCGATGGTGAACGCGGTTCCGAGGATGAGCATGATGAAGATGCTTCCGATCCACATGGACCTGTTGATGGTCCTGTCGTCCTTGGCGCTCATGAAGCGCACGGCGAGCTGGGGCTGTGCGAGGGAACCCACACCGACCCCCATGAGGAGCGTGGTGACCACGGTGAGCCATATCGGCGTGCCGAAGCTGGGTGCCTCGGTCCATCCGTTCATTCCGTTGGAGACGAGGTCGGAGAACGCGCCGTTGGCGACCTTGACCTCCCAGAGGGTGCCGAGGCTCTCGAACGCCTCGGTGACACCTCCGAGCTTCCAGAAGGAGAACACGAGGATGATGGCCATGCCGAAGAACATGATACCGGCCTGGAGCGCATCGTTGTACATGACTGCGATGACACCGCCGAAGGTGACGTAGAGGGCGACGATGAGGGACAGCGCGAAGAGCGTCGCATCCTTGTCGATGCCCATGGTGACGGAGACGAAGTTGACGCCCCCGATGAGGACGGCCGCACAGTAGATGGGCATTCCCACCAGGACGATGATGGAGACGGTGGTCCTGATCCCGGGGGAGTGGAAGATCTTCCCGAGGAGGTCGGCGAAGGTGTAGGCACCGAGCTTGGCCCCGATCCTCCTGGTGCGCTTACCGTAGACCGCGAACGCCAGGATCGTACCGACGACCAGGCACAGAACGGTCAGCCACATGATGACCAGACCGTACTTCGCACCCATACCGCCGAAACCGACGATGGCCGAGGCGCTCAGGAACGTCGCACCGTACGACAACGCTATCAGCAACGGGTTCGACTTGTTCCTCCCGAGCAGGAACTGGTCGTTGTCACGGGTGCTCTTGTAGCCGTACCAGCCGAGGTAGATGGTCGCTGCGACGAACAGGACCGTGACCACACCGAGGGTGACCATGTTGACCATCAGGAATCATCCTCCCCGCGGTTCATCCATCCATACACTATGCAGAAAATCACCGCCGCGAAGCCGACGATGTACGATCCCCAAATCCATGGGTCCTCTATTCCGAACATGTTTCACACTTACCGTAAAAATGAGTCGGGTAACCGACGTTCGACGGAGAATCGCACATTATAAAAAATGTTCCCTTACGGACGTTTATGTCCAATATTTGAACACGTTACAACACAACGGGTCGCACGTTGTCCGATGCGGGTCACGGACTGTACCGTACGGCACGGCCCCGGCCGCACCGATGTGTACGCCCGGACCTCCGGAGTGTCTGTGCACCCACCATCATCTTTTTATCGTATGCAGTATAACGAATCCCGAGGTTAAACTATGGCCGATACGAACAAACTCGGAAAGAGAGTTACGAAATACAGAGAACAGCTCGGATTGACGCAGGAACAGCTCGCCACCAACTCCGGACTCGGACTCTCGTACATCGTGGATGTGGAGGAGGGCAACGTGTACCCCTCCGTGGGATCCATCATCAAGCTCTCCCGCGCACTCGGCCAGAGGGTCGGAACGTTCATGGACGACCAGTTCGAGCCCGACCCCGTCATCGTGAGGAAGTCCTCCAGGGAGGAGGAGTCCTCCGCGAAGGGCGCCAACGGCCACTACCACTACTACCCCCTCGGCAAGGGCAAGACCGACAGACACATGGACCCCCTGTTCATCAGGATCACCCCCGACGAGATCAGGGAGACCTCCTCCCACGAGGGAGAGGAGTTCATCATCGTCGTGTCCGGGAAGATCCTCCTGAAGTACGGACAGGAGGAGAAGGTCCTGGAGGAGGGAGACAGCGTGTACTACAACGCGGTCGTCCCCCACTACATCGGAGCCATCGACGGACCCGCGGAGATCTACGCGGTCCTCTACACCCCCATGTGAGGTGCGGTGAATGGTCTGCGTCCCCAGGGAGAACATAACCAGCGAGGAGAGGTTGGGAGACCTCCTCGACAAGTGCATCAGGAACCACCCCGACAACGACGCCATAGTGTTCGTCGACAGGGACCTCCGCCTCTCCTGGAGGGAGTGGGGTGTCGAGGTCGACCGCGTCGCCAAGGGGATGATGGCCATGGGCATCCAGAAGGGCGAGAAGGTCGCCGTCTGGGCGACGAACGTCCCCGACTGGATCACGCTCATGTTCGCCACCGCGAAGATCGGCGCCATCCTCCTGACGATCAACACCAACTACAAGTCCGCGGAGCTGGACTACGTCCTCAGGCAGTCCGACATGGAGAACCTGTTCCTCATCGACGGCGTCAGGGACGTGGACTACGTCCAGACCGTCTACGACCTCGTGCCCGAGCTCAGGGTCCAGCCCAGGGACAGCTTCCACAGCGAGACGTACCCCCACCTGAAGAGGGTCGTCTTCCTCGGTCCCGAGAAGCGCCGCGGCATGTACTCCATGAACGAGGTCAAGTCCCTCGCCTGCCAGATCTCCGACGAGGAGTACCAGGCCAGGAAGGACTCCGTCGACGTCCACGACGTCACCATGATGCAGTACACCTCGGGTACCACCGGGTTCCCCAAGGGTGTCATGCTCTCGCACTTCAACATAGGCAACGACGGCTACTGGCTCGGGGCCAACATGAACTACGGTCCCACCGACCGCCTGTGCATCAACGTCCCGCTGTTCCACTGCTTCGGATGCGTGCTCGGTGTCATGGCGTGCATCAACCACGGTGTCACCATGTGCTTCGTGGAGGTATTCGACCCCGTGAAGGTCATGACCACCATCGAGACCGAGAGATGCACATCGGTGTACGGTGTCCCGACGATGTTCATCAGCATCCTCGGACACAAGCTGTTCGACAAGTTCGACTTCTCGTCCCTCAGGACCGGCATCATGGCCGGGTCCCCGTGCCCGATCAAGGCCATGGAGCAGGTCGTCGACAAGATGAACATGAGGGAGATCACCATCGTCTACGGACTCACGGAGGCATCCCCCGGCATGACGCAGACCACCTACGACGAGCCCTCCCTCGAGAGGAAGTGCTCGTCCGTGGGGAAGAAGCTGCAGGGTGTCGACACGGTGATCCTGGATCCCGAGACGAACGAGCCCTGCCCCGACGGGGTCATCGGCGAGTTCTGCTGCAAGGGGTACAACGTCATGAAGGGTTACTACAAGATGCCCGAGGAGACCGCCAAGATCATCGACTCCAACGGCTACCTGCACTCCGGGGACCTCGGCTACAGGGACTCCGAGGGGTACTTCTACGTCACCGGCAGGATCAAGGACATGATCATCCGCGGAGGGGAGAACATCTACCCCAAGGAGGTCGAGGACTTCCTCTACCACTGCCCCGGCGTCAAGGACGTCCAGGTGGTGGGCGTACCCAGCGAGAAGTACGGGGAGCAGCCCGGTGCCTTCATCGTGAAGGAGCCCGGAGCGGACCTGACCGAGCAGGACGTCATCGACTACTGCAAGGGCAAGATCGCATGGTACAAGACCCCCAAGTACGTGGCGTTCGTGGACGACTTCCCCATGAACGCGGCTGGCAAGATCCTGAAGTACGAGCTCAGGAACACCGCCCACCAGCTCTGGCCCGACGCCTGAGACATTCCACGGTGCGGGGTCGTCCCCGCACCACCCAAACCCGTTACGACACCGTTCTCGACACCGCTTCGGATCCGTGATCCACGTGCTTCTGTTGTAAGGTATTAATATCTAAGTTCGCGGGAACGTGCAAAATTCAGTGTTCGAGAATTGCGGGAACGTGCATAGAATGGTGTTTCGTAATCGCGGGAAATGCCATGATATATAAACACAGCATGCTCCCATGAATTGTTTTACCCTTCTCCACCAACCTCCATCCTGGTTGTTCCGATATAAATATCTTGGAAAACGATCAATCGTTTCTCATTTGGGTCCGTTCCTAACTTTTCGGATTTTCCATTCCGAGGTTTTCGGATCACGGACCCGATGACATCGGACGGAAATGGATCTGATGGCGAGAATGTACACTATTCGTAATCGGAATGGGTGTTCGGACCACACGTCCGCGAAAAAGATGATGCGGGACGGGATGCCACTGGCACCCCGCCCACGTTTTGAAAACGATTGTGCCGACCGCTCACTCGGACGATATGTCGAGCTCGTCGCTCTTGCGGATGACGACCCTGCGGACCTTCCCGCTGACCGATTTCGGAAGTTCCTCGACGAAATCGATCACCCTGGGGTACTTGTAGGGGGCGGTGTTCCTCTTGGTGTAGTCCTGGATCTCCTTCCTGAGGGCATCGGACGCCTCATAACCGGGCCTGAGGACGATGGTCGCCTTGACCAGCTGGCCCCTGACGGGGTCGGGGACACCGGTGACCGCGCACTCGAGGACCGCGGGGTGCTCCATGAGGACGCTCTCGATCTCGAAGGGGCTGATCCTGTATCCGGAGGACTTGATGATGTCGTCGTTCCTGCCCATGTACCAGAAGTAACCGTCCTCGTCCCTCCATGCGACGTCGCCGGTGTGGTGCCATCCGTCCCTGAGGGTCTCGGCGGTCTTGGCTGCGTCCCTGTAGTACTCCTTGAATATGCCCGGGACACGGGGCTCGATGCTGACGACGATCTCGCCCTCCTCACCCGTGGGGACGGGCCTGCCCTGCCTGTCGACCAACTCGACACGGTACTGCGGGGACGGCTTGCCCATGGATCCGGGTTTGGGCGTCATGCCCCTGAGGGTACCGACGATGACCGAGGACTCGCTCTGACCGAAGGCCTCCATGAGCTTCAGACCGGTGGCCTGGTACCATGTGTTGAACGTGTCGGGGTTGAGCGCCTCCCCTGCGATGCAGCAGTTCTGGAGGGAGGACAGGTCGTGGCCCTCGAGTCCCGCGTTCAGGTAGAGCCTGAACATGGTGGGGGGACAGCAGAACGTGGTGACCCTGTGCCTCTCAATCATGTCGAGGATGTCGCTGGGGTCGAACCTGTCGAACTCGTAGACGAAGACCGCGGCCTCCATGATCCACTGGCCGTAGATCTTCCCCCATGCGTTCTTCGCCCATCCGGTCTCGGCGACGGACCAGTGGAGACCCTCCGGGTCGACCTGGTGCCAGTGCTTGGCGAGGAGGATGTGTCCGAGGGGGTAGGAGTGGTCGTGGACCGCCATCTTGGGGTTGCCGGAGGTGCCGGATGTGAAGTACATCAGGAACCTGTCCGTCTTCCTCGTGGGGACCCTCTCCCATTCGTCGGAGAACGTCTCGACCTCCCTGTCGAAGTCGCACCATCCGTCCCTGGGACCGCCTACGATGAACCTGCAGGCGAGCTTGCCCACGTTCCCGGAGGCCTCGAAGGACTCCGCGATGTCGGTCTCGGATGTGACGATCGCCGCCTTGATGCCCGCCGCATCGATGCGGTACTCGATGTCGTGGGGCTTGAGCATGTACGTCGCGGGGACCGCGATGGCCCCCATCTTGTGGAGTGCGACGGAGATGTACCAGAACTGGTAGGCGTGCTTGAGGACCAGCATGACGAAGTCCCCCTTCCCGATCCCCTTTGATGCGAGGTAGTTGCACGTCTTGTCGCTCATCCTCTTGATGTCCGCGAAGGTGAACGTCCTGGTCTCGCCGTTCTCGTGCTGCCATACGAGCGCCCTCCTGTCCGGGTCGTTCACTGCGATGTCGTCTACGATGTCGTATCCGAAGTTGAAGTCGTCCGGGCAGTCTATCCTCAGGTCCTCGAGGAGGCCGTTCTCGTCATAGGTCTCTCTGACGTATCTCAGATTGATGTTCCTCATGGCTAACACACACTTTTGTAGAGTGTCCGAGTTTCTTCATATTATTTAATATCGATGTCCAAAAAAGGCGAAAATTACGAATTTCGTAGATAAAACTACGGTTTCCCCACGAAATTCGTAATGGTAGTTTAAATAGTTTGTACGAAAACCGAAGAATCGGATCATTCGGCCTTCTTCGATGCCTCGGCGTCCTTCCCGCGGATCTCGACCCTGCGGACCTTTCCGCTGATGGTCTTAGGGAGCTCGGGTACGAAGTCCACCACACGGGGGTACTTGTACGGGGCGGTCTCCCTCTTGGTGAACTCCTGGATCTCCCTCTTCAGGTCGTCGGAGGGTTCGAAGCCCTGCCTGAGCACGATGGTCGCCTTGACCAGCTGGCCCCTGACGGGGTCGGGGACACCGGTGACCGCACACTCGAGGACGGCGGGATGGAGCATGAGGGCGCTCTCGATCTCGAAGGGACTGATCCTGTATCCGGAGGACTTGATGATGTCGTCGTTCCTTCCGACGAACCAGTAGTAGCCGTCCTCGTCCTTCCACGCGACGTCGCCGGTGTGGTGCCATCCTCCCCTGAGGGTGACGGCGGTCTTCTCGGGGTCCCTGTAGTACCCGATCATGATACCGGGTGCGTCCGCCTTGACGACGATCTCCCCGTTGACACCGGGGGGACAGGATTCGCCGTCCTCGTTCACGATGTCGACCTCGAACTGCGGGGACGGCTTGCCCATGGATCCGGGCTTGGGCTCCATGCCCCTGAGGGTGCTGATGGCCAGGGTGGTCTCGGTCTGACCGAACCCCTCCATGAGCTTCAGTCCGGTCGCCTGGTACCAGGTGTTGAAGGTGTCCGGGTTGAGCGCCTCCCCTGCGATGCAGCAGTTCTGGAGGGATGACAGGTCATGTCCCTCGAGTCCCGCGTTCAGGTAGAGCCTGAACATGGTGGGGGGACAGCAGAACGTGGTGATCCTGTGCTTCTCGATGAGGTCCAGGATGTCGGAGGGCACGAACTTCTCGTACTCGTAAACGAACGCGGCGGCCTCCATGATCCACTGGCCGTAGAGCGCGCCCCAGACGGCCTTGCCCCATCCGGTGTCGGACACGGTGTAGTGGATACCCTCGGGATCCACCTGGTGCCAGTGCTTGGCGGTCAGGATGTGTCCGAGGGAGTAGGTGTGGTCGTGGAGGACCATCTTGGGGTTGCCGGAGGTGCCGGATGTGAAGTACATCAGCATGGGCTCCTCCGCCTTCAGGTCCCTGCGCTCGAACCCCTCGGGTGCGGCCTCGACCTCTGCGTCGAAGTCCAGCCATCCCTCCCTGTTCTCACCGCAGAGAATCCTGACCTTCAGGGAGGGGATGTCCTCCGCGGCCTCCACGGAGTGGCTGACGTTGGACTGGTCCGTGCAGATGACGGCCTTGACGTCGGCGGCCCTGACGCGGTACTCGATGTCGTGCTTGGTGAGCATGTGGGTGGCGGGTGCGGCGATCGCCCCGAGCTTGTGGAGCGCGACCATGCAGAACCAGAACTGGTACCTCTGCTTCAGGATCAGCATGACGACGTCGCCCTTGCCGATGCCGTGTGCGGCCAGGCAGTTGGCGGTCTTGTCGCTCATCCTCTTCATCTCCGCGAAGGTGAAGGTCCTCCCGCCGCCGTTGCAGCTGTCCCACACCAGCGCCCTCCTGTCGGGGTCGTTCACGGCGATGTCGTCGACGATGTCGTATCCGAAGTTGTAGTCCTCGGGGTACTTGACCCTGTACGTGCTGAGGAGCCCCTTCTCGTCGTAGGTCTCCTCGAGGTACCTCTCGTTGATGTTCCTCACTGGCATCCCTTCATCACCACCGCTATGAACCTGCATCCGGTCTCGGAGGTGGCGTACATGCCGTGGGGCCTGCCGGAGTCGTAGTACACGGAGTCACCGGGGCCGAGGTCCATCTCGTGGCCGTCGTGGCTGAACCTGAGAGTGCCCTCCAGGACGTAGTCGAACTCCTGGCCCTCGTGGGTGGAGACGCGGATGGGTGCGCCCTGGTCCTCCTCGATGTAGGGGGCTATGACGACGAACGTCTCGGACAGCTTGTCCTTGAAGTTGAAGGCGAGGTGCTGGTACTCGAAACCGATGCGCCTCTTCATGGGGAGACCCTCCCCGTTCCTTATGAGGGTGCACTTGGACAGGTGCGGGCCCTCGCCCGTGATGATCTCGACGATGTCAATACCGAACCTCTCAGCGCACTTGTAGAGGAAAGTGAACGAGAAATCCCTGTTTCCGGACTCGTACTCCCTGTATTCTTCGACGGGCTTGCCGACGACATCCGCCATCTCCTCGACGGTTATGTCGCACAGCTCGCGCATAGCGACTATGCGCTCAGCAATCTCTGCGATGTTGGGTTCCATTGTTATCGCCGTACGGGCCAGAGCATGATTGTATATATACGTACATGACGGGCGCGAACAATCGCGCGCGTTAAAGGTATATAGCACGCGCGGGATGTGACGGACATGTTCCCGTTGGAGAAGAGGGTGACCGTCGTCTGCGGACACTACGGCACCGGCAAGACCAACCTTTCCATCAACCTGGCACTGGACTGTGCCAGAAGGGGGGAGGAGGTCACGCTCGTCGACATGGATGTCGTCAACCCGTACTTCAGGTCCGCCGACTACTCGGACCTCCTGGAATCGGAGGGCGTGAGGGTCATCGGCCCCAACTTCGCCAACACCAACCTCGACACCCCGTCCCTCCCCGGTTCGGCGAGGGTCGCGATCGAGGAGGGGGGAAGGGTGATAGTGGACGTCGGAGGCGACGACGCGGGCGCCACCGCGCTCGGTATGTACGCCGGGACCCTGGAGGGTTCCGACCCGGACGTGCTGTACGTCGTCAACATGTACAGGTCCCTGACCACCCGTCCCGAGGAGGCCGTGGGGATCCTCCGCGAGATCGAGGCCGCCGCCCGCATAAGGGTCACCGGCCTGGTCAACAACTCCCATCTGAAGCAGGACACGGTGGCGGACACCGTCCTGGGTTCGATGGGTTTCGCCGACGAGGTGTCCCGTGCCACGGGACTCCCCCTCAGGTTCACGACCGCACCGCGCCAGGTGGCGGTCGACCTCTTAAATAAAGTACCGAACATCTACCCCGTGGACGTCTGTGTTAGGGCGCCATGGGAATGAACAGGTGGTTTCAGATGCCCAGAGTAACCGTCAACAACAACATATGCAAGGGCTGCGAGATGTGCGTGGCAGCGTGCCCCAAGCACATCATGGCCCTCGACAAGAGTATCACGAACAGCAAGGGATACCACCCCGCGCACGTGACCGACGAGTCCGCGTGCACCGGATGCGGGTCCTGTGCGATCATGTGCCCCGACGTGGCCATCAGGATCGAGGTGTGATCATGGGCGAGAAGGTCCTCATGAAGGGTAACGAGGCCATCGCGGAGGCCGCCATCGCGGCCGGATGCAGGCACTTCTTCGGATACCCCATCACACCCCAGACCGAGGTCGCGGCATACATGTCCAAGAGGATGCCCAAGATCGACGGCGTCTACCTCCAGGCGGAGTCCGAGGTCGCATCGATCAACATGGTCCTCGGAGCCGGAGCGGCCGGTGTCAGGGTCATGACATCCACCTCGTCCCCCGGTGTGAGCCTCATGGCCGAGGGTATCTCCTACATCGCGGGTTCCGACGTCCCCTGCCTCATCGTCAACGTCCAACGCGGCGGACCCGGGCTCGGCGGCATCCAGCCCTCCCAGGCCGACTACTTCCAGGCCACGAAGTCCACCGCACACGGCGACTTCCACATGCTCGTCTTCGCACCCTCCACCGTACAGGAGACCGTCGACATGATCTCGACCGCCTTCGACCTCGGCGACAAGTACAGGATGCCCGCCATGGTCCTGTCCGACGGTATGCTCGGACAGATGATGGAGCCCGTCGTCCTCCCCGATGCGAGGGACCCCGACAACGACTCCAAGGAGTGGGCGGCATGCGGACACGGCAACAAGAGGGAGCACAACGTCGTGAACTCCCTCTACATCGACCCCAGGGAGCTCGAGACCCTCGTCCGCAAGAGGTACGAGAGGTACGCCGAGATCGAGGAGAACGAGCAGAGGGCCGAGGAGTACCTCACCGACGACGCGGACATCATCGTGGTCGCCTACGGATCCTCCTCCAGGGTGTCCCGCTCCGCCATCGACATGGCGAGGAAGCAGGGCATCAAGGTCGGAATGGTCAGGCCCATCACGCTCTGGCCCTTCCCCAAGAAGGCCCTCCTCAAGCACGCCGACCATGCGAAGGCGTTCCTGTCCGTGGAGATGTCCATGGGACAGATGGTCGAGGACATCAAGCTCGCAGTCGAGTGCAAGGTCCCCGTGGAGTTCTACGGCCGCACCGGAGGTGTGATCCCCACACCCAACGAGGTCCTCGAACAGATCATCAGAATCAACGGAGGTGACCAGTGATGGCAATCAAAGGGGAGAAGCCCCATGCACTCACCGACGCACCCTTCCACTACTGCCCCGGCTGCACGCACGGGATCGTGCACAGGCTCGTGGCGGAGGTCATCGACGAACTCGGTGTCGAGGGCAGGGCCGTCGGAATAGCATCCGTAGGATGCTCCGTCTTCACTTACAACTACTTCAACTGCGACATGGTCCAGGCACCCCACGGACGCGCACCCGCCGTCGCCACCGGTGTCAAGAGGGCCAGGCCCGACAACGTCGTCTTCACCTACCAGGGTGACGGCGACCTCGCCGCGATCGGAATGGGAGAGACCGTCCACGCGGCAAGCAGGGGCGAGAACATCGTCGCCATCTTCATCAACAACGCGATCTACGGCATGACCGGGGGACAGATGGCCCCCACCACCCTGCCCGGACAGGTCACCCAGACCTCCCCCTACGGAAGGGACGTGAAGACCGCCGGCAACCCCATCAGGGTCTGCGAGCTCCTGTCCTCCCTGGACGGGGTCGCACTCGCACAGCGCGTCACCGTCGACAGCGTGAAGAACGTCAGGGAGGCCAAGAGGGCCATCAGGAAGGCGTTCGAGTACCAGATCGCCGGAAAGGGCTACAGCATCGTGGAGGTCGTCTCCACCTGCCCCACCAACTGGGGCATGTCGCCCACCGACGCACTCCAGTGGATGAGGGACAACATGATCCCCTACTACCCGCTCGGGGTCTACAAGGATGTCGGGGAGGGAGAGCAGTGAGCGACCTCAACGTGCTCTTCGCCGGATTCGGGGGACAGGGCATCCTGTTCACCGGGAAGGTCATGGCCTACGCCGCCCTCGTGGAGGACAAGGAGCTCTCCTGGCTCCCCTCCTACGGACCCGAGATGCGCGGTGGTACCGCATCCTGCAGCGTCTGCATCTCCGACAAGGCGATCGGTTCGCCCCTGGTCGTCAACCCCGACGTCCTGGTCGCGATGAACCTTCCCTCCCTGGAGAAGTACATGGACGACGTCGTCCCCGGCGGCATCATCATCGTCGACAGCTCGATCGTCCAGAGGGAGGTCGAGCGCGAAGATGTCAAAGTCGTCCGCATCGACGCGTCCAGGATCGCCGAGGAGAACGGACTGAAGGGTGCGGCCAACATGGTCATCCTCGGGAAGCTGTTCAAGGAGACCGGGTTCTGCTCCGCGGAGAGCCTGGACCTGGGACTCCAGAAGAGCATACCCCCGAAGAAGGCGGCGCTCCTGGAGAACAACAGGAAGGCCATCGCCCTCGGTATCGAGAACTGATCGGGGCTCAGGCCCCGGTCAAACCATTTCGGAAACGTTTTCCACCTTTTCCCCCACGACCTTGGTCACCGGAGGTGTCGGCACCATCAGACGAACACGAACTGTATCAGGAACATGTACAGGACGGTGCCCACACCTATGCTGAGCAGGATGTTCCTCTTCCATACATGGAGTGCGACGACCACGACGCAGGAGACCAGCTCCGGTATGCCGTAGGGGTACGCCAGGGCCTCCGTGGACTTCAGGCAGTACACCACGAGCATGCCTATGATGGCTGGGGTCAGGACCCTCCCGATGTAGCTCACCGTCGGGGGAATCTCCTTTCCCTTCGGGAACGCTATGAACGATGCCGCACGGGTGGCGAAGGTCGCCACCGCGACGACCGCGATCATGATCAGGGAGGACGTGGTGTCAAGCACCGTCGTCGACCCCCTCTCCGTCACCGTGTCCGCCGTCGAGCCTCCTCCTGCTGATGAGCAGGACGGCCATGACGAGGATCATCGTGGGCAGGACGAAGCCGTCCGTGCCGAAGATCAGCAGGCACACCACCGCCGCGAGGGCACCCAGCAGCTCGGGGAACCTGTTGGACCTCCTCATCCACATCTCCACGAACAGCACGAGGAACAGCGCGGTCATGGCGAACTCTATCCCCTCGGAGTTGAACGGGATGACCGTTGCGGCCACCGACCCTATGATCGTCCCGACGATCCAGTAGACCTGGTTCAGAAACGTTATGGACAGCAGGAACGTCTCCTCGTCCACGTCCTCCGGCACATCGGTGGTGCATATCAGCGAGTAGGTCTCGTCGGTCATCCCGAATATGAGGTACCACCGCTTCCAATCGAACCGGTTGAACCTCTCCACCAGGGACAGTCCGTAGAAGACGTGCCTGATGTTGACCATGACCGTCAGGAAGACGGCCTGGACAAGGGACATCCCGGGGACGAAGAAGTTGACCGCGAGGTACTGTCCGGACCCCGCGTACACCACGGTGCTCATGAGGATCGCCCACAGCACGGAGTAACCCTGCTCGGCGAACATGACGCCGAAGGCCAGGCCTATGAACAGGTATCCTATGAGCACCGGCACGGTGTACGGGAACGCCCTGCGGAGGGCGGGGATGATCTTGCCCATTCTATCGTAGCCCGGGGTCGATGCCGACCCCGTTCATCAACGTTGCCCCGGGGCCGGGGGCCACGGGTCAGCGCGGTGCCAACCCGATGGTCTCCTCCGCGATCTTGATGCACGCCATCAGGTCGTCGGATGTGTTCTTCATGGTCCCGGATGTGGGTGCGGACATGGTGAGGACGAGTCTGGAACCCTCCAGCCTCGACTCCACGTACCCGTCGTTGTCGGGTCCCAGGGCCTCCATGACGGCCCTGGCCGTGGACTCGTCGGGGTACTCCAGCTCGAGCTCCAGTCCGATCACGCCATCATCTCCTGGTGGAGAGCACCATGTCCGCGATGGTCCTTCCGACCTGCTCCGTGGTCATGTTCCCGCCGAGGTCGGGGGTGGTGCTGCCGTTGTCGAGGGACGCCCTGACGGCGTCGTGCAGCAGGGCGCCCTCCTCGGGGAAGCCCTGGTTCTCCAGGAGCATCTGCGCCGCCAGGACCGCCGCGATGGGGTTGGCCTTACCCTGACCGGCGATGTCGGGTGCGGAGCCGTGGATGGGCTCGAACATGCTGACACCCTCGGGGTTGATGTTACCGCTTCCACCCATGCCGAGTCCGCCCTGGAGCTGTGCGCCCAGGTCGGTGAGGATGTCGCCGAACAGGTTGGGGACCGCCACGGTGCCGAAGGTCTCGGGACGGACGATCATCGCCATCGCCATGGCGTCGACGAACATGAACTCCAGGTCGATGCCGTACTCCGCGGACTTCTCCTGGAAGATCTCCCTCTGCATGCCGTAGATGTGCGTGCAGACGTTGGCCTTGTCCACGAGGGTGACCTTGGTGTCGCCCCTGTCGGAGGCGTACCTGAACGCGTAGTCGGCGAACCTCTCCACACCGCGCCTGGACAGCAGACCGACCTCGAACGCGAAGTCGTCCCCGTTGGAGGACTCGGCGGACAGGTCCAGGTCGAGGGTGTACATGCCCCTCTCGACGTGGACGTGGGGGTTGGAGCCGTGGGAGGGTCCGAAGTGCCCCCCTGCACCCATGTAGAAGTCCTCGGTGTTCTCCCTGAGGAAGTGGATGTCGAAGTCCACCTGCCTCTTCAGGGGCACCAGGGGGAACCAGGATGTGACGGGCCTGAGGTTGATGTACTGGTCGAAGACGGCCCTCATGCGGAGCAGGACACCCTGCTCGAGCACTCCGGGGGCGACCCTGGGGTCGCCTATGGCGCCGAAGTACACCGCATCCTTGGACCTCATCACGGAGATGTCCTCGTCGGTGAGGAGCTCCCCGGTGGCGAGGTAGCGGTCGGATCCGATGTCCAGGTACTCGGCGTCGAAGGAGAACGAGGAGATCTCGGAGACCGCCTCGAGCACCTCCATACCGGCGGCGATGACCTCCTTCCCGATGCCGTCACCGGGGATGATGGCGAGGTGCTTCAGATCCTCCCCTCCCTGACCATGTTCATGAGTCCGCCGCTGCGGACCAGCTCCGTGATGAACGGCGGGTACTCGGGGAACGAGTGGACCTGTCCGTCCACCTCCAGGCTGCCGTTGTCGGGGTCCACCGTCATCTCGGAACCCTCGGCGGGGGACCCGACGGGGCACTCGACCAGGAGTAGCCCGATGTTCATGGAGTTCCTGTAGAAGATGCGGGCGAAGGACTCGGCGACGATGCACGAGAACCCGGCCTGCATCAGGGACAGGGGCGCGTGCTCCCTGGAGGAGCCGCATCCGAAGTTCCTGCCGGCCACGAGGATGTCCCCCTTGCGGACCTCCTGCGCGAAACCGGGCCTGACCTTCTCGAAGATGAAGTCGTTGAGGTGGTCCAGGTTCGTGGACACCAGCCTCTCGGCGGGGATGATCTGGTCGGTGTCGACGTTGTCGCCGAAGACCCAGATCCTTCCGGTTATCCTGTCCATCAGATCACCTCCAGGTCGTCGGGGGTGACTATCCTGCCGGCGATGGCGGACGCCGCGACGACGGCGGGACCGGCGAGGTAGACCTCGGAGTCCTTGTCGCCCATCCTGCCGATGAAGTTCCTGTTGGTGGAGGAGACGGACCTCTCGCCCGATGCGAGGATGCCCATGTAGCCCCCGAGGCATGCGCCGCAGGTGGGTCCGGACACGAAGGCCCCGCAGTCGAGGAACACCTGCATGAGACCCTCGTCGATCATCTGCCTGTAGACCCTCTGGGACGCGGGCACCACGAGGAACCTGACTCCGGGGGCGACGGTGCGTCCCCTGACGATCTCCGCGGCGATCCTCATGTCCTCGATCCTGCCGTTGGTGCAGGACCCGAGGTAGGCCTGGTCGATCCTGACGTCGGTCTCCCTCACGGGGTGGCCGTTGCTGGGGAGGTGGGGGAACGCCACCATGGGCTCCAGCTCGCCGAGGTCGTACTCCAGTGTCATGCAGTACTCCGCGTCGGGGTCGGCGTCCACGGGGGTGTACTCGCCCCTGACGCTGCCGGCGATGTACTCGCGGGTCAGGTCGTCGCAGGGGAATATGCCCGCCTTGCCACCGGCCTCGATGGCCATGTTGGATATGGTCAGCCTGTCGGCGACGGGGACGTTGCCCACGTCGCCGTGGAACTCGAAGGCGCGGTAGTTGGCGCCGTCGACACCGATGTCGGTGATGATCCTGATGATCAGGTCCTTCCCTCCTACGTGCTTGCGGAACGAACCCCTCAGGACCACCTTGATGGTCTCGGGGACCTTGAACCAGAGCCTGCCGGTGGCGAACGCCGCGGCGGCCTCGGTGGATCCGATACCGGTGGACAGGGCGTTGATGCCCCCGTACGTACAGGTGTGGGAGTCCGCACCGACGATGAGCCTGCCGGGGGCCGCGAAGCCCTCCTCGACCATCACCTGGTGGCACACTCCTCCCCTGCCGACCTCGAAGTAGTTCTCGATGCCGTGCTTCCCGACGAAGTCCCTCATCTCCCTCGCCTGCTCGGCGGATGCGATGTCCTTGTTGGGGACGTAGTGGTCGGGGATCAGCACCATGCGGTCCTTGTGCATGGTGCAGGTGCCCAGCTTCTCGTACTCGCGGAACGCGATGGGTCCGGTGACATCGTTCACCATCACGTAGTCCACATCGGCCATCACGATCTGGCCGGCGCGCGCGTCTGTCCCGGATTTCTCCGAGAGGATCTTCTCAACAATCGTCTTTCCCATCTTCATTCCTCCTTCCTTGAGTAATCCCTGTTTATCGCAGCCATCAGTGCCTCCACCGATGTCTGCACCACATCCAGGCCGACGGATCTGCCGACCGAGTGGTTGCCGTCGTTCTGCACGTTGCCGACCATCACGGTGACCTCGCAGATCGAGTCCCCGCCTCCGGTGACCGCGGACAGCTTGTACTGATCGAGTTTGATGTTCTCGTTGACGGCCTCGCTTATCGCCTTCAACGAGGCGTCCACGGGACCGACACCGGTCCTGGAGCAGGTCCTCCTCTCACCGTCGATGGAGACGGTGACGGTGGACGTCGAGGTGATGTCCTTCCCGGTGAACACGGCGAAGCTCTCCAGGACGACCCTGTCCTGTCCCACCTCGTCCTTCCAGCGGACGTGGTCGGCGATGGCCAGCAGCTCCGCGTCGTCGATCTCCTTGCCGCCGACGGCGATGGACTTGATCTCCTCCATCAGCGCGGGCATCAGCTCCTCTGGGAACCTGACCTTCAGCTCCTCCAGCCTGCCCTTCACGGAGTGCACGCCGGAGTGCTTGCCCACGACGATGTTCCTGTCCACACCGACCAGCTCGGGTTTGAACGGCTCGTACGTCAGGCTGTTGCCCATGACGCCGTGGACGTGGATGCCGGACTCGTGCGCGAAGGCGTTCCTGCCCACCACGGGCTTGTTGTACGCCATGGGGAACCCTGTGATCCTCTCGACCAGCTTCGCGGTCGGGCCTATCTTGGACAGGTCCACGGTCTCGACGCCGTAGTTCATGAACAGGTTGACCGCGACCTCCTCCAGGGCGGCGTTGCCGGTCCTCTCACCGATTCCGTTCACGGTGACGTGGCAGATGGATGCGCCGGCCTCGACGGCCGCGATGGTGTTGGCCACCGCGAGTCCCATGTCGTTGTGGCAGTGGACCGCGATGGGGATGCCCACCTCCTTGCGGATCTCCCCGACCAGGTACGACATGCCCTGGGGCACGATGACACCGACGGTGTCGGGGATGTTGATGGATGAGGCCCCAGCCTCCTCCACCGCCTTGTAGACGGATGTCATGAAGCCCAGGTCGGACCTGGTCGCGTCCTCGCATGAGAACTGGACCTCCAGGCCGTGCTCGCGGGCGTACTCCACGGTGTCCACGGCACGTGCCCTGACATCCTCGGGCGTCATCTTCAGCTTGTACTGCATGTGCAGGTCCGATGTCGCGATGAAGGTGTGGATGAAGTCCGCACCGGTGTCTATGACCGCGTCCACATCGGACTTGACGGAACGCGCGAGGCTGCACACCCTTGCACGGGGCTTCTCCGCCACGATCCTGCGTATGGTCTCCCTCTCTATTTCGGACGAGGCTGCGAAACCCGCCTCCATTATGTCCACACCGAGGTCGTCGAGGGCGAGTGCGATGCGGATCTTGTCGTCCTGGCCGAGTGCGATACCCGGTGCCTGCTCTCCGTCCCTCAGGGTCGTGTCGAATAAGCATACGTCATCGGCATGACTAAGAAGACCGAGGGCAACCTGGTTGAACGGGCTCATGGCCACCATCTCTTTCGAATACCGAGAGTTCTCACTGGTTTGCGTCGTCTTCATAAAAACCACCAAACCGTCCTACTGTCAACTGGGTCAGATAAGAAGAATAAGACCAAGCTGAATCGTGTTGCAGATCATCTCAATGACCTCGGACGGTTGATGGTAAATTTTCGTCATGATATATAAAACAATCATTTGGAACGTGGAAAATCAATCGTTAACAGATCTATAATGCGATTTAATACTGTTCCGGCCCAGGCCAGCCGGGTGGGAAACGGCCCTGATCGCCCGCCGCCGTCAGCGGCGGCGGGTTCTGGAGGCTGCCACGGCACTCGGGGTGCCGCGGATGCTTGCAACGGCCTGTTGACGCATCGCCGACTCGATGGAGGATTTAGTATTTAAAACCATGCTACATGATAGCACAGGACACGGCAGGACCGCCGGAACAGGGATGGACGGTACCGATGGAAGAAACGGGGTGAAGGGTGTTTTCCCGTGGCGGTCCGGACCGCCACGGGGGGATGACTCAGCAGGCGAAGTATCCCTTGGTCTTGAGCATGTGCTTCTTGACGAGGTGCGATCCGAAGAAGTACACGCATGCTATGAACGGCATCCACAGCAGGGTGAACATCGGGATCGCGAGCATCTCGCCGTCGAATCCGGCGATGGCCGCCCAGAGGTCCCCGGTGAAGGGGAGGGTCGTACCGACGACCAGCGCGATGATGGTCGTGGCCACCAGGATCTTGGAGGACCAGGCCTGGAAGAAGGGCAGCTTGTTGGTACGCACGATGTGGATCGACCACACCTGCATCCAGTACTGCTCTATGCACCAGATGGACTGGAACAGGATCATGACGGCGGGCGCCGTGGTGCTGAGGTCGTCACCGCTGAGGACGGCGTCCATCGCGGTTCCGTATCCCTCGACGGGCACGGAGGCGAACACGACGAAGATCATGAACAGCCACGTCATTATATCGGTGATGGGGCACATCGGTCCGTACCTGAACATGACCGACTTGAGGTTGTCCGGATCCCATGTGCGCGGCGTGCGGACGAACTCGTCCTCGACCTTGTCCCACGGGATGACCATGCAGGCGAAGTCGTTGATCAGGTTGAAGATCAGGATCATGATCGCGCCCATGGGTTCGAAGTTGAACAGGAGCGATCCGAGGATCAGCGAGAACATGTATCCGAAGTTGATCGAACCGATCATCTTGACGTACTTGATGGTGTTGACGTAGACCTTCCTTCCCTCGATGGCCCCGGTCTTGAGGATTCCGAGGTCCTTCTCGAGGAGGATCATGCTGGCGGTCTCCTTGGCGATGTCGGAACCGGTGTCGACGGATATGCTCACGTCGGCGTTCTTCATGGCGACGACGTCGTTGATACCGTCACCCATGAGTCCCACGGTGTGTCCGTTGGCGCGGAGCGCGAGGACGATGCGGGACTTGTTGTCGGGCGTGAGGCGTGCGAATATGCTGGTGTTCTCCACGGCGGCCTTGAGCTCGTCGTCGCTCATCTCGTCGATCTGGGTTCCGATGAGGATGTTCTCCACATCCATGCCCAGCTCGTTGCAGACGTGCGCGGAGACGTACTCGTTGTCACCGGTGAGGACCTTGACCTCGATGCCGTACTCCCTCATGTCGCTGATCGCGACCTTGGCGGAGGGCTTGACGGGGTCGGTGAACACCATGAAACCCGCGAAGATCTGGTCGGACTCGTCCGCCGCGCTGAACTCGGTGCGGCCGACGGGCAGGTACTTGTGGGTGATACCGAGGACGCGCATGCCCTTCTGGCTGTACCACTCCACGAGCCCCAGGAGCTCGTTGGTCATCCTGTCATCGAGGGGCTGGATGTTCCTCTCCTCGTCCAGGTACCCGACGGAGATGGACAGGATCTCGGGAATGGCACCCTTGGTGATCATCATGTTGACCTCGTCGTCCTTGTTGACGACGACGGTTGCCCTCCTCCTGACGAAGTCGAAGGGGACGTCGGCCACGTACGCGTAACTCTCCATCTCCTCGACGTCGAGGAACTCCTCGGCGTACTCGTCCAGCGCCCAGTCGATCTGGTTGGTCGAGGACTTCAGGTTGCCGCTGTTGAGGCAGGCCATGAGCTCGACGGAGTGGCTGGGGTTGCCGTAGACGTCGTTGATGGTCTCGACGGAGATCCTGTTCTGGGTGAGGGTACCCGTCTTGTCGGAGCAGAGGACGTCCATCGCACCGAAGTTCTGGATCGCGGTGGTGTCCTTGACGATGACCTTGTTCTTGGACATGTCCACCGCACCCTTGGCGAGGTTGGTGGAGACGATGGTCGCCAGCATCTCGGGCATGAGTCCGATCGCCAGCGTCAGTGAGAACACGACGGCCTCCATGAAGCCGTCGAATGTGAACGTTCCCGCGTTGAGGTAGTCCTTGGCGATCATGATCAGGAACACGGGCGGGACCATGTACACCATGATCTTGATCAGGACGTTCGCGGTCTTCTTGCTGCCCTTGTCGAAGGTGGTTGCCGGACCCTTCTTGGAGAGCTTCTCCGTCATGGATCCGAATATGGTGTCGTCCCCGACCGCGACGACCACGGCCTCGGCGGAACCGCCGACGACGTTGGTCCCCATGAACGCCATGTTGTCGCATCCGAGGATCTGCTCACAGTCGTTGGTGTGGGCGTACTTGGTCACACCCCCGGACTCGCCAGTCAAGGCGGACTGGTCGACCTTGAGGTGGTTGGAGCTGACGATCCTCACATCGGCGGGGACCATGTCACCCGTGTCGAGGATGATGATGTCCCCCACGACGAGCTCCTTCGAGTCGATCTCGGTCTCCACACCCTCACGGCGGACCGTGATGATCGTGGTGACCATGCTCACCAGTTTGGCCGCGGCCTTGCTGCTCCGCGTCTCCTGGACGAAAGTCATCGTACCGCTCACTAGGATGAGGGTTGTGAGGATGACGAAGTAGATGATGTCCGGATCAAGGACCATCCAAAGAATGTCGATTACTGCTAAGGCGATTATGAATACGTTTACGAATGAGTGATAAAGTCTCTTGAGTACCACGTGCTTGTTGTGGTTAGTGACCTCGTTCTTACCGTATTTGATACGGGATGTCGTGATCTCCTCATTGTAGTGTCCTTCCGGCCTACTGTCGTACTCGCTCATGACGGACGCGGCGTCCTTCGACGCTGCGCTCCTCATTCTCTGTTCAATAGTCGACGAACCATTTACCACGACCGTGGGATGGGGTAGTCGTATTTAAATGGGGTATCCCCCGGGGAGGTACGGGCGGTACCGATGACCGGACCGTCCGGGTGGACGTCGGATCCGTACGCCGGAGGCTCCCGGGGGCGAAAGTAATAATAACTAGTTGTCGAAGGGACCGTCACCGGCACGGTCGGCACCGCACCGGGGGACGGTCCACGGGGCCGCGGACCCCGTTGCGACGGTTCACTGGTTGGACTTCCAGAGGCCGTGCTTGTTGCAGTACTCCCATGCGGTGATCTCCGCCGCATCGGTCCTGAAGAACGCCTCGGGTGCGTCGCCGGGCTTGAGGTATTTCCTCATGAGCACGCCGTCGGCGCAGATCTGGATGTAGATGATGTAGTGGTCGTCCGCCATGGGGTGGGCGGTCTCCTTGCCGACCTTGACGAGCACGCCGCCGTCGACCTTCTCGATGTAGGGGACGTGTTTCTCCTTGACGTAGTCCTCGGTCTTGGCCTCCACGGGCTGCATCGGCTCCCCGCAGCACTTGGGGAGGCATCCTCCCTTGAAGATGAGTTCGACAGCGGGTCCGCACTTGGCACAGACGTATGTTCTGGACATTTCTAACCTCGGTGTGTAGTCCGAGTTAGGTGATATATTACGGTTGCCGGGATGCTCGGGGAAGTTAAGTGCCATATAAGATGCGGTCGTTCACACCGTACATGGATGTGCCCGCGTTCTTCACGTCGTTCCGCGACGGTTCCATGGTCGTCACCGACCACCGCTTCGAGGGGACCCTCCCGGTGACCGGCGACAGGTGGTCGCCGTTCGGGGAGGCGACGTCGGCGGGCACCGTGCGCGAGGCCAGGGCGCCGGCCGTCGTCGTCGACTGCGAGAGCCTCCGGAGGAGGACGTTCACCGAGGGGGTGCTCAAGGGCATGAGGGTCCGCGGTGCGGACATATGGTTCATGACGCACATCGAGTTCGTCGAGGACCTGTTCGACGCGTTCAACACCAGTGCGGAGATGGTCCTCGCACCGTACCACACCACCGCATCGGATGCGGAGCTGGAGGACATGCACAGCGTGTCGGACTGCCTGATCCACGTGGTGTACGTCGTGAGGGGGAGGTGCGTGACGAGGCGCGGGGGCACGGACCGGGTCACCCGCGTGCTGGAGGACCTGTCGGACCTCGGGTTCTACAGGACCTGCGTCCTGGACACCGACGACTCCCTGCCGCTCCACGAGTGGGAGCTGGTGCGCGAGGACTACCCGTCCGCGGTACCGTTCACTGGTTCCGGCCGCACGGACGCCCTCGGGTTCCCCACCAGGGTAGTGCCCTTCAGGGTCTGAGGACGGAATCGAGGAACGAACGGACCGCCTCCGGGGCGCCGTCCGAACCGACACGGTCGGTGTCCGGGAACCCCATGTGCCCCAGCCAGTCCATGCGCGTGGTTATCGAGAACGCCCTGAGGATCGAGACGGTGTTGTCGAACCTGGGCTCCGGTCCACCTCCGCACAGGAGGGCGACGACCCCCGCGGGGTGCGGGAGGTCACGGTCGTACCAGTAGGGCTGGAAGCGGTCCAGGAACGTCTTGATCAGCGACGAGGGACCGCTGAAGTGCACGGGGGATGTCAGGACCAGGAGGTCCGCTTCGCGGAACAGCCCGTAGACGCGGTCCATGTCGTCGTCGATCACGCACGGTCCGCCGGCGCATGCGCCGCAGTCCGTGCAGTGGCGGAGGTCCATCGTGTGTGGCAGGACCGTCTCCACGTCGTATCCCATGGACGCGAGGTGCTCCCCCGCGGACGTGCACATGCACATGGTGACCCCGTCGGGTCTGGCGCTACCGCACACTATCAGGGCTCTCGGCATGCATCCCGATACGGCATATGGATATAGTTAGATGTCCCCCGTCCGGCCGGTCAATGCACCATTCTATATAGGCACCGACGCCTTTCACCGTCCCAGGGATGCATATGGATATTTTCGAGAAGGCCAAGATGGTTGAGTTCCCCAGGAACGTCGTTGCGGGCCACGATGTGCTCGGGGAGGTCAGGACCGTCTGCTCCGGACTGCACTCCGACCGTGTCGGGACCATAATCGCGGGTAGGAACACCATGGAGGCCGCGGGCAACGCGGTGAGGGACCACATGGACGGTTACGACATCGACGTGTGCCTGGTCGGCGACGCCACCACGGACAACGTCCTCAAGGCGGAGGACCAGGTCCGCGAGTTCGGATCCAGGTTCATAATAGCGGTCGGGGGCGGCAGCAAGATCGACACCGCCAAGATCGTGTCCAAGGAGCTCGACCTGCCCTTCATCAGCGTCCCCACGTCCGCTGCCCACGACGGCATCACGTCCAACAGGGCCTCGCTCAAGTCCAACATGGGGTCCAAGTCCGTCACGTCCGCATCCCCCATGGGCGTCGTCGCCGACACCGGCGTCATCGCGAAGGCCCCCTACCGCCTGCTGGCGTCCGGATGCGCCGACGTCCTGTCCAACCTGACGGCCCTCCGCGACTGGGACTTCGCCAGGAGGCTCAGGAACGTCCCGTTCAGCAGATCCGCGTACGCGCTCTCCAGGATGGCCGCGGAGTCCATCCTCGACGACTGCGGGCTCATCAAGCCCAACCTCGAGGAGAGCGTCTGGCACGCGATCAAACCCATCATTATTTCAGGATTCTCCATGTGCCTGGCCGGCAGCTCCAGACCCACGAGCGGCGCCGAGCACATGATATCGCACATGATCGACCTCAGATGCCCCGGAAGGGCCCTTCACGGTGAACAGTGCGGGGTCGCATCGATCCTGACCATGTACCTCCACGGAGGGGACTGGCAGCAGATCAGGGACACGCTCGAGATCATAGGCGCCCCCACCACGGCGGCGCAGCTCGGGCTGAGCGACGAGGAGCTGATCGACGCGATGGTGCACGCCCACGAGATAAGGACCGACAGGTTCACGATCCTGGGCGACAAGGGCATCAGCGAGCAGGTGGCCGAGACGGTCGCCCGCAGCACTGGTGTGATCTGAGGTGATTCAATGGCACTTATAACGTTGCTCGGAAAGGCCCATGCCGAGGTCGGCAGGGAGTTCTACTACATGGGACCGCTCACCGAATGCAAGGACTGCAGGCTCAAGGGGGTGTGCTTCAACCTGGAACCGGGATCCAAGTACAGGGTCGTGGAGGTCAGGTCGCAGCAGCACGACTGTCACGAGTTCGACGGGGACTCCGTCACGGCGGTCAGCGTCGAGAAGGTCCCCACGGCCGCGGCCGTCCCGAAGAAGCTCGCCATCGAGGGCAGCGTCATAACCTTCCAGGAGTCGAAGTGCGAGAACATAGGGTGCCCCAACCACCACCTCTGCCACGCGGTGGGCAAGAGGGATGGTGGGAAGTACTCCGTGACCGCCGTGAAGGGCGATCTGGAGTGCCCCCTCGGGGCGAAGATGGTTTCGGTCGACCTGTTCTGAGGGGTCCCCCTCAGAAGGTCTCCCCGGTGATCCTCTCGTACATGTCGACGTAGAGCCTGCTCACGCGGTCGACGATGTCCTGGGGGAGCGCGGGGATGTCGGGCTCCTCGGCGCCCGCGTCGCGTGCGTCGTAGAGCGCCTTGTGGTAACCGGACTCGCGGTAGTACTGGCGGACGAACTCCTTGGAGAGCTCGACGATGTTGCCCCTGGCGTACTCGTCGGCGTCCCACCAGCGGTCCTCGTCGAGGGTGCCGAAGGTGTCGATGACCATGAGCCTCCTCTCCTTGTCGAAGGCGAACTCCTTCTTGCCGTCGCAGTGGATGAGCCCGCGCTTGCCGGCCTCCCTCTCGATGATGGCATCGACCCTGAGGACGGTGTCCTTGATCTCCTGGATCTCGGCGTCGGTGAGTCCGGCCATCTCCTTGGCCTCGGCCTCGGTGAGGTTCATGTCGTGCTCCTCCAGCTTCGTGGTGAACTCGATGAAGGGCGTGGGGAGCCTCTCGCCGCGTACGACCTCGTGACCCGCGGGGAAACCGAGGTCCTCGACCGCGACCTTCCCGGACTTGATCCTGTCCAGGAGGGAACCGGCGGCGTAGTACCTGCAGATGACCTCGAGGGGGATCAGGTAGTTGGTGGTCGTGGTGTCGATCTTGTCGTAGTCCCTGATGATGTCGACCCTCTTCACCCTCATGGTGTTCTGGGAGGGCTCGCTCAGGTAGTGGTTGTTGATGCCCTCCTTGGTGAGGAGGTTGAACCAGTACTTCGCGGTCCTGCAGAGCGTCGCTCCCTTGTGGGGGACCTGCGAGGGGATGATCTTGTCGAAAACCGAGATGTTGTCCGTGTAGGCGAACTCGAGCGTGTCGTCGTCCACCTTGTAGACCTCCTTGACCTTCCCGGTCATGATGTGCTCCATGTCTACCCGGAACGCTCCTGCGTATTTACCTAATCGCATGGCGGGGACCCCCGGGGACCGGTACGGGTGCCGCCGCGGACCGCGACGGTGTGTGGCAGGGGGACCGTGTGACCATGCGGCTGTGCCGGTATGTGGACGATAGGAATTGAGTTTCATGTTGATTTTACGTCATTGGATGTCCACGGACACAACGTCCTATATATATTGGATGCAACACCAACGAATTAAATAGACATTGGATTAATCATCCAACACTGATTGGTATGGAGTCCAAGAAGATTATTGCGATATTCGCCGTGGTCATCATCGTGGCCGCGGCAGGTGCCTTCGCGATCTCCGCCCTCATGAGTGACGATGATTCATTCGCAGAGGCCGGGGACCAGGGGGCCGTGTTTGGGAACGCCGACGGGGACTGCGAAGTGGACAGCAGGGACATCGAACTCATCGAGGCGATCATAGCCGGAGAGTACGATGCCGCCGACTACCCGTTCGCCGATGCCAACTGCGACGGCACCGTCGACGAGAAGGATGTGTCCATGACCGAGGACATCATCGACAGGAAGAACATGAGGGTCAACGTCCTCGATGTCAACGGGGACATCATCAGCGTCCAGTTCCCCGTCACCAAGGTCATGGTCACCGGGGGAACCAACAGCAGGGTCATGACCGCCGTCCTCGGTATCGAGGACATCATGGTCGCGGCCTACGTCGGATCCACCATCGACCGCGTCATGGACAAGACGCTCTACAGCTACATCGACCAGGGCAAGATCCTCGCCCTCTCCGGTGACAACACCGCCGCCGACTTCGACGAGCTCTCCAAGCTCGACTTCGGAACCGCCATCATCGAGGAGGACGCCATGTCCGACGACAACATCAAAACCCTCCAGAGCTGGGGTGTCGACGTCCTCGAGATGAACCTCACGGGTGCGTTCGAGACCATGGGTGTCATCTCCACCATCGGTATCCTCACCGGTGACGAGGACAGGGCCAACGACTACTACGACTACTGCGAGGACCTGTACGACACGATCGAGAAGAACCTCGGCGACAAGTTCGGCGAGACCACGGTCATGTGCGCCACCATGAGCAACTCCGTCAGCGGTACGCTGTCCGACTACTACGCCGCGACCATCATCGCAGGCGGCAACAACCTCGCCGACTGGGAGGACAAGACCAAGAAGTTCAACGTCGGGGACACCTGGCTCCTGGACCCCAAGTACCAGAGCGAGTACATGTTCCACTTCAAATCCCTCACCTACGAGTCCGAGCCCTCCACCGCGGACCTCGACAAGTACCGCAAGTACTTCGAGAACACCTCCGCGTACAAGGACGGGAAGTACTACCTGATCAACGGTCTCTGCCCCACCCCCGTGAGGGTCGCCTACATGGCCGAGCTCCTCAACCCCGAGTGCTTCGACGAGGGCTGGGCCGACAAGATCCACCAGAAGTACTTCGACCAGTTCATCGAGGGTTCCGACTGGGATGTGACCGAACACAACAGCTGGTGGTCCGTCGCCTGAAACCGTGGGGGATCACCCCCACCCACTTATCGATAACATGCAATCCGTAACGGTCGATGGTGTGGACTTCGCATACGGCTCAGGGGAACTCATCCTGAAGGACGTCACCATCGACATACGCAACCCGCAGCTCATCTCGATCATCGGCCCCAACGGGGTCGGCAAATCCACACTGATCCACTGCATGAACCGCATCCTCACCCCGAGGAAGGGGACGGTCATGGTGGACGACGTCAACGTGGAGGAGTACAAGGTCAAGGAGCTGGCGAAGAAGATGGGGTACGTACCGTACTCCGCCAACGACACGTTCCCCCTGACCGTGGTCGACACCATCCTCATGGGCAGGAACCCCCACCGCAAGTGGAAGTCGCTACACGACGACATGCAGGTGGTGAAGGAGGTCCTGGAGATGATGGACATAACCCCGCTCGCCATGAGGCCCTTCAACGAGCTGTCCGCAGGACAGCACCAGAGGGTCATGCTGGCACGCGGACTCGCACAGGAACCGGAGATCCTCCTCCTGGACGAGCCCACCGCCAACCTGGACATCAGGCACCAGATGGACGTCATCAGGCTGCTGAAGCAGCTGTCCGTCAAGCGCGGGATCGTCGTCATCATGATCAGCCACGACCTGAACATCGCCGCGAAGTACTCCGACAACATCATCATGATGTCCGAGGGTACGATATACGCGGTCGGGAAACCCGTGGACGTCATCACCCCCGAGAGCGTGAAGGCGGTCTACGGCGTGGACACGGACGTGGTCCTCTCGGACGGACGCCCCCATATGATGATCAGGGACCACGGGTTCTCCGAGGAGGATGCGGCCACACCCGAGGGATCCACTGTCAGCGGCGTCACCACCTCCGGGATGAACGGGTGATCCCATGTCCGGAGGAGAAGACATAGAGGTCCAGTACACCCACCATGTCCAACGCAGATTGATCTTCATCGCATTCTGCACCCTCGGAGTCATCCTCGTGGCCGGGTTCTCCCTGACCATCAACGGTCGCGGCATAGGGTTCCTGGAGTGCTACGAGTACATAATCAACCACATCCTGGGCACGGAGTACCCGTTCAGGTCCGATGCCTGGTTCGACGACTACGTCCTGTGGAACACGTACGTGCCGCGTATCGTCATGGGCATCCTCGTCGGATGCGGACTAGCCGTGTGCGGTGTGGCGATGCAGAGCCTCATGAACAACCCCCTGGCAGATCCGTACACCGTCGGTATCTCCGACGGTGCCTGCTTCGGTGCCGTGGCGGCCATAGTCACGGGGTTCTCCCTCTCCAGCGTCATGGGATCCATGGGGGTCGTGACCAACGCCTTCGTGGGCGGTCTGATCCCAGCGATGATCATCGTCCTCCTGTCCAGCATAGTCCGCCTCAGTCCGGCGACGACGATCCTGATCGGTGTGGCGATGTCCTACATCTTCAGCGGACTGGAGACCACGATAATGATGACTGCGGATGCGGACACCCTCAAGGAGGCCTACCTCTGGCAGATCGGTACCCTGAACGGGATGACCTGGGAGAGGTGCTACATACCCATGATCCTCACAATCGTCGGTTCGGCGTTCCTGATGTACTCCAGCAAGAACCTCAACCTCCTGTCCCTCGGGGACAGCAGTGCGAAGAGCCTGGGGCTCAACGTCGACCAGTTCAGGACGCTCTGCATGCTCATCGTGGCGTTCCTCGTCGCATCCCTCGTCAGTTTCGTCGGAGTCATAGGTTTCGTCGGACTGGTGGCACCGCACCTGGTGCGGATGTTGCTGGGAGGAGACAACAAGTTCGTGATGCCGGCATCCATGATGCTGGGTTCGCTGTTCGTCCTGTTCGCCGACCTGCTGTCCCGTGTCCTGATCTACCCCGGCGAACTGCGCGTGGGACTGATCATCTCGATGATAGGTGCACCCATCTTCCTGTACATGATCGTCAGGAAGAAGAAGGGTTACGGGGAGGTGTTCTGATGTCCCCCGAGATGTTCGATGAGAACGTCTACTACCGTTCGAACAGCAGGAAGGTGTCGCTCACCATCGTGTTCCTGGTGCTGGCGGTCCTCACGGCGTTCTTCTCGATATTCCTGTCCAAGATCGGGGACCTGTCCTTCGAGGCGACATGGGAGATCCTGAAGGCACACCTCTCCGGGACATCCGTGGACAACGAGATCCACGACCTGGTCGTATGGGAGTACAACGTGCCCCGTGCGATCATGGGGCTGTTCGTCGGAGCGGGGCTGGCCGTCGGCGGTGC
Source organism: Candidatus Methanomethylophilaceae archaeon (assembly GCA_017461225.1). Taxonomy (GTDB): domain Archaea; phylum Thermoplasmatota; class Thermoplasmata; order Methanomassiliicoccales; family Methanomethylophilaceae; genus Methanoprimaticola. Next base: position 31,951 of record JAFTYV010000050.1, read on the forward strand.
CGTGATGCAGGCGCTGATGCGCAACCCGCTGGCGGACCCGTACACCACGGGAGTGGCCTCGGGTGCGTCCCTGGGAGCGGTGATGTTCTTCACCATGGGCATCTCCCTGCTGTCCCTGGACAACTACACCCTCGCGACCACCACCAACGCGCTGATCCTGTCGATGATACCCACGATGGCGATCGTTCTGATATCCCAGCACAAGCACATCACCCCCACCACGATGATCCTGGCCGGTATCGCGATCATGTACGTCTTCCGCGCCGCGACATCGCTCATGATGTTCGTGGCGGACCCTGAGAGCGTCGAGGAGGCCTACATATGGTCCGTCGGTACCCTCGGGAGCGCCAGCTGGGACAACATATGGTTCGTCGCCGGATCGGTGACCGTCATCAGCGTGTTGCTGCTGCTGGTCTCCAACCAGGTGACCATCATGACCGCAGGCGACCGCAGCGCATCCACGATGGGCGTGTGGGCCAAACCCCTGCGCATCATCTGCCTGCTGCTGATAGCGATCATGACGGCGATCATGGTCAGTTTCACCGGGACCATCGGTTTCATGGGACTAGTCGCGCCGCACATCGCAAGGGTGTTCGTAGGTTCGAACATGCGTTACCTGATACCGTGCTCGGCGGCGCTGGGGTCCCTCATCCTCATCGGTGCGGACTGCCTGGCCAAGACCATCTCCATGACGGGTATGCCTGTGGGTGTCATCACATCCATCATCGGCGGACCGATCTTCATCATACTCCTGATAAAGGGAGCCAAGAAGGTCTGGTTCTGAACCCCCAAACGATTTGACCCATGGCGGGTCCCGGGATCCGTCATGGGAACCCCGTTCTCGTTGCGATTATGGAGAAGCGGAAGGGGAAACGACCATGGTCGCGACAAGATGATTGGGGTGTCCGGATCGTGTCGTCGGGGCATCATCGACCGCTTCGGATCGGTGTGCATCCCCATGGTGGAACGGGGGGCTGTGCCCCCATCTTACCATTGATTGTTCTCAGAACGATGTGGACTCCACATCCCATGTGGACATGTCCACCGTGACGAGCTTCCCCGCAGTCTCCGTTCCCATGCCGGATATGACCTTCAGGACCTCGAGCGCCTCCATGGATGCGATCACTGACACAGCGGCACCCACGGACGGCGTCACACCCTCCGGATCGGTCATCGTACCGATCATGTCCCTGAGGCTCGGTGTGGAACCGGGGATGCAGACCGCTATCTGACCCTCCGTCCTCGTCACGCCCGCGTGGACGAGCGGGACGCCCATCTCCTCGGAAAGGTCGGACAGGACCATCCTGGAAGCGAAGTTGTCGAGGCAGTCGACGATGATGTCGCATCCGGCGAATATGGCACGGTTGTCGACGGTCACGGGCTCGTTGTGCACCTCGATGTCCGCGAGGGGGTTGAGGGCGAGGATCCACTGTGCCGCGACCTCCGCCTTCGGCCTGTAGTCCGCGGCCGTGTAGATGAACTGGCGGTTCAGGTTGGTTATGTCCGGGGCCTGGGGATCCGCGAGCACGAAGTTGCTCACACCGGCTATCGCCAGCTGCGTTATCACGTTGACGCCGAGTCCCCCGCATCCCGCGATGGCGACCCTCGCCGACATTATCCTCTCCTGTCCCTCCTCGCCGAAAACCGGCAGCTGCCTGTCGAACCTTCCTATCATAACCTTCCCTCCACCATGTCGGTGAGCATGAGCAGGGCCTCGCGGACCGTCGATGAACGCACCTCCGACCTGTCCCCGCCGAAGTTGAATCCCGATACCACCGTGCGCGGACCGTGGGCGACGGCGATGTACACCAGTCCCACGGGCTTCGTCTCCGTCGCACCCCCGGGACCCGCGATCCCGGTCACCGCCACGGCGTAATCACTACCGAAAACACGCACAGCGCCCGTGGCCATCTGGCGCGCCACCTGCGGACTGACCGCACCGTGCTCCGCCAGGGTGTCCGGGTCGACGCCCAGGACGCGCACCTTCGCGTCGTTGGAGTACGTGACGGCACCGCCCATGAATACCGACGAGGAACCCGGGACGTCCGTCACGGACGCACCTATGAGGCCCCCGGTGCATGATTCGGCGGTCGACGCGGTCGCACCGCGCGACGACAGCGAACCGATCAGCGCCTCGGCCTCAGATCGGTGCACTGTCCCTGCCCCCGGAGATGTCCACCATCCTGCCGACCCCGTCGATGTCGTCGATGACCTGTGCCACCGCGGCGGGGACCAGCGAGCGCCACTCCTCCCCGGCGACGATCCTGCGGCGGATCTCCGTACCGGAGTACACCTCCCTGTTGTACAGGGGGGAGTTCCTGACCTCGAAGCCGGACTCCTCGAAGAGGCGCTTGGTCATGGGGTTGTTGGAGTACACCACCCTGAACGGGGGTGCCATGCAGACCACGTGGGCGACCCACACCGAGAACCTGTTCAGGTCCTCCATGGGGACTATGCTGTAGTTGTCTATGCCCTCGTCCCTGAGCGAGTTCTGTATCATCAGGTACCTCTCACCGGCGGTGAAGGGGTCCGAGGGGTAGTGGGAGTACTGTGCGCTTCCGATACCTATCACGAGATGGTCGGATTCCGACGCGCACTTGCGGATGACGTCCATGTGACCGTTGTGGAACGGCTGGAACCTCCCGATGACGAGGGAGTGGCCGCTGTAATCGTTCCCACACATGCTACGAGTAACCTTCTCCCTGTAATTAACCTTTAAGACATCCCGTGTTCGGCATGGTGCAGGATGATTCCGAGGGGTCCCACAACGTCTCCTCATCCGGGATGTTGTCCTTCAGGATTATGTGCGGATGTCCATCCTCGGTTATTATCCTGGACTCCACACCGTAAACCTCCATTATGTTCCCCTCGGTCAGGACCTCCTCGGGGGTCCCGACGTCGAACACGGTCCCGTCCTTCATCAGGATGATACTGTCGGAGTACCTGGCGGCGATGTTTATGTCATGACTGATCATAATCACCATTATGCCCTGGGTGTGGGACAGGTTGCGCAGCATACGGGTGACATCCATCTGGTGTCTGATGTCGAGGTTCGACGTGGGTTCGTCCAGGAGGAGTATCTCCGGCTCCTGAGCGAGTCCGCGTGCGAGCATGACCTTCTGATGCTGGCCGGCCGACAACTCGTCGAACGACCTGAGGGCGAGATGCGTCATCTTCAGCTTCCTCAGAATCTCGTACACCTTCTCCAGGTCCGCCTCGTTGGAACGCCTGTTGCTGTGGGGGTGCCTGCCCATCAGGACCGTATCTATGACGCTCAACGGGAACGAGTCCCCCGATGTGTACGGGACGTACCCGATCTTCTTCGCCATGTCCTTGAGGGTGTACTCCGACACCTCCTTTCCGTCGACCAGGACGGTTCCGCTGGATGGGGACAAGATCTTGTTGAGGCAGTGGATCAACGTCGATTTGCCGACACCGTTGGGTCCGAGAATGGAAATGAACTGGGGGTTGTTCAGATCCAGGTTTATGTTCTTCAAAACTGGGATGTCGGAATAACCGAAACCCAGATCCTTGATCTCAATCCTCATTTTACCTCACCTGGAAAGGGAGGGCCGTATGGCCCTGTTTCAATCAGCTCACATCCGATGCGGAGATGACTCCGACGAACTGCTCGGACACGTCGTACTTCCCACTGAGGTTGTCGAGGAACTCGTCGACGTACTCCTGGTGCGCCTTGTCCCCGTAACCCTCACCGAAGATGTCGGGGTAGAAGATCTCGGCCATGTAGGCGACCCTGAGGTGGACCGGTATGTTGCCGTTCAGGATGTAGTAGTTCCCGTTCTTGTACGCGTGGGTGTCGGAGAACAATTCCCCGTTAGAGGTCCAGGTCTTCTGGATGTCGATCTCCCCGTATCCGAGGGTACGTGCATGGATGATGAACTGGGCGGGGTACTGGTGGATCCACTCCGCACCCTCCTCGTACTTCTGGGTGGTGGTGTTCCAATCGGCGATGTTGATGGAACCAGCACGGGTCGTCGCATCGTAGTAGTCTGAGGTGGTTCCACCGACGGAGTTGCTCATGGTGACGCTCAGGGAGGTCACCTTCTCATCCACCTCCTCCAGCTTCTTCTCGATGTCGGCGAGGAGGTCGTCGCAGTACTTGGCGTATGCCTGTGCACTCTCCTCTCTCTGCATGAGGAACCCGAGTGTGATGGCACTGCTAAGGGAGTCCTGGGTGTTGGATGCGGCGATGCGGACGACGTCGGCACCGGAGAGTACGAATGTCGATTCGTTCTTGATGTAGGACGCGGAGTCCTGGGTGATGATGGTTCTGGTTCCGAGCTCGGAGAAGATCTCCTCGTCGACCTTCAGGATGCTGTCGCTGACGGCCTCACCGTTGGCGATGATGTCGGAGAAGTACACGGTGTCGGGAGAGGTTCCGAGCGCGTATCCCACCACAAGATCCTGGCATCCGATGGATTTGAGGATCATTGCGGGGTTGGTTCCCGCCACGACGCAGTTGACGATGGGGTACTTCACCTTGCAGATGGCAGGATCCCCGCCGGAGTACCCGTTGTAGTAAACAGTCATGGACTCCCCGTTGACGAGTCTCTTGACCATGTCCACATCGGCCTCGGTGATGGAGCCGTCCTGGTCGGCGTCGGCGAGGGGACTCGCCTCCTTGTCCCATGTTCCCGAGGAGATGATATCCTCGAGGCATTTCACATCCTCGTTGTCGAGGTAGTCGTCGTTGGTCGCGTTCCCGTACACCATCAGGCGTCCCGTAGTGTCCATGTCCGACGGTCCGTCGTCACCACTGGTGACGAGGACGACCGCCGCTCCGGCGACCGCCAGGATTATGACGGCCGCGATGGCAATGATCTGGTTCCTGTTCATCAGATTACCTTCCTTGTTGGATCAGTTCCAAACCTTCCTCCTCTGTCTGATCAACAGCGCTATAAACAGCGGACCTCCAATGAGGGCCGTTATCACCCCTACGGGCAGTCCCGTCGCCCCGGCCTCCTTGGCGACGCAGTCGGCCAAGACCAGGAGCAGTGCCCCCAGGCAAGCCGAGGCGGGGATGACGTACCTGTTGTCAGAACCTATGAAGAACCTGACCACGTGCGGAGCCACCAGACCCACGAAACCTATCGTTCCGGTGAAGCTGACCACAGTGGCCGTTGTTATTGAGACTAAAAGCATCAGCAGAACACGGCATCTCCCGGTGTCGACACCCAGTGTCGTGGAGATCTTGTCCCCTGCGGATAAAATGTTCAGCTGCTTCCCCATCATGGAGACCAGGGCCATCCCGACCACGGTGACCGCGATGACGACCGGGAGGTTCTCCCAGGAGGACTTCCCGAGTGTGCCGACGGACCAGGAGTATGCGTCCGCCAGGTTGTCAGGATCGGCGTAGAGCATGATGAGCTGGGTGGTCGCGCTGAACACGTACATGATCGCGATACCGGAGAGGATCATCATCGTTGGAGTGGTCTTCTTGAACCTGGTGATCAGCGTTATCGCGACTATGGGAATCATCGAGAATATGAACGCGTTGACCATCGTCCCGGCGGACTTCGTGAGTCCCGGTACGAGGGAGAAACCCAGGACTATGCAGAGCGTGGCCCCGAGGGATGCCGCGGAGGACACTCCCAGGGTGTAGGGGTCCGCGAGGGGATTCCTCATCACACCCTGCATGACCACTCCCCCCACGGCAAGGGCGGCACCCACGAAGAGCGCCATTATCGCACGCGGGAGCCTGAGGTCCCATACTATGAAGTCCTTGGTCTCACCCATCAGGGTGGTGGGCTCCACACCCATCAGATGGTTCCATATGATGATGTACGATTCGAGGAAGCCTATGTCGAACTTGCCGACAGACAGCGTCACACCGACTCCCACGACGGCGAGTGCCAGACACAGTACCGTGAAGAGCACCTTCTTGTGGACCTGCAACCCATACTTGAAGCGGATCTCGCTGTACTCCACCAGCCGCATGTCGGACCTGTCCTTGACACGGTCCGCCATCAGAACACCTCCCCGTAGCCCTTCTTCTGACGTAGGATGATATACAGGAAGACCGGACCGCCGATGAAGGACATGATGAGCCCGACCGGTAACTCGCCCACCTCCGTCAGCGTACGGCCCACCAGGTCGGCTGCCAGAAGCACCACCGCCCCCAGGGCCATTGATGCGGGCACGAGGAACTTGTTGTCGGAACCCAGGATCATGCGCACGATGTGCGGGACCACGAGTCCGACGAAACCGATGATCCCCGTGAAGCTGATGACGGATGCCGTTACGACGGACAGGGCGATGAGGCACAGTGTACGGTACTTGGAAGCATCCAATCCGAGGCTCTTGGCGCTCTCATCACCTAGAATCAGCAGGTTGAGCTTGTTAGCGGTGAAGATCAGGAATATGGATCCGATGACCGTGACGACCAACATCAACGGGATCTCCGACCACATCGCATCCTCGAACGAACCTATCTGCCAGAGGTAGGCGGTCTGAAGCTTCTCGTCATCCGCCGTGATCATTATGAGCGTCGTCAGGGCGTTGAATATGTACGACAGGGCCGTTCCGGCCAGGATCAACGTCGCAGGTGACGTGCGGGATATCCTGGATATGAATATCATGGCCAGGGCGGGGACCAGACTGCAGACGAACGCATTGGTCACGATTCCGTACTGACCGAGGATGCTCGAAAAGGAGAAGCCCATGATGAGAGCGGTGACCGCACCGAAGCAGGCTCCGGATGATATTCCAGTGGTGTAGGGATCCGCCAGGGGATTGGACATAATACTCTGCATCGCCACCCCTCCGATCGCCAGACCCATACCGGCTATGATGGCCATGACTATCCTCGGCAGACGTATGTTGACCACCGAGTAGTCGTCCCACCATTCGGGACTCCCCGGCTCGTATGAAACGCCCTGGATATGCTCCCATATTATCTGGTAGACCTCGAGGAACCCTATGTCGCGGTTCCCGAGGGTGCAGGCCACACCTGCCAATGCGAAGACGATTATGCAACAACCCACTATGAACAGGGTCTTCCTGAGAAGGTACTTCCTGTAACCCTCCTTGATCGATTCAACATCCTCCACAGGTGGGTTGCATTCGCTCATTGTTGGATGATTAATCCAACTGTATTTAATGCATTACAATCATTGGATATTTACGGATTCAAAATACATTGTAGGCCACGGCACTGGCCACATTGTGGTATGCCGCATCGATTGACATCGGACCATCCAACACAGGATCGACGGATGACTGAAACTTAGACGTATGTGATAGCAAGAACGCAACCGCGTACCGAAGCCGATGCATCCAGAGTCACAGATCCATCCTCTCCGACAGGACCGTCGGTCTCTTGTTGCGGAACGCCACCCCGTAGATGAATGTCGGGCCGGTGAGACCATGGAGGTAGTCCCTGTCCTTTATCTGTTCCAAAGCCTTCTTCGCGGAAGATGCCGCCAGGTCTTCGGATGAATCGATTGGTATGCGCTTGACCTCGATGACGATGTTCGGGAAGTTCCCATACCTGCGCTCCAACCTTATGTCGTAGCGGCCGTTCCCCTCCTCGAAATCCGCCTTCACCGAGTATCTGCGGTTTAGGACCATCAGCATCCCGGTGATGAACGCCTGGTACGAGTGCTC
>JAFTYV010000051.1 GCA_017461225.1 Candidatus Methanomethylophilaceae archaeon
ACCAGGGAACCACCGTCGGTGACGGTGACGGTCCCCGAGGGCGAGACGTTTCCACCGGATGTGTGCGTGACCGTGACGGTGTGCGTCACGACCGGCGGCTCCGGGACGTCGGTCTCGGAGAACACCACGTGCACGCGTATCATGTCGAAGAACAACGGGTCCGGGGACACCGTGACGGTGTCGCCGTCCACGGACACGGATCCCCCGTGGATGTGGACGTCGGAGACCTCCCATCCGTCCTCGGGGACCGCATCGAAGGTGAACGGGAACAGGACCGAGCCGGTCCCCTCGTCGGGGGTCACCGAACCGGACCCCTCGTACGACACGTCGGTCTGGTGCGGGTACAGCAGTACGAGCAGTCCCGCACCCGCGAGCAGGACGACCACAACCAGGGCCGCGATCCTGCGGCCATTTGAGACCGTCATCATTCGAGCCTCCTGAATATGCGTTCGCTGAGGTCGCCGAAGCGGGACCCTGTGATCGTCACCGTCCCTCCCGACACCCCGCCCGTGTCCGACACCGTCGGCACGGGATCCTCATCACCGTTCCTCACGATGCGGACTATGTTCACCGCCTCCGAGGCGATCAGCAGGATGCAGGGCACCAGAACCAGCGCCACCTTGCCGGCGGTGGTCGACACGAACACCGTCAGCGCCCCCAGCAGCGGGGCCACTCCCGTGACCCTCCCGATTATGTCGCCGGAGTCCGACGTCACCACCTGCACCGACCCGTTGGTGGGGTCGTCCGCGATGGAGTCGCCCTTGAGCGTGTAGGTGTACGAGGATCCCGTGGACTGTATGTCCACTATCCTGTGGGTGACCACCATGTCCTCGCGGGACACGGGGTGCGTGTAGTCGAACGTCAGCACGTCCCCGACCTCCAGGGATGAGTGGAACCTGTCCCTCCCCTCGGGGTCCGTCGGGACCTTCGATATGAACACCATGCTGCGGACCGGGATGGTCTCTATCTCGTACCCCTCCCTGGGCTCGCCGTCCATGGAACCCGAGATGACTATCCTCACCTCGGTGTCCGAGAGGTCGAGGGAACCCCCGTTCCTGTCGTGCAGGTACCAGGCACCCGCTGAGACGACCACGGCGACGACCGCCACCGCCACGAACCTCCTCTCACGGACATCATCGAACATGTGATCTATCCTACGGCAACTGCCGTCACATCAACCACATGGTTTACTGTGTATAAGTATGTTGTTGATTCGTCAGAACAATGACCTGGACTCAAAGATTTGAATTTCCCACAGAAAAATGATTTTTATGGGACTGACTCATGTAGGTGCATGGACAGCACTAGCGGTTCGATCTACAACATTCCGTTCATCTTCCCGATCCTCACCCGTATCCTGAGGGAGGGGACCGTGAAGCAGTCCGATCTCGACGACATCACCCACTACAGGAAGCAGCGCGAGTGCATCGACAGGTGCATCGAGGCGGGCATCCTCACGATGAGCCACTCCACCAGCGGCAAGCTCGTCAGGCTCTACAGCCTCACGCCCCTCGGGGTGTTCGTCGCAAGGTCCATGCTCATCGCCAACTCGGCGGTCTCCGGCAGCTTCGGGTTCGAGGGTTCCGGCATGTCCGCGGAGCTGGAGAGGGTGTTCGAGGAGAACCCGAACCTCGGATGAGTTCCCGGCGGTGCCGGACTGGAAACCACTTAACTTCCTTTTTCTCTCATTGATATGGATGGATCGTCGATGGACACGGCAGCGCCGCGGTTCATGAAGAATGGGATAAGGGTGTTTGTGGGAATGGGTGCCCTCACGGGCACCCGTTTGACCCGATCACTCGTCGGGGACGAACTTGTATCCGTAGCGGATGACCCCGCTGGCGCCGTCCGCGCTGAGCTTCCTGAGGACGGCCCTGACGGGCATGCCGATGGCGACCTTATCAAGGTCCACATCGACCAGCTGTGCGGAGACCATCACACCGTCGTCGGTCTGGACCATCGCGACGACGTAGGGCTTCAGCATGTTGTTGAAGTCGGGTGCGTCGTGGACGATGGAGAAGGAGAAGACCTTCCCCCTCCTGCAGACGTCGTACCTGGAGATCTTCCCGATACCGGCCCTGCGGCACTTCGGACAGAAGTCGCGGGCGGGGAAGAATATGCTCCCGCAGTTCTCGCACTTGGTCCCCTCGAGGTTGTACCTGCCGGGGATCTCCCTCCACTCCCTTGCTACTGTGGACATCAGATCGCCTCCATGATGCTGACGGTGACCGCGGAGCCCATTCCTCCGGAGCTCTGCGCGAGACCGTACTTCGCGTTCTCCACCTGCCTCTTGTCGGCGGATCCCCTGAGCTGCTCCGCGATCTCCACGATCTGCGCGACACCGGTCGCACCGATGGGGTGTCCGCGGGCCTTGAGTCCTCCGGACGTGTTGACGGCGACGGGACCGGCGCCGACCTGGCACCTTCCCTCGAGGACGGCCTTGCCGGCCTCGCCCCTCTTGTAGAACCCGAGGTCCTGGAGGGCCATGATCCCTGCGACGGTGTAGTTGTCGTGGACCTCGGCGACCTGGATGTCCTGCGCGGTGATGCCGGCCTGCTGGTACGCCCTCTGGGCGGCCGCGACGGTGGCACCGTAGGTGGTGATGTCCTCCCTCTGGGAGAGGGACAGGGTGTCGCTGGCCTGCGCGACGGCGGAGACCTTGACGTAGGAGTCCGTGTACTTCTTCGCGTCCTCGAGGGGGCAGAGCACGACGGACGCCGCTCCGTCCGAGATGGGGGCGCAGTCGAACATGCCGAGGGGCGTGGCGACGGGACCGGACCTGAGGACGGTGTCGAGCGTGATGGCCTTCCTGAACTGCGCGTTGGGGTTCAGGGCGCCGTGGAAGTGGCTGTTGACGGCGAAGGACGCGATCTCCTCGCGGGTCGCGGTTCCGTCGTGGATCATCCTCTGCGCGATCATCGCGTGGAGTCCGGCGAAGGTCACTCCCATGCCGGCCTCCCACTCCGCGTCCGCGGTGGAGTCCATGATGGCGTTGATGGACGTGTCGTCCAGGTCGGTCATCTTCTCGGCTCCGCCGACGAGTACCACGTCGTTCATGCCGGATGCGACCGCCATGACCGCCTGCCTGAACGCCACTCCTCCGGATGCGTCACCGGCCTCGACCCTGGTCGCGGGCACGTGGTTGGTGGCCATACCGGAGTAGTCCGCTATGAGCGCGTCTATGTGCTGCTGGTTGATGAAGCGTCCCGCGGACATGTTGCCCACGAAGATGCCGTCGACCTCGTTACCGGAGAGGTTCGCGTCCTCCATCGCCTTCATGCCGGCCTCGATGCCGATGGCCCTGAAGGACTTGTTCCAGAGCTCACCGAACTTGGTGACTCCGACTCCTATGATTGCTACATCCCTCATCCTAATCACTCCGACATGAGGATCTTGCCCTTGAACTTGGCATACGTTCCGTAATCGATGTACACGGGGTCCGCCATGACCTTCTCGAGGAGGGGTGCGTTGTCCCTCCTGTAGTTGAGGATCTCGTCGGTGACGGTGATGTCGAAGGCGTCGCTTCCCGCTCCGGAACCGTAGGAGGTCACGAAGACCCTGTCACCGGGCTCCGCGTGGTCCAGCACGTTGGCCAGTCCGAGGGGGACGGCCCCGCTGTAGGTGTTGCCGATGTTGGGCGTGAGCAGTCCGTACTCGATCTGCTCGGGTGTGAATCCCAGCTGGGCGGCGACCCTGGTGGGGAACTTGCCGTTGGGCTGGTGGAACACGGCGTACTTGTAGTCCGCCGCGGTGGTGCCCATGGCCTCGAACATCATCTTGGCCGCGGACGTGATATGCCTGAAGTAGGCGGGCTCACCGGTGAACCTTCCGCCGTGCAGGGGGTAGGGCTGTCCCTCCCTCCTCCAGAAGTCGGGGGTGTCGGTGGTGAAGCTGAGCGTCTTGTTGATCTTCGCGATGACCTTCTCGGAACCGATCAGGTAGGCCGCGCCCCCTGCGGATGCGGAGTACTCGAGCGCGTCGCCGGGTGCCCCCTGGGAGGTGTCGGCACCGATCGCGACGCCGTACCTGACCATTCCGGATCCGACCAGACCCATGCAGGCCTGGATGCCGGCGGTACCCGCCTTGCATGCGAACTCCATGTCGGCGGCGGTCATGGCGGGTGTGGCCCTGATCGCCTCGGCGACGATGGTCGCGGTGGGCTTGACCGCGTAGGGGTGGGACTCGGATCCCACGTAGACGGCCCCGATGTCCTTCGGGTCCACCTCGGGCACCCTGTCCATCATGTACCTGGCGGCCTCGGTTGCGATTGTGACGACGTCCTCATCGGGCGAAGGTACGGATTTCTGATAGATCATCAGACCCTTTCCCATCCCCTTCCCGTCTACACCCCAGATCCTCCCGATCTCCTCGGGTTTGATCCTGTATCTGGGAACATATGCTCCGTAACTTACGATTCCAACATCCATTAGATTTCCTCCTTGAGGGAGTTCATCCTCGACACGATCTCCTGCACGTCCAGGTCCGTCCTGACCAGGGGTATGCCCTCCAGGCGGGCCAGCTTTATCGCGAGCTGGTCGGTCTGCTCGGGCCTCTGGTAGACGACCATGGCGGGCGTCAGGGGGTGTGCGCGGATCGCGATCATCGGGGAACGGCCGAGGTGGACGTTCGTGAATATGAGCGCCCTCTCTATGTTCCAACCGTAGACCTTAAGGTAGTCCTCAGAACCGAGGCTCAGGATCGCCTTCACGGAGTCCAGGACCGTGTAGCCGTGGATCGCCTTGACCGGGACCCTGTCGGGGTTCATGTTGGTGCCCCCGAGGGCCTCTATGAACCTCTCCACGGGTATCCCCGCGGGGAACTCGTCCATGGCGAGTATGCAATCCAGCTTCACATCGGGCTTGTACCTCTGTATGACGGGTGAGCCGTTCTGAACATCGAGTTCTATGAGAGCCTCGACAAGCTTCTTGACCACTGTCACGCCGGGGGACTTCCTCCTGCCTGACTCGTAGTCGCTGACCACGGAGTGGGAGACGCCCATGGCGTCTGCGAGCTGGTGCTGCGAGAGCCCGAACTCCTCCCTCCACTTCCTGATCGTCTTGCCGGGATCAGGCGACAGCGAAATCTCGCCGGCGATCTTCTGCTTGAACTCGTCGACCATCGGCGGTACAAACTGAAGAGCGTATATAATATTGTCGTACTGGTGTCACGGCGATTGCCGAATCACTCCAGGACGGCCTCCAGGGCCTCCACGATGGTGCGGAGCACCTTCAGGCGGCCGTGCTTCTTGTCCTCGGACTCCACCACGGTCCACGGTGCGGACGGCGTGTTGGTGGACGCGATCATCCTGTCGATGTGTTCGCAGTACTCGTCCCACCTGGCGCGGTTGCGCCAGTCCTCGTCGGTGATCTTCCAGGACTTCAGCGGATCGTCGCGCCTCGCCTCGAACCTGCGGAGCTGCTCCTCCGGGCTGATCTCCATCCAGAACTTCAGGACGATGCCGCCGGAGTCGGTGATCGCCCTCTCGAACCCGTTGATCTCCGACGCGGAGCGGGCGTACTCGTCCGGGGTGCAGAAGCCCTCTATGGGCTCCACCATCATCCTGCCGTACCAGGACCTGTCGTATATCGTGACGTGACCGCGGGACGGGAGAGATCCCGTGAACCTCCACAGGTACGTGTGCACCCTCTCGTCGCCGACGGGTGCGGCCACCGGGATCGCCCTGTACCCGCGCGGGTTCAGCGCCCTGGTGACCCTCCTGATGGTCCCGCCCTTTCCGGCGGCGTCCCACCCCTCGAAGACCAGGACCAGGGAGCGGTCCGAGGCGGCCAGCCTCTCCTGCAGCACGTGAAGGCGACCGGACAGCCTCGCCAGCTCCGACCTGTAGCCCCTGGCGGTGAGGGTCAGGTCGGCGTGCTCGCGTGGGTTCGGGTACAGCTCGCGTATGCCTGCTCCGGACGGGGCCGGAGGGTCGTCGATCCCCACGGACACCCTGCGTAGGAGGATCCCCGCGAGTTCGGTCACCGTACCGGATATGTCGTCCGCCCCCACCACGTCCCAGGGGGCGTGGTCGGTGCCGGTGGCCTCCATGAGCCTCCTCATGAAGCGCCTGTCGAACCCCTTCCTGCCTATGTGGTCGTCGGTGAGGAACGTCCCCCCGGCGGCCGCGCCGGATCCGAACCTGCCACCGACCTCGTCGATGTCGTCCTCGTCGACGTCCAGGAACACCTTCACCAGCACGACGCCGTTGTCCACGAGGTACCTCTCCAACGCCAGTATGTACTCGACGGAGCGGTCCGCGTCCCCTCCGCCCATGTGGGACACCATGGCCGCGGCGTACCACGACCTGTCGTACAGCGCGATGACCCCGTCCGCGGGCTCCGCGTTCATGAACGCCATGGCGTCGCGGGGGTCCTCCGGACGGTGCGGCACGAAGTGGGTGTAGGTGGTCCCCCTGGGCTCCAGCAGGTTCATGAGCTCGTTGACCGCACGCCCTATGACCCTCCCGCTGCGCCCCTCGATCAGGAGGAGCACCTTCGCCCCGTTGTCCACCACCCTGCGCTGCAGGGCCGTGAGTCCGTCCGCCACTTCATCCGGCACAGTGTCCGCCATGCCGGAGGGATGGCGTCGGGGGTTGAAAGCGGTTCGCACGCACTGTCGGCGGCACAACCCGTTTATACCACCTTGAAACTATACCCCCGTAGGGTATATCATGATCATCGGAGGACACGGGAGGTCGGCTCAGGATGTCGGGATGCGGATGTGACGGGGACGGATGCGGCTGCAACTGCGGTTGCGGCTGCCACGACCACGGGGAGGGGGACGAGAAGATGTTCGGGACCAGGATGGTCGCCGGCGGCGTGCTCTTCGCCGCCGGCCTCCTTATGCACCTGGTCCTCGGCTCCCCGGTCTGGATGCAGCTGCCGGTGTTCCTCGCCGGCTACATCGTCGTGGGGTACGACGTCGTCCTGGACGCGTTCAGGGGAGTCCTCCGCGGACACGTGCTCGACGAGAACTTCCTCATGTTCGTCGCCTCAGCAGGGGCGTTCGCCATCGGCGAGTTCCCCGAGGCGGTCGCGGTCATGCTGTTCTTCCAGGTCGGCGAGTGGTTCGAGCACCGCGCGGTCCGTAGGACCAGGGAGTCGATATCCGCCCTCATGGACCTGCAGTCCGACCGCGCCAACCTGCTGGTTGACGGACACGTCGAGAGGGTCCACCCCTCCGAGGTCCCCGTCGGCGCCAGGATCGTGGTCCGTCCCGGGGAGAGGGTGCCCCTGGACGGCACCGTCACCGAGGGATGCTCCACGCTGGACACCAGCGCCCTGACCGGTGAGCCCCTCCCGAGGGACGTGTCCCCGGGATCGGTCGTCGAGAGCGGGACGGTCAACCTGTCCTCCAGGATCGTGCTGGAGGTCTCGCTCCCCCACCACGACTCCACCGTCTCCAGGCTGCTGAGGCTCGTGGAGGAGTCCGTGGCCAGGAAGGCACCGGTTGAGAGGTTCATCACCCGCTTCGCCAGGTGGTACACCCCCGCCGTGGTGCTCGCGGCCCTCCTCGTCGCCACCGTGCCCATCTGTCTCGGGCACGACCCCGTGACGTGGGTCTACAGGGCGCTCACCTTCCTGGTGGTGTCCTGCCCCTGCGCCCTAGTGGTCTCCATCCCCCTGAGCTACTACTGCGGTATCGGTGCCGGGTCCAGGCTGGGGATCCTCCTGAAGGGAGGGAACTACCTGGAGGCCCTGTCCCGTGTGGACACGGTCGTGTTCGACAAGACCGGCACCCTCACGGAGGGCAGGTTCCGCGTCGCTTCCGTCGACCCGGTGTCCGTCACCGCGGACGAGCTGCTCCGCACAGCCGCCGTGGCGGAGTCCTCGTCCAACCACCCTATAGCGCTCTCCGTCGTGGAGGCCTCCGGGACCAGAGACGACCATCCGGTCGAACGGTACACCGAGCACCCCGGCAGGGGTGTGGAGGCCGTCTCCGGCGGTCGCACCATCCTCGCCGGGAACCGCGCGATGATGATGGAGCACGGGATCGCGTGCAACCGCGACGGGGACTCCGGCACGACGGTGCACGTCGCCGTCGACGGGACCTACATCGGATCCATCACCCTGGACGACTCCCCCAAGGCCGACGCGGCGGAGGCGGTCTCGTCCCTCGCCACCTGCGGGGTCCGCAGGACCGTCATGCTCTCCGGCGACTCACCGGACGTCTGCCGCAGAGTGGGGGAGGCGCTCGGGGTGGACGAGGTGCACGGCGGGCTCATGCCCGGCGACAAGACCCGCATCCTCGAGGACGTCATCTCGGGATCGAGGGGGACCGTCGCCTTCGTGGGAGACGGCATCAACGACGCACCGTCCCTCGCACGCGCCGACATCGGCATCGCCATGGGCGGGCTGGGTTCCGACGCCGCGATAGAGGCGGCGGACATGGTCATCATGGACGACTCCCCCTCGAGGATCGCCACCGCCATCAGGCTGTCGAGGCGCGTCAGGGGCATCGTCGTCCAGAACATCGTGTTCGCACTGGGGGCCAAGGTCCTGATCATGGTGCTGGCCGCGGCCGGTGCCGTCGGGATGTGGGCGGCGGTCTTCGGGGACGTGGGCGTTGCCGCCATAGCCGTCCTGAACGCCGCCAGGTGCCTCGACACCGGCGCCGTGTCCGGTAGGCGGGAGCGGTGACGATTTGAACTTGTGACACGGTCCACCCCGCATGTTGGACGAGATCGAGCGCATAGTCAGGGAGTCCGGGGTCCGCGTGGCCGGGGCCAGCGGGTTCACCGTGGACAGCAAGGGCGGGAGGGAGAACATCGTCACCTCCGCCGACGTGGAGAACGAGGAGTTCCTCAGACGGGAGCTCACCGCGCTCATCCCCGGATCGACCTTCATGGGCGAGGAGGGGGAGGAGGTCCGCGTCTCCGACGAGGGGTACACCTGGATCGTGGACCCCATCGACGGGACCACCAACTTCGCCCGCGGGATACCCATGGTGGGCATCTCCGTGGCACTGTTCAGGGACGGGCAACCGTTCATCGGCGTCGTCCACAACCCGTTCACCGGGACCCTCTGGAAGGCGGAGGCCGGGAAGGGCGCGTTCAAGGACGGCGTCCGCATCCGCGTCTCCGACAGGGGACTCGGGGACGGCATCATGTGCACCGCCTGGTGCACCTACGAGAAGTCCCTCGCACCCCCGTGCTGGAGGGTCAGCGAAAGGATGCATCCCCTGTGCAACGACATCAGGCGCATCGGCACCGCCGCATGCGAGCTCTGCATGCTGGCGGAGGGCGCGGTGGACCTGTACTTCGAGATCAGGCTGAACCCGTGGGACTACGCGGCGGCGCTCGTGTGCCTGTCCGAGGCCGGAGGGTGCTACCGCGGCATAGACCGCGACGTGGACTGGAACGACCCGTCCCCGGTGATAGCGGCCAACGGCACGGACAACCTGGACGTGCTCCACGGCATCGTGTCGGAGGAGTTCGGCGGGAGGACCCCGTACGGGGAGTGACACCTTGGGCAGGCCACCCATCGAATGCAACCTGGAGATCATGACGGCCATCCTGGCCGCGGTGGTGTGCGCCGGGATCCTCCTGTGGGACGGCCTGACCCTCTCCGGGAGGGCTCTCATCGGGTTCATGGTCCTGTACACCCTCCACGAATGGGAGGAGTCCAGGTTCCCCGGGGGATTCTACGACCTGTTCTTCGGCGGTTTCGGGGTGGACATCGACGTGAGCGAGGGGAGGATGCACCTCCCCGTGGCGGTGTACCTCCTGATCATGCTCCTGGTCCCCTTCGCCCTGCAGGATGTGACGTTCCTGGTCCTCGTCCCGCTCGGCCTGGGACTCTTCGAGGGGATCATACACGTCGCCGGAATCAGGATACACAGGCTCGAGAGACCCTACACACCCGGGATGGTCACCGGGATCGCCCTGTTCGCCTACTCGGTCCTCGTCATCTCTGCAATCGTCGGGGCGGGGGGTCTGCCCGCATGGCAGTGGGTCGCAGGGTTCGCCCTGTCGTTCATCGGGTTCGCGGTGATGGAGAGGTTCTTCCTGGGGACGGTCGGACTCACCTTCATGGAATTCAGGAGGATGGCTATGGCCCGCGTCCTGGGTGGCGGGAGAAGGTGACGTGCAGGGACATGACGGCCGAACTGGAGATCCTGCACTGGATCCATTCGTTCTCATCCCCCGGCATGGATGCGCTCATGCTGGGGGTCACCACCGTATCCACCCACGCCGCGGTGTGGCTGCTGGCGGCCGCCCTCCTGATCCTGAGCAACAGGGAGCGCCGCACGGGTTGCTCGATGGTCCTGGCGGTGCTCATCGCCTTTACCATCGCAGACCTGGTGATGAAGCCGCTGTTCTGCAGGGAGAGGCCGTGCGACCTCGCCGGTTTCGAGCTGCTCGTGTCCGTACCTACCACCTACTCATTCCCATCCGGTCACACGGCGATGGCCTTCGCCCCAGCGACCGTGCTGTTCCTGCGCGACCGCCGTGCCGGTGCCGTCGCACTCGCATTCGCCGCGCTGGTGGGGGTCTCGAGGATGTACCTGTTCGTGCACTGGCCCACCGACGTCGTCGTCGGTGCACTGGTCGGAATCGTATCCGGATACGTCGCAGCCCTCCTCACGGAACGTGCCGCCGCCCGGTGGGGCCGCGGTCCGCCCGGAGGGGCGGAGGGATAAAATCCACGGAGCGCATCGGCGCCCGTGAACAGACATGGCCGTATCACTTCTCATCATGAGGCTCACCAGGGAGATCGACGAGGGCAACCACGCCTCGTACATGAAGCTCAAGGCGCTGGCCAAGACGGACAAGGACGCCAGGCGCGTCCTGTCCACGGTCAGGGAGCCCCCGAAGCCCCCCGTCAACCCCAAAATGGTCGCTCCGCAGGTGAGGCCCGACACACCCGAGCAGACGGTGAGGAAGGCGGAGAAGGGCGATGCGGCCGCGATAGCGCTCCTGAGGAAGAAGGCCGACTACGAGGACATCAAGGCGCAGAACGCCCTCGGGCTGATGCTCATGGACAGCGACCCCGACGAGGCCCGCAAATGGCTGATCCGCTCCGCCAAGATGCAGGAGTCCCTCGACGCCCTCGGCGTCCTGGCCTCCCGCGGCGACGAGAAGGCGCGCAAGTGGCTGGATGACAACAGCGGGAAGTCCGCCGTGATCAAACCGAAGTGCGTCCAGGGCACCCGCGCACCGGTCAGGGACGACCTGGGGTACATCAGACCCCCGGTCAAACACAAGGTCCCGAAGATCGGGGACGTCTTCAGGCTCAACGACGCGCTCCTGCAGACCGGGCTCAAGAACTCCGTGGTCCTGATCAAGGAGATGAGGGGCGACTACGTCACGGTCTGGTCCGTCACCACGGACCCCCGCGGCCGCAGGTGCACCCGCCTCCTCGAACCGTCCGTCGCGGGCTTCGCATCCGGGACCGTGTACGTGGTGACCGAGACCGAGAAGGTGTACAGGAAGGACAGCCTCCTGGAGTACCGCGGAACCCTCGGCAGGGCGGACATAGACCAGTTCAGGCTCTCCGCCTGATAACTTCTCGAATCAGAACGGTCCCCTCCCCGCGGGGAGGGGTGGTTAAGGGGTTTCGACCGGTGCAGTGGGGCACCGGCGGTTCATCATCAGTAGGACACGCCCTGCCAGATCATGGCGTTGGCGACCTTCTCGAATCCGGCGATGTTGGCACCCGCGACCAGGTTGCCCTCCATGCCGGACCTCTTGGCGGCCTCGGAGGCCTGCTTGTAGATGTTGACCATGATGCCCTGGAGCTTGCCGTCGACCTCCTCGAAGGACCAGGAGAGCCTGGCGCTGTTCTGGGACATCTCGAGTGCGGACGTGGCGACACCTCCGGCGTTCGCGGCCTTGGCAGGTCCGAAGAGGACGCCGGCCTTCTGGAACTGTGCGATCGCACCGGGTGTGCTGGGCATGTTGGCTCCCTCGGCGACGGCGATGACGCCGTTGGCGATGAGGGCCTTGGCGGACTCCTCGTCCAGCTCGTTCTGGGTAGCGCAGGGGAGCGCGATGTCGCAGGGGATGGTCCAGATGCCGTTGCATCCCTCGGTGTACTTGGCGGAGGGGACGTACTCGGGGTAGGTGCTGATCCTGGCCCTCTTGACCTCCTTGATCTCCTGGAGGGTCCTGTAGTCGATTCCGTTCTCGTCGAGGATGTAACCGTTGGAGTCGGAGACCGCGATGACCTTCGCGCCGAGCTGGGTGGCCTTCTGGCAGGCGTAGATGGCGACGTTCCCGGAACCGGAGATGACGACCCTCTTGCCCTCGAAGGACTTGCCGTTGTCCTTGAGCATCTCGTCGGTGAAGTAGCAGAGTCCGTATCCGGTGGCCTCCTTCCTGGCGAGGGATCCGCCGACGCCGATGGCCTTGCCGGTCAGGACGCCGGTGAAGTCGTTCCTGAGCCTCTTGTACTGGCCGTACATGAACCCGATCTCCCTGGCGCCCACCCCGATGTCTCCCGCGGGGACGTCGGTGTCGGGTCCGATGTGCTTCTCGAGCTCGGTCATGAAGGACTGGCAGAAGCGCATGATCTCGTTGTCGGACTTGCCCTTGGGGTCGAAGTCGGATCCGCCCTTCCCGCCTCCGATGGGGAGGGTGGTGAGGCTGTTCTTGAAGATCTGCTCGAATCCGAGGAACTTCAGGATGGACAGGTTGACGGAGGGGTGGAGCCTGAGTCCGCCCTTGTAGGGTCCGATGGCGGAGTTGTACTGCACGCGGTACCCGCGGTTGACCTGCACCTTACCCTGGTCGTCGACCCAGGAGACGCGGAACATGATGACCCTCTCGGGCTCGACCAGCCTCTCGATGATGCCGTGCTCCTGGATGTCGGGCCTGGCCTCGACGACGGGCTCCAGGGACTCGAGGACCTCCTCGACCGCCTGGAGGAACTCCGGCTGGTCCGCGTTGCGCTGTTTCAATCCGGTGAAGACTTCCTGCAGGTATGCGTTCTTGATTGCCATTTTCAAACCTCGATGGTAGGCGGGCCCGTGTTCACGGCCCGTCCGGACGGCCTGTCGATTAAAAACGTAGGATATAAGCTATTCCATCGACAAAAAGGGAAAAAATGGACGTTTGTCTAAAC
The DNA here is from genome assembly GCA_017461225.1 of Candidatus Methanomethylophilaceae archaeon. Lineage (GTDB taxonomy): Archaea > Thermoplasmatota > Thermoplasmata > Methanomassiliicoccales > Methanomethylophilaceae > Methanoprimaticola. The sequence continues at coordinate 13,065 of JAFTYV010000051.1, forward strand.
AATCGATTCGTTGTTAGACGAACGTCTAATGGAATCGGTTTACAGGCGATGTTCGTATATCGGGGTTGGACGTACCGACGGGTCGACGGACCCGTCGGAGCACCGTCCCTCAGTCGTCCCACTCGGCGAAGAGCCTCGATATGCCCTTCCTGGCGACGGACCAGCAGGGCATGCCGCCGGTGAGCACCGCGACGTTGATGGCCTCCAGGATCTCGGCCTTGGTGGCACCGTAGTTCTTGGCGACCCTGGCCTGGGCGTAGATGCAGTCCTCGCACATCCTCACGGTGACGCAGGAGAGCGCCATGAGCCTCTTGGTCTTCCTGTCCAGCGCCCCGTCCTCCACCATGATGCGGTCCATCGTGTGCAGGGTGTCCATGAAAGCGGGGTCCAGCTCGCTGATGGACTTCAGGGTGTCCGGGGCGTACCCGCCCATCTCCTGGCTCATCTGCCCGAGCTTGTTCAATCCGCAGCATCCGTTACCGGGTCCGTCTCCACATGACATGCCGGTACGATCGTCATCCGTGCGTATAAACGGTGTCGTGCGGACGCTCGGCCACGGTACGATCCGGGGGCCCGTCATGCCCGGTCGATCGCCCCCAGCAGGTCCGCCAGGGAATCCCGGGTGATCTCCAGGCTCAGTTCGACGAACCCGGTGGGATCGTGCCCTTCGAAGGGACCCTCGAGTGCCCCGTAGTAGTCGTCACGTCTCAGGAGGAACCCCCTCTCCAGGGGGACCGTGCAGAACACGGGATCGTGGTCGGACAGCACGGCGGTGTGCCACAGCCTCCCGATCCTCCCGTTCCCGTCGGGGAACGGGTGTATCTTCTCGATGTAGTAGTGCATGATCGCGGCGGACACGCACGGTCCGGGTCCCGTACCGTCGAACCATCCGAAGAGCCCCCTCATGAGTTCCGGGACGAGCTCATGGGAGGGTGCCCTGTACAGCACCCGGTCGCCCCCGTAGACACCCACACCGTGGTCCCTGAACCCCTCCCGCTCCACTAGTCCGAACATGAGGTCGTCATGGACGCTCGGGAGGTCGTCCAGGGAGTGCACGTCGACAGTCCCGATGCGGCCGTATGCGGCGACCGCGTTCCCGACCTCGACGATCTCGTCCAACGGGCCGTCGACGGGCCTCCCGTCGATGAGGTCCCCCACGGTGAGGATGTCCCGGGTGTTCCCCTCGATCGCGAGCGACGAGTGGATGCCCCCCTCCCTCGCACCCCTCTCCAGAGGTCCCCTGATCCCCTCCAAATCCCGGTCCCCGATGATCCGGAGCAGTTCGTCCACCCCTTCGGACAGCTTCGATATCCCGGGTGTGGGGGAGAACCTGGGGATGTCCCCGGCAAACATCACGGACGTCATGCGACCCCGTCGTCCCCGTCCACCGGGTAGAACGTGTTCACATCGTACCACTCTATCCGGTCGCCGACCTTCTCGACGAGCTCGTCCGTGTAGAGGATGCAGTCCAGCACGCCGTGCCGTTCGTAGTGGTGGCTCTGGTACGCCACGGTCCCGCCCCTCGGGACGATCCCCACCCAGTCGGTGCCGTCCAGCGACGCCAGGACCTCGGCCGCCTCGTACACGTGCAGGGGGAACCCGGCACCGTGCAGCGCCAGGGCGCTCCTGACGAACTCCGCACGCCACGTGGGTCCGCTCAGCTCCAGGTACCACCCCGTGTCGCTGTGGCACGGGTACAGGTGCATGCGGGTGAAACCCCCTCCCGGGAGCACCTCCCAGGTGTGCCCATCGTGGCTCCGGGAGGTGAAACCGCTGAACTCGTCGGGATCGTCGGGATCCAGGTCCAGCAGCCCGTCGTACCTCCCGTCCGAGTACCTCCTGTACTGCTCGTGGACTGTCATCCCGTCGGTGTCCCTGCCCTGCGCGGTGAAGCACAGGGACGCCGCCTCCAGGAAGTGCGACAGGGTCAGCGACGGGACCGTCCCGGACGGCCCCTCGCCCAGACCCTCGGAGACGATCGCCCTGAACCCCTCCACCTCGTCATCCGTCAGACCCTCGGCGACGTCCTCCCTGGTCTGGTAGCCGCTCTCCCACAGGTCCGACCTCCTGACCACGCCCCTGCGGTATCCCAACGGCAGGTCGCGCAGGACGCGGTCGCGGTACGTCCCGTCCTCCACGGAGTCCACAGTCCTCCTGGTGGCATCGAGGATCCAACCGAGGAGCTCGGCCCTCGTACCGAAACGACGACGGAACCTGTCACCGGGGGTCGCGCACAGCTCCAGACCGTCTATCGCCACGCCCCTGTTGCCGTGCCTGGTGTGGTACTGCGTGATCACGTACCATTCCTCCTCTTCCGGATAGTCCCAGCGGAATTCGTCGAGTATCTCCTCCTCGGTGGATTCCCAGTCGTCCCCGTGCATCGACAGGTAGTCCTCCTCGCTCCCCCTCGGGACGCTCACCCACAGGGCGCGGACCTCGCCGTTCACGCAGAACGGCAACCTGGAGAACTCGGCCTCGATCCTGTCAAACAGCTCCAGGTCCCCGGGATCCCATAGGCTCTCCTGCTCGTATCCGTGGTGACCGAATCCGATCAGTTCCCTGAGACGCGGTGCGGTCATCCCCCCATCATGGCGTTGTGTTTCGTCCATGACACGGGCACCCCGGACATCCGTTCTTAAAGCACATGGTGCAAACCGCATCCAACGGTGCATCATGGAGCGGATCGGGGCCTCCGTGTAACTACGGACCCCGGTGACGGCCGCGACCGTGGACGGGTGATCCCCCTCCCGCGCGCGCCCACCTTTCTTATAATATCTGTGTTATGGAGCCCCAGAGGAATCTCATGACAGAAGTCGGAGAATGCACAAAGACAATCGAGACCGCAGAGGGTCAGATCACGCTCTACAGCCTGAGGGAGCTGGAGCAGAAGGGGATCATCGAGGACCTCTCCAAGATGCCCTACTCCATCAAGGTCATCGTGGAGTCCATGCTCAGGCAGAGGGACGGCAGGACCATCACCGATGAGGACGTCCTCACAGCCGCGTCCTGGAACCCCGTCGAGAACACCGACCGCGACATACCCTGGATCCCCGCCAGGGTCCTCCTCCAGGACCTGACCGGCGGTGCCGCCGTCACCGACCTGGCGTCCATGAGGAACGCCGTCGAGGCCATGGGCAAGGACCCCGAGCTCATCAACCCCCTCGTCCCCGTGGACCTGGTCATCGACCACTCCATCAACACCGACTACGCCGGTAGGGACGACGCCCTCGAGCTCAACGAGCAGCTCGACTTCCAGAGGAACAGGGAGAGGTACGCCCTCTTCAAATGGGCGCAGAGGTCCTTCAAGAACTTCCGCGCGGTCCCCCCGGGCAACGGTATCTGCCACCAGGTCAACCTGGAGTACCTGTCCCCCCTGGTCCACGTCAAGGATGTGGACGGCAGGATGGTCGCGTACCCCGACTCCTGCTTCGGAACCGACTCCCACACCACCCAGATCGACGGACTCGGTGTCGTCGGATGGGGTGTCGGGGGAATCGAGGCGGAGGCGGTCATGGTCGGCCAGCCCAGCTACATGAAGCTCCCCGACGTCATCGGTTTCAGGCTCACCAACAGGCTCAGCCCCGGCGTCACCGCCACCGACCTCGTACTCACCGTCGTCGAGATGCTGAGGAAGAAGGGCGTCGTCGGCAAGTTCGTGGAGTTCTACGGACCCGGTTACCAGAACCTGTGCCTCGCCGACAGGTCCACCATCGCCAACATGGGACCCGAGTACGGCGCCACCATGGGATTCTGCCCCGTGGACGAGAAGACCATCGAGTACCTCAGGCTCAGCGGAAGGGACGAGGCCCACATCGACACGATCGAGAAGTACATGCGCGAGCAGACCATGTGGTACGAGGGCGAGCCCGAGTACACCGACACCCTCGAGCTGGACCTCTCCACCGTCGAGCCCTGCCTCGCCGGACACAAGAGGCCCCAGGACAGGATCCCCCTCAGGGAGATGAAGCCCAGGTTCGCGGAGTCGCTCAGAGCGCTCGGCGTGGAGGAGCAGAGGAGGCCCGTGGCCGGACAGCTCGGCGACGGATCGCTCGTCATCGCGTCCATCACATCGTGCACCAACACCGCCAACCCCTCCGTCATGATCGCGGCGGGACTCGTCGCCAAGAAGGCGGCGGAGCTCGGACTCAGGTCCTGCCCCCACGTCAAGACCTCCCTCGCCCCCGGGTCCAGGGTCGTCACCGAGTACCTCAGGAACTCGGGCCTCCTGCCCCACCTCGAGACCCTCGGCTTCCAGGTCTGCGGATACGGCTGCATGACCTGCATCGGGAACAGCGGTCCCCTCCCGGACGAGATCGGCAACTCCATCAGGGCCAACGACCTGGTCGTGGCCGCGATCGCATCCAGCAACAGGAACTTCGAGGGGCGCATCCACCCCCTCGTCAAGGCGAACTACCTCGCATCCCCTCCCCTCGTCGTCGCATACGCCATCGCGGGACGCGTCGACATAGACATGGAGAACGAGCCCATCGGCACCGTCGACGGCAAGGACATCTTCCTCAGGGACGTCTGGCCCTCCGACGAGGAGATCCAGGAGATCACCGACAGATACGTCACCAGGGAGACGTTCATCGAGAAGTACAGGGACGTCTTCAAGGGGTCCGCCAGGTGGGACGCCGTGGAGTGCGACGACTCCCCCCTCTTCGGATGGGACGAGGCCTCCACGTACATCAGGAACCCCCCGTTCTTCGACGACATCTTCGAGGAGCCCGCCATCAGGAGCATCAGCAGGGCCAGGTGCCTCGCCAAGCTCGGCGACTCCATCACCACCGACCACATCTCCCCCGCCGGCGCCTTCGCCAAGGAGACCGACGCGGGAAGGTACCTCATGGCCAAGGGCGTCGAGCCCGCCGACTTCAACTCGTACGGCTCCAGGAGGGCCAACCACGAGGTCATGGTCCGCGGAACCTTCGCCAACGTGAGGCTCAGGAACCAGCTCGTCCCCGGAAGCGAGGGCAGCCGCTCCGTGTACCTCCCCGACGGCACCGAGGACACCATCTTCGAGACCTCCCAGAGGTACGAGGAGGACAGGACACCGCTCATCGTCCTCGCGGGCAAGGAGTACGGCACCGGCAGCAGCAGGGACTGGGCGGCAAAGGGACCCCTCCTCCTCGGGGTGAAGGCGGTCATCGCGGAGTCCTTCGAGAGGATCCACAGGTCCAACCTGGTAGGAATGGGCATCGTGCCCCTGCAGTTCCTCCCCGGACAGAGCTGCGAGACACTCCAGCTGGACGGGACCGAGACCTTCGACATCGACCTGGAGGACCTGGAGCCCAAGTGCACCGTCAGGGTCACCGCCTACAAGAACGGCCAGAAGCTCGAGTTCGACACGCTCTGCAGGGTCGACGTCCCCGCCGAGATCGACTACATCGCCAACGGCGGCATCCTCCAGTACGTCCTGAGGAGGATGGCGGAGTGAGCCCCGGTCCGGAACCGCATCGGGCGGTTCCGGATCCAAACCCCTTGAACCACCGTTTTATCCCCCGCCACACATCTCATCTATAACAGTTGCTGTCGAAGCATCATCGAGGACGGTGTTACGACACGGTTACACGGATCATGGTGCATCGACATCTCCGACGGGATCGTTTTGGATCAGAAAAACTGACTTTAGTCCAAACATTTAAGATTGATGCTGTGTACGGGGGCCCTGGAAGTGTTTCCGAGATGGTTATGGTTGTAGAGACATCGGCGCTGTTGACATCGTATCTTGTTGCCATGTTCCTCCCACCGGCCCTCGGAATGATCGCAGGGAGGCTCTCATCCGGCAGGGTGTCGTACCTGCTCTGCTCCTTCTCGTGCATCGTCGGCATGATGTGCTACCCGGTGTGGAACGCGGTGCCCGGTTTCACCATGACGTTCCCGCTCGGCTCCGCCCTGGGGGATTACGCGGTCGACGTGGACATGCTCACATCCATCTTCGTGAGCATCTCGTCGCTGGTCTTCCTGATGATCGTGGTGCACATGTCCCATTCCGGGCACGGGTACCGTCCGGCCATGGCATCCATGTCCTGCGCCCTGTTCGTCTCATGCATGCTGTGCATGATGGCCGACACGGTCGTGCTGGTCCTGGTGGCATGGGAGGTGGTCTCCCTCGTGACGTTCCTCATGGGTGACGACGGCGGCGAGGGCGGACACAGGTGGAGGTTCCTCGTCATCACCCATGTGGGCGGGATGATGCTCATCTGCGCGTTCACGTACATGTGGCTGGTGTCCGGGAGCCAGTACCTCCACGATTGGACCGGCCTGGGGGAGAGGATGGGTGCGACCGCATCCATCGCCGTCATCCTGTGCCTGTTCATAGGCTTCGGCACGAAGCTGGGGACCCTGCCGTTCCACGTGTGGATGCCCGACATGTACTCCGGTTCGCCGACGCACACCTCCGCGTTGCTCACCACCGTGTGCTCCAATGTGGCGGTGCTCGTCCTCTTCAAAACCGTGTTCTCCTGCGTCGGGACGACGCACGACATGGTCGTTCCCGGTGTGGCCCTGTGCATCCTGTCCGCGGCGACGGCCCTGTGGGGCGCGATGGAATCGATGATCCAGAGGGAACCCAGGAGGATCCTCGCGTACTCCAGCATGGAGAACATGGCACTCGTCACCATGTGCCTGTCCCTCGGACTCGTGTTCTCCGATGCATCGGAGGGCCTCATGGCCCTCGTGCTCCTGGCGGGGCTGCTCCACGCACTCAACCACAGCGTGTTCAAGTCGCTCATGATGCTGGTGGTCGATTCCGTGGAGGATGTGACCGGCGAGGGGAGCATCGACAGGTACGGCGGGATCGCGTGCTCCATGCCCGCGTTGTCCGCCGTCGCGCTGGTGGGCATCGCGTCACTGGCCGCCGTCCCCCCGATGAACGGGTTCGTCAGCGAGTGGCTGATGCTGCAGTCCCTCCTCGGGACCGATGTCCTGGCATCCGACATGAGGGTCCTGATGCCCCTCCTGGTGGCGATGGTCGGTGTGTGCGGGATGGTCGTGGCCACCTCCTATGCCAGGCTGTACGGGTTCACGTTCCTCGGCAGGCCGAGGTCCCCCGGTGCATCCGAACCCAGGGCCCAGAGGAGGGGGTCGCTGGTGCCCCTGGTGGTCCTCGCGGCATCCTGCGTCTGCATGGGGCTGTTCGCGACACCGCTGATGGACCGCATGTCCGCGGGGGTGACCGAGGCCGCCGGGATCCATCAGGGTTACACCGCCGCACTGTCCGGTACGATGGACCCCCTGGTGCTGGGGCTGATGATCGCCGGGACCGTGGCCGTGCTCGTGGCGGCATCCAAGGTGGTGTCGTACGGGAAGGCCGTGGACGACACCTGGGGATGCGGCGGGACACTGGATGAGAGGATGCAGTACTCCTCCGAGGGTTTCTCGCAACCGATCGTGCGCGTCTTCCACCCGTTCTACGGTGACACGTCCCGCAGGGAGGGGGACCGCTACAGCACGGGGTTCACGGAACCCTTCGTGAAGTACATATACGCGCCCGCGGGGAGGCTCGTGATGGTCCTGTCGGAACGCATCACACGCATCCAGACGGGCAACATCCAATCTTACCTGTCGTACATCCTCGTCACGCTCGTCGTGGCACTCCTGGCGGTGAGGCTCCTATGATCCCGACGGTCATCGGGATCTTGCAGGCGGTCGCGCTGGTGCTCGTCGCACCCCTGGTATCCGGCATCGTGTCGAAGACCAAGGCCCGGATGCAGGGACGCGGGGGTGCGAGCGTGCTCCAACCGTACAGGGACATCCGCAAGCTGCTGGGGAAGGACAGCACCGTATCGGGGAGCACGTCCTGGCTGTTCCGTGCCGTACCATTCGTCTGCATGGGTTCCATGATCGTGTTGGCGATGATGACGCCGTTCATCTACACGGGGACCCTCGCGCCGTTCGGGGACCTGGTGGCCGTGGTCTACCTGTTCACGCTGTACAGGTTCTCCATGGTACTCGGTGGACTGGAGGGGGGTTCCGCATTCGGCGGGATGGGCAGCAGCAGGGAGATGATGATGTCCGTGCTCATCGAGCCGGCGCTCCTGCTCGCGATATCCACGCTCGCCATACTGTCCGGAGCCGGGACCGACATGGGCGACATATCCGAGTCCCTGTCCGGCATGGGCCTGCTGGCGGTGGGCCCCGCACTCATCCTCGCGGGGGCGTCGTTCACGATCACGCTGCTGGCGGAGAACGCGAGGATCCCGTTCGACAACCCCTCCACGCACCTGGAACTGACGATGGTGCACGAGGCCATGCTGCTGGAGTACTCCGGTCGCGGATTGGCCATGATGGAGCTGTCGTCCATGGTCAGGCTGACCGTGTTCATGGCCATGCTGGGGTCCATGTTCTTCCCGTGGGGCGTGGCGACCACCGCGGAACCGGTGGACATCCTGGTCTCCGTCGCGGTCACCTCGGCCAAGATGCTGCTGATGACGGTGACCCTGGCGGCTGTCGAATCGGTGCTCTGCAAGACCAGGTTGTTCAAGACCCCCAACCTGCTGACCGCGTCGTTCATGCTCTCGCTCATGGCGATGATGTCGCTGTACATACTGTGAGGTCGATCACATGGAGAATGCCATTATCGGAAACATGATCGACCTGTGTGCGGTCATGATGCTCTTGACGACGGTCCTGGCCGTGGCCATGACCCATATGAAACCCCTGATCAGACTGTTCTCCGCGCAGTCCCTGTTCCTGGCGGTGCTGGCCCTCATCGTGGCCTACAGCTCGGGGACATCCCACATCTACATCATGTGCGGACTCACACTCGTCCTGAAGGTCTTCGTGATGCCCAGGATGCTGTGGTACATCATGGACAGGATAAACGTCGGGAGGGAGGTGGGACTCAGCCTCGGGATCCCCGGGACCCTGCTGGCATCCGGACTCATGATGGTGCTGTCGTACTACATAACCGAGCCCCTGCTCGCCACCATGCACACGGTCGAGAGGAACTGCCTCGCGCTGTCCGTGTCCATCCTGCTCATCGGACTTCTCATGATGTGCACCAGGAAGAACGCCATCACGGAGACCATAGGCCTCCTGATGATGGAGAACGGCCTGTTCCTGGGAGCCGTGGCGCTGTCCCACGGCATGCCCCTCATCGTGGAGATAGCCGCGTTCTTCGATGTCATGGTCGCGGTGATCATCATAGGCATCTTCGCCCACAGGATCAACAGGTCGTTCAACTCCGTGGACACCTCGTTCCTCAGGAGGTTGAGGGAATGAACACGGCCCTGACGTCGCTGATCTGTGCGATGGCCGCCTCCTGCGTGCTGTGCATCGCACTGAGGAACAGGCGCTGCATAGGCACCCTGATGCCCGTGTGCAGCATCGTCCTGATGGTGCTGGCACTCAACCTCTGCGTACCCGTGCTCGGAGGAGAGGTGATAGACGACGGCCCGTTCTACATGGACCCCCTGTCCGCGGTGTTCATGGTCCTGGTCGCGGTGGTCGGGTGCATGGCATCCGTGTACTCCAGGGCGTACATGGGACTCGAGAACAGGGAGGGCGTCGTCAACCACAGGGAGCTCGGACAGTACTACTCCCTCCTGATCGTCTTCGTGTCCGTGATGATGCTCACGTTCGCCGCACGCTCGATGGCCATCGTGTGGCTGGGTGTCGGTGCCACCACGCTGGTGTCGACCTTCCTGGTCGGGTTCTACTCCCGGGAGGAGTCCACCGAGGCCGCATGGAAGTACATCATCCTCTGCTCCGTAGGCATAACCATAGCCCTAGCGGGTTACACGCTGGTGTACGCGTCGACGGTCGGCGTGATCGAACACGGTGCGTTGGACTGGCCCGTGCTCATGGCACATGCTCAGGAGCTCGACCCCACCATGATGAGGATGGCCATGGTCCTGGTGATCGTCGGTTTCGGCACGAAGGTCGGTTTCGTCCCGATGCACACGTGGTTGCCGGATGCCCACAGCCAGGCCCCCAGTCCGGTCAGCGGACTGCTGTCCGCTGTCCTGCTGAACTGCGCCATGTACGGGATCCTGAGGTTCCATGCGGTGTCGGAGATCACCGTCCCCGGGTTCTCCTCGACGATCCTGATGGCCTTCGGGCTCGTGTCCCTGGCGGTGGCCGCGTTCTTCATCGCCTCGTCGAGGGACCTGAAGAGGATGCTGGCGTACTCCAGCATAGAGAACATGGGTCTGATCGCACTGGGATTCGGGATCGGGACACCCGTCGCCGTCACCGGGGCCGTGCTGCAGATGGTCGCACACTCCGTGACCAAACCCGTGCTGTTCTTCTCCGCGGGGAACATCATACAGTCCTACGGCACCAGGGACATGTCCGCGATACGCGGTGTCGGGAGGGTCATGCCCGGGACATCCTGGCTCCTGGCCGCGGGGACGCTGGCGATAGTGGGTGCACCCCCGTTCGCCGTGTTCGTGGGCGAGCTGACGATCCTCTCCGGGATGCTGGGCGGGGGACTGGTCTGGTTGGCGGCCGTCACGGTCGTGCTCCTGTGCGTGGTGTTCGCGGGTTTCGCGAGGAACGTGTTCCCGATGCTGTCGGGGGATCCGCCGTCGGACGTCCCGATCGACGGGTCCTTCTGCCGCATCGCCCCGATCGCGGTGCTGATGGCGCTGTCGCTGTCCATCGGGCTCTTCATGCCCGAACAGGCGATGGAGTGGATCGGGAACGCCGTGGGGACCTTCACGGGGGTCGTGGGATGATCGTCGAGAACATCTCGTGCGGACGCGACGACGTCCTGCAGGAGACCACCGACCTGGTGGACAGGGGATACCGCCTCATGAACATGTTCGCCGACGAGGGCGGGGGACAGTGGATGAACATCCTCCTCAGGAGGAGGGACAGGGTGGTCAGGTTGAGCTACATGCCCGGGGAGCAGGCCGTACCCCTGTCGGACGACATCCCCGCCGCGATGCCGTACGAGAGGCTCGTCGCGGAGATGAGCGGGATCGCGTTCACGGACGGGGGTCGCGAACCCCTGGTCTACAGGAGGTCGGGCGACGGGTACCCGTTGCAGAAGGGACCCTACGACGGTTCCACGGCGGTCCCCGTGCCGATACCCCCCAACCGCTCCGTCGGTGACGACGTGTTCGAGATCCCCGTGGGTCCCGTCCACGCCGGGATCATAGAACCCGGTCATTTCAGGTTCAGCGTCGCGGGGGAGACCGTCATCGAGTTGAACCCGTGGCTCGGTTACACCCACCGCGGGGTGGAGAGGCTCATGGAGGGGCACCTCCCCTCGGACCGCATCCATCTGATCGGCAGGGTGTCCGGCGACACATGCGTGTCCAACTCCGTGGCCTACTCGGAGATCGCCGAATCCGGATCCAAGGTACCCCACAGGGCCAGGGTGCTCAGGACGGTCCTGTTGGAGATGGAGAGGCTGTACAACCACATCGGTTCGATAGCGGGCATATGCACCGACACCGCCTTCACCGTGGCATCGTCCATGGGGAACGGGATGCTGGAGAAGGTCCTGAGGTCGAACCGGGAACTCACCGGGCACAGGTTCCTGATGGACCATGTGGTCCCCGGGGGGATCAGGCGCGACATCGGCGACGACACCCTGAGGAGGTTGGACGACTTCCTCATCGGGCTGAAGTTCGAGGTGGAGGAGCTGTACGACCTGATGGACAACCCCGGACTCGTGGACAGGATGGAGACCACCGGGACCCTGTCCCAGGAGAGGGCGCTCATGATAGGTGCCGTCGGCCCCGTCGCGCGTGCGAGCGGCATCCGCTCCGATGTGAGGGAGGAGGCCCCGTACGAGACCTACGGGGAGCTGGGGTTCGTGGTGCAGGTGCGGGATCCGGGTGATGTGCTCTCCAGGACCATGGTGAGGTTCGGGGAGATAACGGAATCCATCAGCATGATACACCAGTGCATACAGTCGATCCAACCCGGGGAGGTCCGTGTGAGACCGGTGGTCGACGACGGTTTCCACTGCTCCGTCGTCGAGGCCCCCCGTGGAGAGCTCGTGCATTCCGCCATCGTGAAGAACGGCCGCATCTGGAGGTACAGCATCAGGGACCCCTCGTTCCCCAACTGGTTCGGGATGTGCCATGCGGTACCGGGCAACGTCGTCCCGGACTTCCCGCTTATAAACAAGAGCTTCAACCTCTCCTACAGTGGGAACGACCTGTGAGGGATATGATGATAAGGACAGCGTTTCAGAACCTGGTGTCGTCCGCCAGGAACACGGAGGACCTGGGGGACATCGTGACCTCCCGCGGGACCATGCCGATGGCATCGGACGAGTGCACATCGTGCGGCGGATGCATCGGATCGTGTCCGACCGGGGCCATCATGATCACCGATGGGACCTGGAGGCTCGACCTGGGACGGTGCGTGTTCTGCATGGACTGCATCGACGCCTGCGTCACGGGTGCGATTGGGACGGTACCGTCGCCCGACTACGCCCTCGACAGGGGGGACCTGGTCGTGGACCGCCACACCGACATCGACGAGGTCGAGGGGGTCCTGGGCCGGGACATCAGAAGACGGCTCGGCGGATCGGTGGCCGTAAGGGAACTCGATGCGGGCTCGTGCAACGCGTGCGAGATGGAACTCAACAACCTCTCCGACCAGTTCTACGACATCCACCGCATCGGCGTGAGGTTCGTTGCCTCCCCCAGGCACGCGGACGTGCTGCTGGTCACGGGGCCGATGACGCGCAACATGGCGGTCGCATCGGACAGGACCCGCCGGGCGGTCCCGGAACCGTCGCTGGTGATAGCGTCCGGAACATGCGCCATATCCGGGGGCGTGTTCGTGGGAGGCGACGTGGTGGAGGGTTCGACCGGAGCGGTCATGGAGCCCGACGCGTACCTGATCGGCTGCCCGCCCCCGCCGGACAGGGTGATGAGGTCGCTGTCCAAGATGCTGGGCCTTCACTGAACCACGACGACCGTGCACTTGGCGTTGGCCACGACGTGGTTGGACACGCTGCCCATGATCACACGGTCCAGCGAGGTCTTGCCGGACCTGCCGACGACGATGGTGCCGCATCCGAAACGTGCGGCGGCCTCGAGGATGACCCTCTCGGGTTGTCCGGATTCGACGACCTTGCGTGCATCGCACCCCTCGGAACGGGCACGTTCTACAGCGGCATCGACGAACGCGTGCACGGTGGCGGGATCGGAATCGGGGCCCTTCGGGACCACTGACACCACGTACAGGGTCTCGCCCCGCATGATGGCGCTCCCGATCGCGTGATCAAGTGCCTTCTCCGTGTTCGGCCTCCCGTCGTATGCTACCAACATGGTCATGGATGGTGGAGGAGGACACACGGCTTTATAACCATCCGATGGGGGACCCGGGTTGGGAAGCAAGTGTTTTTATGTGACGACTCATTCGGGTGTTCATCGGGCCCGTGGGCTAGCTTGGTATACTTGTGCCTTCGGGAGGCATAGACTCCGGTTCAAATCCGGGCGGGCCCACTCTCATCCTGTTATGATCCCTGTTCTCAAGATCCGTCATGGAGCACCTTCCCCTCTTCGATCGCATTGTGCACCACGGAATGCCGGTTCCCGGATAGTTCGGAGAACTCCCCTGGCGTGTAGACGAGGATGTCGACGGGGACACCGACCACACCTATCGCCAACCTGGCGCGGATGGCCTCCTCGACGGTGTCATCCGTCTCGGACACTATCAGCAGGTCCATGTCGCTGTCCTCGGACGCCTCCCCGCGTGCGGCGGATCCGAAGAGGATCACCTTGGCAGGGTCCATCACCGGCAGGATCCTCTGCACGGCGATATCGATCGCACCGTAGTCGAAGGTCATGATGTGCAGTCGGCGGGCGTGTATATATCCGAATCGAGGGGATGATCAGGCCTCGTACAGCAACCTCCCGTCCCTGAGGATCCTGCCGGCCAAGCCGGGGTCCAGGTTCCTGTCGGAGACCACGTCCACCCCGCAACCGAGCTCCTCCTCCATATCTGTGAGGAACCCGCCCATCTCGAACACCGAGGTTCCCTCGGAAGGGGTTATGCAGAAGTCGTAGTCGCTGCCGGGACCTGAATCGCCACGGGCCCTGGAACCGAAGAGGATGACCCGACGTATGCCGTACCTGCGTGCTATCCCGGACACCATCGCGCTGAGCTCCTCGAAACCCGGTTGTGCATCCATGCGACCACCTCGACGATGTCACCGGTGAGGACGGGTATAAACATGCCTTCCGGTCGCATCCTGGAGACACGGGATACGACGGGTGACGATGTCGATCCTACCGTGGTCGGATGTCACGAGTGTGGTCGACAGGTATGCGTTCATCTGGATCGGACAGTCGCTCATGCTTTCTTGCCCGTTGTCGGCATCGGGCATGAATGTTGTATGAGAGGGGATGACGATGTTCCGACCCCTGTTCATATAGCGCGAACGCCATCCCATGATCATGGACGAAGTGAGGGAGTACACGTTCGAGGAACTCCGCAGGATAGTGAAGCCCATCGCCGAATCCTATGGGATGAGACAGGTGTACCTCTTCGGTTCCAGGGCCCGCGGGGACAACCGTGAGGACAGCGACTACGACTTCTGTGTCGTGACATCCGATGACTGCGATCTCTTCGAGCTCGGAGGATTCTTCGCCGAACTGAGGGATGCCCTCGGTGTCGAGATCGATCTCGTATGTCAGGAATCCCTCCGTGACGATTTCAGCAGAGAGGTTGCCAGGGACGGGATGTTGCTCTATGGGGTGTGACATCCCGAACCTCGACCACATCACCCGATACTGTAAGGATGGGGATGAGTCGAACGAAGGCGACCTCGTAATGAGTGCCTCTACTCGACACTCGTCTCATATGATTCACTTTAACTATTCTTAGAACCGGAGATAAGCCCTTGGAGTGTATGTAGGCTCCGCAAGATACAGTTGGGTTCCCCTGGCGTCCAACCGATGAAATCAATATTTGATTGCATTGATCACTACAATTACAATCATTACAAATTATAGTTATAATAATATCAACACATCAGACAAATGTTTAAGGCTGATACTGCATCAAAAACCCCTGACTCAAGTTAACATACAGCGTTCATCCGAATGATACAACTGATCGAAGAAAGAGGGGCGATTATGGACAGCGGAAGAGAGACAGAGCGTTCCGAATTACACAGAACGATATGGGGTATCGCGAACGATCTCCGTGGCAGCGTCGATGGGTGGAACTTCAAACAATATGTTCCTGGTATGCTGTTCTACCACCATATTTCAAAAAAACTCGCAATGTACATCGACCAGGGTGAGATGAAACTCAGGAACAAGATCGGCAAGATAATATCAGAACTGGAGGGTTGATTGTTGGTTCCAGATGGCAATAAGATTATTCTTCATAGGGATGAATCCGGTGAAGCGGAACTATCGGTCCTATTCTCCGATTCGGATGTATGGGTGACGCAGGCTCAGATGGCCGAACTCTATGGTACCTCACTACAAAACGTTTGCATGCACATCACAAACATATTCGATGAGGGCGAATTGGACAGAAATCCAACTATTAAGGATTTCTTAATAGTTCGCCAAGAGGGCATTCCAGCAGAGATCGAAGCCCGCAATAAGCAGTATGAATTTTACAGGGACGAGCTACTGTCTTTTAAAGAGGCGGATGCATCATGAACAGAGAGGTGCATACCGGCATCACGATCCTGGATGATCCCACCTTCTCTGATGACATCATCAATGATGCGTGCATCATCATCGACACCTGTCGGGAATCGGCATACCGTTCCGTGAACATTCAATTGATACGTCGCAACTGGCTGTTGGGAAAACGCATCGCAAACGAAGAACTCACCGGTGGCAACGAGGAGAACTACGGTAAGGCCATCGTGAAGAATCTCTCAGAAGAACTCACCTCCAGATACGGAAAAGGTTACACACAGCGCAACCTCTACAACTACATCAGATTCTACAAACTGTTCCCGGACATTTTGCACGCGGTGAGTGCAAATTCTCCTCTGTTGACATGGACTCATTATCGTGCGCTTCTCAACGTGTTTGACGACGAGGCTCGCAAATGGTATTCCCGGGAAGCGTATGATCAGAACTGGAGTGCCAGGACATTGGAGAGGAACATCTCTACCCAGTATTACCACAGGCTCATGAGTTCCCAGAACAAAGCTCCTGTTGAGAAGGAGATGATGGAGAAGACCAAAGAATACCAGGGGAATGATAAACTAGAGTTCATCAAGAACCCCGTGGTCGCGGAGTTCCTTGATATATCCATTGACCAAAAGTATCGTGAATCGGATCTCGAGACAGCGATCATAGATAATCTTCAAAAGTTCCTGTTGGAAATGGGCAAAGGGTATGCATTCGTCTCCCGTCAGAAACACATCCGCACCGAACACAGCGATTTCTTCATTGATCTGGTGTTCTACAACATCTATCTGAAATGCTACGTACTGATAGATTTGAAAACCGGCACCCTGACCCATCAGGACATCGGGCAGATGGACATGTATGTCCGCATGTTCGATGATTTAGAACTTACCGAAGGGGACAATCCGACCATAGGGATCATCTTATGCGACGAAACTGACAGGGATGTTGTCCATTATTCCGTGCTACGTGATAAGGAACGCCTCTTCGCGGCAAAGTACCTGACATATCTCCCCTCTGAAGATGAATTGATTAAAGAGATCGAAGCTCAGAAGGCAATCTACTTCTCCGAGCATCCGGAATGAGAAAAAGGTGAAGAGTGATGACGAATCCGATCCAACTGCTCATCTATAGTTCCGAAACTGGGGAGCATGACATAACCGTGATCTTGAAGGATGAGACCATATGGGCAACCCAGAACAATATGGCTAATCTTTTCGGAGTAGATAGGTCGAACATATCTCACCACATTTCCAACATCTATTCCGAGGGTGAGCTGAGCCGCGAATCAACATGTGAAAAAATTTCACAGGTTCAATCCGAAGGAAATCGTCAGGTCAGAAGAGATTTGGACTATTACAACCTAGATATGATAATATCTATCGGATATCGTGTCAATTCAAGAAAAGCCACAGACTTCAGAATCTGGGCGACAAATATCCTCAAAGAGTACATCATCAAAGGGTTCGCCATGGATGATGAACGTCTCAAGAGGAACTCATCACTGTTCGATAAGGACTATTTTGATGAACTGCTCGAAAGGGTCCGCTCCATCCGTGCCAGCGAACGTCGCATATGGCAGAAGATCACGGACATATTCGCTGAATGCAGCATCGACTATGACAAAGATTCTCCCATTACCAGGGATTTCTACGCGATGGTGCAGAATAAGTTCCACTATGCCATCACCGGGAAGACGGCTCCGGAGATAATCCATGACAAGGCGGATCACTATAGCGAGAACATGGGTCTCACAACATGGAAGAACGCTCCGGAAGGCAGCATCAGAAAAGCTGATGTGGTTGTTGCCAAGAACTATCTAACGGAAAAACAGATCAAACAACTCGAAAGAACTGTCACCGGATACTTCGACTACATCGAAAACCTGTTGGAAAGGGGCAATCCGTTCACCATGGAAGAGTTCTCATCTAGTGTCGACAAGTTCCTGCAGTTCAATGAGTACGAGATACTCATCGGAAAGGGAAATGTATCCCGTGACACGGCTATTAAGAAGGCCGTAGACGAATACATGATATACAACAGGACACAGAAGTACCTCTCCGACTTCGACAAGAGCCTGAGGTCCAACACATACGATGGAGGGGATATCAAATGAGTACATACAACCTCATCGCATCCGATGACCAGTGCACAGTGGTCTCAGAGTACATCCAGGAGAGCAGACGCTCCGATTCGTACTATTTCGATCCTCACCTTATAGAATCCGTGCTGCAGTGTACACCATCGATACGTGCTCAGATACTGATATTACCTCAGATGCATTTACAATCATCATGGACACGAGAGAGTATCCCGACGGAACGTTCGACTTCAGGGCCCTGGTCTCCGGGAACTACTATTTCGTGGACAAGACCATGCTCATAGCCGACGTATGCGAGGCCAAGAACAGGACCTTCCTGTACACCAGGCCCAGGAGGTTCGGCAAATCGATGAACCTCTCGATGCTCGATTACTTCTTCAACCTCAGATACGGGAACGACGAGGACATCTTCAGAGGACTGAAGATAGAATCGTGTGAAAGATGCACACCGTTCAGGAACGCATACCCCGTGATAAGGATGAACTTTGGCTGTCTCGACGGCTCATCCCCCTCGTCATTCGCAGACAGTCTGAGGTCCATGATCTCCATCGTGGCGGAGGATGCGGTGTCGCTGTTGGAATCGACCGGCCACACCGACAGCATAACCGATAGGATCAGGGATGCGATCTCCCTTCGCCTCGACATCACCGAGACGAGGATGTTCGTCTCCGATCTGTGCAGGCTGTACCGCAGGGTGTTCGACAGGGACACCGTAATCCTGGTGGATGAGTACGACCGGTGCCTCCAGGGGATACGTTCCCCCAACAGGTTCGCAGAGGTCTTCGATGAACTGGTACAGTTCATGGAACAGACCTTCAGGTTCAACGGGAACATCCGGTTCGGTGTCGTCACGGGGATCATGCCCTTGGCGAAGACCGGCATGCTCAGCAGCTTCGACAACGCCGACATATGCAGCATCCTGGATGAGAGGGGCGACGGGTTCTTCGGGTTCACCGAATCCGAGGTCATCCAGCTCCTCGATGAGACCGGCAACCCCCTCGGCAAGATGGACGAGATAAGACGGTGGTACGACGGGTACCGCTTCGGAGGGGCCGACATCTACAACCCATACAGCGTGGTCCTGTACCTGCAGAACAGATGCAGGCCGGAGGCCTATTGGAACAACATGACGGGAGGCGGCATGTCGCCCGAACTCGTCGCCGGGATGAGCGCCGAGTCACTCTCCACCCTGAAGGGGCTCCGCGAGAACAGGGGCTCCTCCTTCGAATCCCCCATAGACGTCAGGATATCGTACACCGACGTCATGTCGCCCGCGGTCGACCCGTCCGTCGTGTACTCGTACCTGGCCATGTCTGGGTACCTGAATGCGATCCGCACCGGGAGGGAGAGGGACGGGAAGCCCCTCTGCACGATCACGATGGTGAACAACGAGGTCTCCTACGCATTCGATTCACTGGTGTCCAGGGCGGACTCCCTGGCGGACTACACCCGGTCCGCGATGGATGCCGTGTACTCCAGGGACAGGATCCAGTTGAAGGAGAACCTGGAGCTGCTGCTCTCGGGACTCCAGCTGGATGACGGTTGGTTCGACGGGATGAACGACACCGAGATGCACAACAAGTACCGCGACATCATCTACGCCTATCTGATGGACCCCTCGATGGACGGCAAGGAGGAGATGCCCTTCGGACTCGGAAGGGCGGACATAAGCTTCCATGCATCCAACGGAAGACCCCCGGTCATACTGGAGGTCAAATCCACACGGTCCGAGAGCACGGACCGCCGGCTCCTAGCAAGGGAGGGACTGGCCCAGATCGACGAGAAGGGTTACACGAAGCAACAGGACATGAGGGATGCGATCTGCGTGGGCGTGGGGATATGGCACAAGTTCGTGGAAGTGTCCTTCGGGGAATGACCGCGGCGAGAGGACGCGGAACCGAATTGTGAAGAGGACTGTCACAGGGACAGGGTTTTCACCTCTACCTTGGACGGCATGAGGTCCTCACACACCCACGGTCACCTCCTCACGCACAGCCTCTGCTTGGGGGAGAGCGGGGACTCCGGATACAGGTACTCTATGTCCCCTCTCTCCAACATGGAGTTGATGATCTTCCTGAAACTGTTCCCCGCAGTCTTGTATCCCAGTCTCGCGGCCAGTTCCCTGCTCGACATGCAGCCCTCCTTCGAGAGGACGTCCAGCACCATGGCCTCCAGGTCGGATGCCCTCCTCCTCGTCCCCTCCGACCGGGCTCCGGTTGATGACCTCTCCATGAACGCGGGATGTATCGGCAGCACCAGGCGCATGAAGCTCCTGTCGGCATCGGTGACGATGGTCGGATCACCCGATCCGTTCATGCGCATCTCCTTGAATATCTTCGGTATCCCGGTGTTGCGACCCTCTGCGAGACCCAGCTCCCTCAGGAAATCTCCAAGGCGTTTGTTCCGGTAATGGGTGGATATCATCCTGTGCCCATCCAGATCCTCGTCCGAGATGCTGTGGTCGGGGCCGGGGAGGTTCTGTATCTCGATACTGTCCGGTGACACTGTGATGGTGACCGGTTCCCCTATGGCGTAGCTCCTGTGGTACACGGCGTTGACCACTGCCTCCTCTATCGCACCGAACGGATAGCTCCATACCCTCAACGCCTCCGCCTCGCCATCCACCTTGATTATCCTCAATCTCACGGCCTGTTCCTTCAGCAACCGCAGGGAAGCCCGGATCTGTGTGTCGACCGGTCCCTCGAAGTGGTCCTCAATCGTCCCGGACCCATCCGGACCCCTCTTGAACACCACCTCTATCCTCGCGTTGGGGAAGAAATCCATGGGATGCGGATTGAACATCATCAATGCCACGTTCAGGGGCTTCCTGAACCCGTCCGGACCACGATCGAGGTCCATCATCCTCAGGAGCTCCCCCTTCGGAACGTCCTCCCTGCGGATACCGCTCTTCACACGGGTCAGGTACTCCCTCACCAGCTCCAGATCGATGTCGTCCATTGATGCCCCCATGTTCATCAGACTGTCGAAAGAGGGATTCTCCCTCCTGCTCAGCAGAATCAGTTCCTCCTCCGGTGTCGCCCGTACCGTGTGGGACATCCTCCTTACGTAGCACGCGTACCCGGAACCCTCCATCCCCTCTCCGATATCGACGGGGCATTCATATGGACGGCAGAGATCCGATGATACCCGTATGACGGCCAGTCTGCGACCCCCCACGTCCTCCACCGAGAGGTGGGGTGTGAGATCGGGTGTGATGAGGTCGCATAACCTGAACAGCTACCGTTCGATCTCGGACGCCCTCTCGGGACCTATCCCGACGACCTCCGGACGTCCGTCCTCCGTCTCCGCGACGCCGATCAGCACGTACCCGCCACCGACCTCCTCCATATCGTTGGCGAAGGCGCATACGGAGTGGAGGACCTCTGTCGGATCCCATTCCTCCCGGAACTCCACACGGTCGCTCCCGATGTTGCGTCTGTTGAACAGGGATGTCACGTTGACGGGCAATGACATTGAACCACTTCCTCGGAGTCCTTCCCACTTGTGCTTGAACTTTAACTCAAGCTTTAACTCAAGCTTTAACTCAAGCTTTAACCAAAGCTTCGACTCTGACCCCTGGGGATTGAACTTGATCTCATGGAGCACGGGTCCGGACCGTCATGTTGTCCATGACCGGTACGTTTCAGAGGATGCCGGGGTTCCACCCCCGGGAAAGGGGAGCATCTTCGGATCGAGACCTTCCCGGGACCTACGTTCCATGATACTGTATCATGTATGATACGTCAGGATATGAATGTTCTCGATAATCATCCACTTTTGTGGTTCGGAATCGCTGCTTTCCCCAGGGACATCCGTCACCGGGTGGGAGGGTCGCCCCCGCACCACCCGGTCCCGGTCAGATGGCGAACCCGATGAACACGTTGTTCTGACCCACGGACCTGGCGTAGTTCAGGGTGTCGCACTGCCCCCTCACTATCGGCAGCCCGTTCCCCTCGGAATCGTACCCTATCGGGTCGAACGGTTCCCCGTCGTCGCGTATCGTCACCAGCACGCGCCCGTCGTTCACCCTCATCAGGATGTCCGCGAACCTGCTCCCATCTCCCGAGAGCCCATGCTCCACCACGTTCAGCAGCACCTCCTCGCAGCAGAGGCGCGCACGCATGCGGACGCCCTCCGCCACGCCGCAGTCGGAGAGGAACCCGTCGACCGAGTCCAACACTTCGGCCAGATCGGAGCCGTCGCCCCTCACCGAAGCGTCCATGGTCGAGCCCTCGGGTCTCTTCAGGAGCGCCAGTCCGGAGAACTCCGGCCTCGCCCTCCTGACCGCCATCGACGACGCGAACACCGCGACGGTCACCAGCAGCTCGCCCATCGGGAAGGACATCCAGATGTAGTCGGAACCGTGCGGGGCCAGCGACACGGCGAGCATCAGCACGGCCGCGCACTCCGCGGCGGACACCGCCAGGGACGCGGGCCTGTGGCCGAAGACCTGGAACAGGATCATGACCATGTAGTTCACCGCCTGCAGCACCAGGAACGGCGCGAACAGGCGTATGCAGTGGATCCCCTCCTCCACCATCCCGGGATCGGTGACACCGTACACGGTCAGGAACGCCTGCGGGACCAGCAGCGCCGCGAGCATTATGGCACCGGATGCGGCGACAAGGTACCTGGCGGCGATGGACGTGACCATGCGCATACCGGTCATGTCCTCGGAACCGTAGAGCGTCCCGCCCACGGGCTGGAGCGTCTGCGATATACCGGATACGATGATGGACGACAGCATCTGTATGTTCAGGCACACGGACCTTATCGCCATGCCCTCGGAACCCATGTTGTCCATGATCACCAGGTTCTTGCCCAGCATGTTCACCATGATCAGGATCATCGCGAAAGCGGCCGGGGAGCCCATGGACAGGATCTCCGCCGTGCCCACGGTGCCGCGACCGATGCCGAGGCGGCTCCCCCCGCGGAAGTGCGTCAGGAGCACGGCGGCGCCGGCGACGTACCCGACGGCGGTGGACAGAGCGAACCCGGGGAGCCCCATGCCCATGGGGCCCATGAACACGTACGCGAGGACGACGTTCACCACGTTCGACGTCAGGAACCCGGCCGTCGCCAGACGGGGGGCGTTGTCCATCCTGACGAAGGCCCCCAGTCCGGGCATCATCACGTACAGCGGGGACATCGCGAACACCAGGGCCCCGTACTCCCTCGCATCCGCCAGGAGGGCGTCGGTGCTGCAGAGGACGTCCACTATCGGGTCGATGAGCAGCACACCCGTCACGGCGATGGCCAGGGAGACCAGCAGGGACATGCCCATACAGCGGGTGAATATCCCGCGGATCTCGGAATCCCGTCCGCGCCCTATGCACACGGCCATCACGGTCGCCCCGCCGATGTTGATCAGGGCGTTGGTGGCCGCCAGCATCTGGATCACGGGCATCATTACATTCACGGCGCCGAGCGCGTCGGAACCGAGCACCTGCCCCACCACGATGCTCCCGAGCATCGAGCCAAAGGACACGGCCATGGTGGACATCGCCGTGGCCACCAGGTACGACCTGAACGCCCTGTTCACCAGGAACGGGTTCCTCTCCGTCATCTCACCTCCTGTCCACGACGTTGCGCAGCTTGATACTGGACGTGTTCATGATGAACCCGTCATCCCCCACATCCTCCACGCGCAGGGACATCAGGCCGTGGGGAAGGGTCTTGGCGAACGAGTCGTAGCCGTCCACCAGGATGCGGGCGACCTCCTCCGTGGTCAGCCCGGAGCCGTCGAGGCGGATGGTCATGCGGTCGGTGAGCCCGTCCCCGTCCATCACGATCTGCATGGAGCCCCTGTACCCGAACCCGTCGGAGAGCATCGCCGCGATGCGGTGGAAGTTGAAGAACGTCCCACCGGCGCGAACCACGTCCCCGTGGCGCCCCATGAGCTCGAACCTCGGCTCGGCGCGTCCGCAGGGGCACCTCCCGGGGACCCATCTGCCCAGGTCCCCTATGTCGTACCTCTCGGTGCGGCCGTTGACCCTGCGGTACCCTGTGAAGAGCATCCTGCCCACCTCCCCCTCGCCGACCGGCGTGTCGGAGTCGGTGGCGACGATCTCCAGATGCTGTATGTCGGAGTGCAGGTGGTACACGTTCCCCTCGCAACGGGGGCACTGGTACCCCATGGACCCGGTCTCGTTGGCGCCGTACAGTGCGGAGCGGATCACCTCCACACCCATGGACTCCAGGTACGCCCTCTGTCCGTCCGTGATCATCTCGCCACCGTAGAGCAGCTTCCGGATCCTACCGTACTCCCTCACGGTCTCCTCGTTGTCCCTGATCATCCTCACGGCGTAGCTCGGAGCGGACAACAGCACGGTCGCACGCCCCCTGATGGCGTAGTGCAGCGCGAGGGACGTGTCCTCCAGCCCGCCTATGTTCAGGTGGGGCACGGACATCCTGTCGAACACGGATATGAACGCGTTCAGACCGCCGTACAGGTTCCCTCCCCTGAGCAGGTCGGCGACCACGTCGGTCTCCGGGTCTATGCCCCCGGCGAGGAGCGATTTGACGGACGGCCTCACTATGTAGTTCTCGAAGTCCTCCGCGGTGTAGCTGCAGTAGACCGGTTCCCCGGTAGTCCCGCCGCTCTTCATCAGGACCTTGGTGCCGTCGTCGGGCACGGGCGGGTAGTCCCCCTTGCCCTGGATCGGACCGTCGAAGGACATCTGCCCCCTGGGACGGAGCTCGTCGAAGCTCACGACCCCGGCCATGTCCAGGTCCGTCCTCAGGGAGACCCTCCTCATGAACCTGGGGAGCGCGTAGCCCCCGTCGTGGGGCTCGCCCGTGTAGCTTACGCCCATGGATCCGACCGGCGTGACCCTGTCCACACCGGCCGCGAAGAGACGGTCGGAGACGTCGTCCAGGTCCTCCACGGAGCATGCGACGCCGGCTGTCTGGAGGTACTGCCTCATACCCCTGAGCGCGCCGACCAGGTCGGCCCTCGGGAGCGGGGACAGCCACACCGTGCGGAACAGCGGCGAGGGTGTGAAGAGGGTACCGTAGGACACCAGGATCCTCCACATGCGGTCCGGATCCTCCAGGACGTCGCCCGGGTTGAAGAACAGGTCGCACCTGTGGACCTGGGTGACCGCGGTCACCTCCGCCGCCTGGGCGTCGTCCGGCATGACCATGGGGTGGCGCGACTTGGCGCGGTCCAGCGCCGCACCGAGCATCGATGCGATCCTGTCCACCTCCCCGCGGGAATCCGTGTCGACCAGGACGCACTGCGGACTGGAGCACGACTGCTGCCCGTTCCTGCATATGTCGGCGGCCAGGTCGTCCATCAGGTCGTCGTCCGCCGCGCCCGGTTCGATGTACGCGAAGCTTATCTTGTGGCCCCACGCCACGAAGGGCACACCGCGGGGCGCCATCTTGCGCAGGGACTCTATGGCCTCCTCGCCGCCCCATGCGCTGACACAGTCGGCGCGGTCGAGTATGTGCGTGAGCGTGTCCCTGTCCGAGGACGGGAACCTTAGCATGTACACGCGTTCGGCGATGGAGGGTTCCGCACACAGGGCCTCCGCCACGGTGACGGCGAACTCCCCCGTGTCGCTCGCGACCTTCATTATGTTGATGTTGCCCGACAGGAGTCCCTCGACCAGGGCCATGGGCGCCACGATGGGCGAGTTGCCCGCGGTCACGTGGACCAGGACCCCCATCGGCTTCCACGCCTCGTACCTCTGGTGACGGTCGGACGTCCTGGACACCGCCATCGGGTCGGTGGTGCCTAGTTCCGCCACGAGCTTCTCCCTGAGCCTGTCCGGGGACAGGTTCCCCACGAGGGCGTCGATGACCGCCCCGGGATCCGGTGCCCCGTCGGCCTCCAGCGCCGCGACGTACCTTCCGCGGCCGTCCTCGGCCATGTCCCCGCACAGCCGGTCGCATGCCGCCAGGACCGTCCCGGTCCCGAGCACGGTGCCCAGCGCCGCACCTATCTCGTCGTCGAGTCCGGGAAGGAGCCCCTTGAACGACTCCACCCTCCTGCCCCTCCATATGTGGGACATGTCAGCGCCTCCCCAGCATCTCGGATGCCGCTATGGCGCAGCTCCTGTTCCTGCTGACGCCCGCGCGCCCGACTATCTCGATCCACGGTGCGGGGTTGCCGCAAGGGCACGACCCGGGTGCGTGGAGCACCCCGAAGTCCCCCATCATCAGGCTGGTGACCGGCACGCCGGTGTTCATCGGCGACACGAAGTTGATGAAGCCCTTCTCACCGTATCCCAGGGGCTCCATCGTACGGGGGTCCCTGATCAGGATGCGGTCGTAGACGGGGACGTGGAAGTGGTGCTCCGGGCAGTCCGTGTACGCGACGCCGTGCTCCACGGCGCCGTAGGTCTCGCGGAAGCGGGTGTGGTCGAGACCGAGCATCCTCCCGGCGTACTCCCTGAACCTCTCGGGGGTCATCTGGCGGTCGGTGAATCCCTTCCACCCCCCGCCCATGCACACCAGGGAACCGGGATGCAGCTCCAGCGGAGGGATGCCCATGGCCTCCATCCTCTCCAGCGTGAAGAACAGGAACGCCGGGAACCCGAGTATGTACACCGGGAGGCCCTGCTCCTCGAACCTCCTCAGCGCGTCTATGCACCCGAGGAGGTCGAACTCGTGACCGTTCCCCGTGTACCTCAGGGCGTACACCAGCTCGTTCTCCCTCCCGTAGCGGCGCATCATCTGCCTTGTCCTGAGGGTACCCATGTTCACACCCTCGGCTGGCTCGTAGGAGTACATCAGGAAGTTCACCGGTCCGTCGGTGATGTGCCCGTACCTCCGCATCTGCACGTCGGCGGATTTGTCGGAGGCGAAGAGGCTCCACTCGTCGAAGAACATCTGGCTCTTCTGCCCGGACGTCCCGGAGGACGTGAGGGTCAGCAGGATGTCGTCATCATCCGCGGTCTTGACCGTGTGGGTCTTGTAGAAGTTGGCGTGGATCGGCGGGACCCTGTGGATGTCGTCCACCGTGCGTATGTCGTCCGGCGACACGCCGTTCCTCTCCAGCCAGTCTGCGTAGAAGGGGCAGGCCGTGTGCCTCACCAGGTTCTCGCGCACGGCACCGGCGAACAGGTCGTCCGTCCCCGGATGGTCGTACGGGTCCTCCACCGCCCACAGGGCCTGGGTGCACGGCATGCCGTCCAGGACGACGTCCGGGTCGTCCAGCCCGCGTATGTGGTAGTCGGTCACAGGTCCCCCTCCGGATCGAGTGCGCGGACCGCGTCCAGGAGCTCCCGGAACCGGGGCGTGGTCTGGAAAACCGAGTAGTCTATCGTGCCGACGAGGATCCTCTGCATCACCAGGTAGTCGCACCTGTCCGATGCCGGGAGCATCCCGGTGCAGAAGTAGCCGAGCCCCTTCACCCTGTCGTAGAGCCAGGGCGCGGCGGGGTCCTGGAGGTTTATCAGTATGTCCGAGACCTCCATGCCCTCCGTCCTGAGCCTGTGGTGCTCCCTCCTCAGGACCCCGAACGTGTCCGAACCTATGGACAGCACGTATGTCTTCGACAGCGCGAGGACGCCGTTCACCTCCGTGACCACCTCCCCCTCGCCGGCGGGCGGCTCCGAACCGGGGACGTGGGAACGGTCCAGCGAGCAGTTGCGGACGACCATGTCCACGATGTGCCTGACCTCGTCGGGCGTGTGCACGTCCCTGTGGACGTCCCGCATCATGCGTACCGCCCAGAAAAGAGGCATCCTGGCACCAGTCCCGTAGGTCGAGGCCATGTCCGAGCAGGCGTAGTTGAAGCAGACGGCGCAGGCGCCCATGGACGTGGCCTCGCATATCCTCTGGGTGTACGGGTGGTACCCGACGGGCTGGGCGTTCACAGACACCAGTCCCGACGCCTCCGCGTGGGACAGGGCCATGTCCGTGAGCCTCGACATCAGCGACGCCTTCCTGAACCTCCTCTTCACCACACCCATCGCCAGCTCCATCGTGCCGGTCAGGTGGGGGTTGGACACCAGGGCCACGTGCGCGGCGACCTCACCGGCATCCGACACGGCGGTGAACGGCACCAGCGCACCCGTGCGGGTGGCCTCGGCCAGCCTCCCGGGGAAGTACACGATGTCGTTCACGTAGGTGTAGCCGAACTCGTCGTACAGGCACTGGGACACCTGCATGCCCTCCTCCGGGCGCATGATGTGCATGTCGAAGGTCATCCCCTCCACCGGTTCCGTGCCGGTGTCGCGGGGCGCGTCCCCCGAGCACCGTGGAATGGGGAACCCGAAGACCTGCTCGCGCCCCTCCCTGCCGTGGTTCAGCAGCTCGGGTCCGAAGTCCGTCCCCGTCAGGATGCGGGCCAGGTCGGAGTAGCCGTTGCTCCCCAGGGTCTCGTAGTCGTACGGCATCCCGCGGTCGCGTACCGACGCCATGAGCATGCCGTCCTCCGACGACAGGGTTACGCTCACCGACGCGTCGGGGTTGTTCCCGTACCCGTACTCCACGATCCCGATGAGGACCTCCTCCAGGTTCAGCCTCATCCTGAGCATGTCGTCCCCGTCCATCCCGAGCTCCGTGGCGATGCCCTCGGTGACGTCGAGGGCGTACGGTATCATGGATGCCGTGGAGCGGAGGTCCATGGTGATCAGCCTCACGGGATCACCCCAGGACCTTGTCCATGCCCGAGATCTCCAGGACCTCGGCCACCAGTCCGGTGGCACCAGTCAGCCTCACACGGACCGTCCTGTCCACCAGCACCAGCGCCCTGATCCCGGCACTGGAGATGTACCTGAGTCCGGAGAGGTCCACCAGCACCTCCCCGCTGCACCTGGTCGGCACCTCGTCGCTGAACGCCTTCGCGGTGACGGAATCCAGTCTGCCCGCGAGGAGCACCCTCCTGCAGTCGTCTTCGTACGTGATTGTCAGATCTTTCTCGGACATGCTGTTCACTTCCTCTCCTCTATCTTGACTGTGAGAACGTTCCTCCCGGAGGAACGTGTGTACGAGATGCCGTCGGACATCCCGCGTATGAGACGGACACCGTTCCCCCCGGGGCCGTCACGTTCCGGCGGCACCCCGTCCGGTATCCCAGGGACCGATGTCGGGTCGAAGGGGGCCCCGTCGTCGACAAACGTCATGGTGACGGCATCCCCCGTCTGTATCGTGATTGTGAAGGATCCGGCGCCGGAGTGGGACGCGATGTTCATGGCGACCTCCTCGGCAACCAGCTCCATGCGCGCACCCGAGGACGGACCGAGCCCCTCGGACACGGAGCGGACCATGTCCATGCACGATGCGGCCCCGTCGGGATCCGCACCGAAGGTCCCGCGTGTGGACGGCGTGTACGACAGGGACAGCACCGTCAGATCGTCGGTGACCGCATCGGACCTCTCCAGGACGTCCCTCCTCAGACGGTGTACCGCATCGTCCGGAGTCACACAGGTGCGGAGGACATCCGTCACGTTCCCCTGACCATAGAACCCGTCCCCCACCGGCGCCTCCGTGACGCCGTCGGTGAAGACCGTGAGGACGTCGCCGCGTCCCAGTACCGTCCTGCCGGACGTGTATCCGAACCTGCGGACACCCATGATCGGGCCGCGCGGCCCGGTCAGGACGGTCGCGTCCCCGTTGCCGTGTCTCAGTACCGGGTCGACGTGTCCCGCGTTCACGTACTCCAGGGCCCCGTCGTCCACGTCCAGGACACCGATGAACATCGTGGCGAACATGCAGGTCGGGTTGTTCTCCGACAGGGACTCGCCCACCCGGGTGGCGGCGGAACCGAGGTCGTCCGCACCGGCGAGGCATCCGCGGACGACACCGTGCGCCCTCATCATGAACAGTGCGGCGGGCACCCCCTTGTCGGACACGTCGGCCACGACGAACGCCATCCTGTGGTCGTCCACCGGGAATGAGTCGTAGAAATCGCCGCCCACCGTCTTCGCGGGCTCCATGCAGGCCGACACGGCGACCCCGGGCATCCACGGCGGGACGTCGGAGCACAGGACGGATGCCTGGAGATCGTGTGCGGCGCCCAGCTCGGCGTCGATGCGCGCCTTCGACGATGCCTCGTTCATAGTCATCAGCATCATGTCCATGGTCGCCAGGAACAGGACGGCCATCATCATGGTCAGGATCGTCACCGCCCTGTTCTCGTACCCGAACTCGAACAGGCACAGGTACATGCACATGTGGACGGACACCCCCATCAGGACCGATATGCGGGAGAACTTCCTGAGTCCGTTGCCCCCAGAGAGGCAGAACCCCGTTATCTCCGACCTCATGCGCCCCCTGAAGCACGCCACCAGGACGGTGCCTGCGACGACGGATGCGGGCAGGAGCACCATCCTGTCCGAGCCCTCGATGCCCGTGACGGCGCACGTGACGTCGGCCAAGGCTATGCACACCAGGCCGCAGACCGTGGCCGAGAGGATGTACGAGTACATCGCCGCGGACACCACGGAGCCGTTACCGCCGTCGTACAGGAGCCTTGAACCTATCAGAGGGAACAGGGGCAGGATGAGGAGCGGTATGCCCGCACGCGGGACGGTCCTGTTCGGCCACAGGTCCGAGAAGAACGGGGGCACGTCCTGCAACAGTGCGGTTACGACCACCGGGACCAGTATCAGCCCCGCCCATGACGCGGCGGTGACCCCTGCGGAGTACCTCCTCCCCAGGGAAAGGTCCACCAGGCACACGTTGACGCAGAGCAACACGCAGAGGTATATCAGCCAGTACAGTTCCTGCGGCCCCATGGCACTCCATCGTTTTAACGATATTTAACCTGATGTACCGTGCGGGACCCATGTAATCCGGAAGAGTGCATCACATGGCAATGAGATCGAAATCGCCTGGGACGAAATCGTCGATGATGGACATCGTAGATGGTGTTCATGAACTGTGTGATTAGAACAGATGACGATAGTGGTATAATCCCCCGTATGTGATGGGTAGTGGAATACGCCGTCGTGACATCCGCCATCGCCGTGCTGCTGTTCCTGAGGCAGATGAGAAGGTGATGTGTTCCGACGGCCCTCCAACAACTGCATCTACTCATAACCGGTTGCAGATGACGTCATGAGAAGGGCATTGCCGATATGCGTCCAGGATTTCAGGGAGGTGCGTGAAGGGAACTACCTCTATGTGGACAAGACGGACATGATACCCCGGATACTGTCCGATGGTGCGAAGGTCCACCTCTGCACCAGACCGAGGCGCTTCGGGAAGTCGCTGAACCTCAGCATGCTCGACGCGTTCCTCAACCTGGGCTACCCGCATGACAACACATGGTTCGATGGGCTCAAGGTCTCGGACTGCAGGGGATTCGACCCGCACAGGAACGCCCACCCTGTCATATACTTCGATTTCAAGGATCTCAACGCCACCTCCTATGAGGATTTCCTCCGGAAACTCGGATTGAACCTGTCCAGACTCTACAGGAAATACGGTTACCTGGCCGACTCGGAACGGTTGGACAGGGCAGACAGGATGGACTACGAATCCATAATCACCCGTACGGCCGATTCGGCGGAGATCGAGTACTCCCTGAGAAACCTCTCTGACATGCTGTTCAAGCACCATGGGAGGAAGGTCGTGGTGCTCCTCGACGAGTACGACAGCCCCCTCCACAACGCCTACGGGACGACATTCCACGGTGATGTACTAGGCATAATGAGGGGGATGCTGTCATCCGCATTGAAGGGAAACGAGTCCCTGGCGTTCGGTGTCGTCACCGGGGTGATGCAGATCGCGAAGGAGTCCATAATCTCCGGACTGAACAACCTCGAGGTAAACAACATCTTCAACTCCGACTTCGATGAGATGTTCGGGTTCACCGACGATGAGGTCCGTGCCATCTGCGATGAGTACGGTCATCCGGATAAGTACGACGAGGCGAGGGAATGGTACGATGGGTACAGGTTCGGGAACACCGACGTCTACAATCCCTGGAGTGTCCTGAAATTCGTCAAATCGGGGTTCGTCCCACGGACGTACTGGGCCGGGACCAGCGGGAACTCCATCATCGACACCCTCCTGGACAATGCGGACGGGAAGACCTTCGACGAGATAGGTCTCCTGGCCAGGGGAGTCCCCGCCCCCAAGACCGTCGATCCCACCGTGACGTTCGCCGATCTCAGGGGGAGGCCCGACAACATCTACTCCGTGATGGTCATGTCCGGGTACCTCAGGGCGGAACCCTCCGGGAGGAGCCACATGCTGTCCCTCCCCAACGGCGA
>JAFTYV010000052.1 GCA_017461225.1 Candidatus Methanomethylophilaceae archaeon
GATTCTCGGACTCCTTGTCATGTTTGTGCCAACTGCTGACACCGAGTCCGCTTTCTTCACACTTTGCCGATCAGGAACATCCACGCTCAGACGCGCTCGCGCGTCTGAGCGTGGTGTTCATGAACTGTGTGATTAGAACACGAGGGGAAACGATAAGACGTCCCCCGCCGATCCCCGACCCATGGCTTTCGATGGAAGGGCGGGAATCGTGGACATAGATGATGACGAGAGGATCGTCATCTTCGACACATACAGGCTGAAGAAGATCACCGGCACGAGGGTGGGGCCGATCCTGGGGATGAGCGAGTTCTCGTCACCCTTCAAGGTGGCCTGCGAGCTTGCCGGACTCTACCCCGGGGACAAGCCCAACAAGTACATCGAGGCGGGGAACGTATTGGAGCCCGTCCTCCGCGACTACCTGGCGGCCAGGACATCCACGCTTCTGAGGGGTCCGCTCGGGATACCTGAGGGTTCCAGGGTCGGCATAGAGGAGCCCGTGCCCAAGGAGCAGTGCGGATACGACCACTTCCACAACGACAAGGTCTTCGGTGGGATGGTCGACGGCTACATACAGGTCGATGGCAAGAGGGACACGATCCTCGAGATCAAGACCTCCCGTGACATGGAGAAGTGGAGGGACGCCGACGGCGGCCTCACCAACGTGCCGATGTCGTACATGCTGCAGGCATCGCTCTACGCGGAGCTGTCCAACCTGGACCGCATCGTCTTCCTGGTGGGTTTCCTGGAGGAGCCCGACTACGCACGTCCCAAGGCGTGGGTCCCGTCCCCCGAGAACACCTTCGTCATCGTCAAGGAGAAGCTGGACATGTCCGGGTACATGGAGAGCTGCAAGGAGTGGTACAACGAGTACATGAAGGGCGGCTACACCCCCGAGTGGAGCGACTCCGAGACGGATGCCGAGGTCCTGAAGTACCTCAGGGCGTACAAGAGGAGGTGATACGATGGATGAGATATTCACGAGGACCAGCGTCAGGGACTACAGGCCGGACCCGGTCGAGCCGGAGAAGGTGGAGCTCATCCTGAGGGCCGCTATGCAGGCCCCTTCCGCTAGGAACCAGCAGGCGTGGGAGTTCGTGGTCGTCGACGACAGGGGTCTGATCGAGGGCCTCTCCACGGCATCCCCGTACGCCGGACCGGTCGGAAGGGCTCCCATGGCTGTCGTCGTTATGGGCGACAGGGACAGGATGACCGTCCCCCAGATGTGGGAGCAGGACCTCGGGGCATGCACGGAGAACCTGATGCTCGAGGCGAGGCACCTGGGACTGGGGACGGTCTGGATCGGCATCGCACCGGTGCAGGACAGGATGGACCGCATATCCGACCTCCTCGGGCTCCCTGGGAACATGATGCCCTTCTGCATAGTGGCCGTGGGTTACCCGCGCGAGGAACCGGTCCCCCACGCTTCAAGATACGACCCGTCCAGGGTCCACCGCAACGGTTTCTGACGGTCCTCAGTCCTTTTCGGGACGGGATCCGATGCCCTGGAGCAGGATCCCCCCGATTATGAGGACCAGGGCGACGAGCGAGGCCGCCCCCAGCTCCTCCCCGAGCACCACCGCGGACACGACCAGCGACAGGAACGGGGTCAGGTAGGCGAGGTTGGCTATGCGGGCGGTCTCGCCGGACCCGCCGATCGCTAGGGCCCACGTGAGGTACGCCACGGCGTTGATGGCGACACCGAGCCACAGGAACCCCGCCCACTGGGCACCCTCGACCGCGACCCACTCCTCCGTGGCGAGTCCCAGGGCGAGGGAGCACACGGACGTGGTGAGCCATATGATCATCATGGTCACGTTCTGGTCCATGTCGAGTTTCTTGTTCAGAACGGAGAACAGGCCGTAGCACGCGGCACCCGCGATGCAGCACACGACGCCGAGCAGGCGGTTCCCGCCTGCGGTGTCCCCGCTTCCGGATGTGAGGACGACTATCCCGATGAAGGACAGCGTCATCGCCACACCCTTCCTGACGGTGAACCCCTCGCCCAGGAGCATGCACGAGAACAGGACCAGCATGATCGGCCAGAGGTAGTTCAGGATGCACGCCTCCTGTGAGGTGAGCTCCGAGATCCCCTCGTAGTAGAGCGCGGAGTACATGAACAGTCCGAGGAAACCCAGTCCGGCCATCCTCAGGGCCTGTCCGCGGGTCGTCCCCCTGACCGCGGCCCTGCGTCCGCTGTTGGAGAGGTTGTAGACGAGGAGGAAGAGGAACGCGAAGAACGCGCCGATGCACAGCGCCTGCAGGTTCGGGATGTCCTCCAGAAGCAGCTTCATCAGCGCGGCGAGGGTGGACCATATCGCCACGGATGTCAGGGCGAGGGCGTACCCCCTGTCGATCCTCTTGTCCATGGGACCGGGAAGTCGGAGGTCGTAGATAACCCCTCACCGGACGAGGTACGACACAGGCAGCAGGACCAGCAGCATGACGACGTTGGCGGCGGTGAACCACACCATGTACCCGCGGGTGTCGTGTCCGTCCGAGGCCATGTAGAACCTGAGGGTGATGAGGCTCGCCATGGACGCTATCGGCGTCCCGAACCCGCCTATGTTCACCCCCGCGAGGAGTCCGGCCCAGTCCTCCGTGAAACCGGACAGCATGATCGCCGCGGGGACGTTGCTGATGAACTGGCTCGCGACCACCGATGTGACGACGGGGTCCCACGACATAAGCCCGCCGAGTGCGGAGGACACCTGACCGACCTCGGAGACGTTCCCGGTGAACACGAAGAGGAACAGGAACGTGAGGAGCAGGCCGTAGTCCACCCGGAGGAGCGTCCGGGGCGACATGAGCAGCGTCACGGCCAGGACCGCCACCAGGAGGATCCAGAGGGGCACCGCGCCCAGGACGGTGGCGATGCACAGCGCGAACATGCCCGCCGAGGCCCACATGAAGCGCACGTCGGAGACCTCCCCCGTGCCCTCCATGCGCGGCTCGATCCCCCCGCGTCCCAGCATGGCGGTGGCGAGGAACAGGACGACGCCCCCCGCCACGACTAGCGGGAGCATCTCCATCACGAAGTCCGCACCGCCGACCGAGTACCTGGAGTGTATGAAGAGGTTCTGGGGGTTACCGAACGGGGTGAGCATGCTCCCCAGGTTGGCACCCACGGTCTGGAGCACCAGCACGGGGACGGTGAGCCGGTCCAGTCCCGTGAGGCGGAGAACGGTCATCGTGAGCGGTACGAACGTGATGAGGGCGACGTCGTTGGTCACGAACATGGAGCACAGGAACGGCAGCAGCACCAGCACGGTGCACAGGGTCCCCACCCCGCCGGTCGCCATGACCATCCGGTGGGCGATCCTCCCGAACACGCCGCATCCGGCCATGCCCGCCACGGACACCATGAAGCAGAACAGGATGCAGACGACCTCCAGGTCCACATGGTCCATGACCGCCGGGGATGGCGGCACGAGGGCGAACGACGCCAGCGCCAGTAAGGCGGAGGCGATCAGGACCGGTTCCCTCCGGACCAGGTCCGACACGGCTCCCATGTTCAGTCTTCCCCGTCGGTCCCGACCGTCCTGCGGCGTATGACCGACATGACGGTGGAGGTCATGGAGGTCCTCCCCGACAGGAGGGACCTCTCCAGGAGGTTCCTGAGGTCCGCATCGGAGAGCAGGCCGGTGGACACCACATGCATGAACCCGTCGGGGTCGTTGGACATCACGGAGTGCTCCGCCATGGGGATGATCCTGCGTCTCATGTAGGATGCGTACGCCTCCCTGTTCGCATCGGTCAGGAGCACCGGGTCGGACAACCTGCCCATCGCGATCTCGGGTGTCATCCTGTACCCGGCGGCGACCATGGCGTCGTCGAAGGCCGGGAACGACATCGTGGATCCGGACGGGAACGCGAAGGAGTACGTCCTGCCGTCGACCAGGGCCTCCAGCGTGCAGTCGTACTCGGTCTCCAGTCCGAACCCGTTCAGGACGTCGAACCCTCCGAGGTACCTCACGGTGCAGAGCCCCATGATCCCGGAGAACGCATCCGGGTGCATGTCGGTGACGGAGGCGGGCACGGTCACCGTGCGGGACTCCGCCACCGGGGAACCCATCATGAACCTCCCGCCTATGGAGACGACGGGCATGCCGTCGACGGTGTCGGGGACCACTATGTCGCGGTCCGTGGACACGAGCCTGGTTATGCGGACACCGTCCCCGAACGGGACGCTGTCGATGACGTTGACCATCAGATCGCCCCCAGCATGTCCATGATGCGGCGGTCCCTGCCGGCGGTGAGCATCTCCTCGTTGTATCCGTACAGCGGACCGGAGGGGTCGGAGAACATGACCACGTTGTAGCATCCGAGCAGTCCGACCAGGAGCGACACCGCACCCTGTCCGCCGGCGTCACCGGACCTCATGTGCTCGATCGAGTTGACGATGTGCCTGTCGAAGGCGGACCTGATTTCCGACAGCTCCCCGCGCATGCGGTCCAGGAACGCCGCGAACCCGTCGGTGTCCAAACCCTCGGAGTCCCCGAGTGCGGCCAGTGCCGCCGTGACGTTGCGGCGGGTGTCGGTGCCTATGTTGTCGTCCAGCATGGACCTGAGCCTCGCGGCCTCGGAGGACCTGGACGACGGATCGGACAGTCCCCCGAGACGGGAGATGGTGAACCCCAGGTCCATCCCGCGCTCCGCCTCCGTGTTGAGCCTCCCGATGATCACCGAGATCACCGCCAGTTTGCCCTCCGAGTCAGCGGAGGACATGCCGTCGGTCGCCCTGCCGTCCATGATGGCGTCAATGTCGTGCTCCTCGCCGTACCTCCTGTGGAAGTCCAGGTACCTGGTGAACTCGGCGGCGACCTCGGGGTCCCTTATGTACTGGGACACCAGGTCCACACCCACGGTGAACCCCAGCCTGTCGTACTCCCTCATGACCGTGGACAGGTCCTCCCATCCGCGGGGGGTGGCGAAGTACGTGCCGTCGACGGTCCTCTCTATCTTGAGGAGGTTCTGAGGCTTCACCTGCAGGTAGAACGTCACCGCCTCGTGCACACCCGCGCTGCGGGCGTACCTGAGCCAGATGTCCGTGTCCGGATCGACGTGGATGGTCCTGATCCTGTCGAGGGTCGCTATGTCGAACTCCCTGGCGGAGGCGTTGTACTCCGGGGGGTTCCCGGCTGCCACCAGGACCCATCCGTCGGGTATCCTGTGGGGTCCGAACTTCTTGTTCTGCAGGAGGTCCAGCATCGCCGGTGCCAGGGTCTCCGAGACGCAGTTGATCTCGTCTATGAACAGTATGCCCTCCCTGTGCCCCCTCTCCTCGATCAGGTCGTGGACCGATGCGATGATCTCGCTCATGGTGTAGCGCGTGATGCTGCACTCCTCGCCGTCGTAGACGTGCCTCTCTATCACGGGCAGGCCTATGGCCGACTGGCGGGTGTGGTGGGTTATGGTGTACGCCACGTACCCGATCCCCATCTCCGATGCGATCTGCGACATTATCGCGGTCTTCCCCATCCCGGGTGCACCGAGCACCATGATGGGCCTCTGCCTGCTGCGCGGCACCGCGTAGTTGCCCGCCGCGTCCTTCGCAAGGTACGTGGACACGGCGTCCTTGACCGCGTCCTTAGCCTCCTGTATGTTCAATCTATCAGGTCTCCTGTCCGGACGACTATCCTCATCGCCCATGGCGGCACCGCGTGCTCCGCGCACATGTCGTCGCAGAACACGAATGCCGTGTCGTAGTCGGGACGTCTGGTCGGGAACGTCCCCATCCCGTCCGTGAAGTACATCAGACCGCGCAGGTTCCGGATCGTGCCGTCGGCCACCAGGGAGTCCACGTGGTCGAACACCGGTCTGAAGTCCGTGCCCCCTCCGCCGACGAGTTCGAAGCCGGCCATCAGCCGCCGCATGTCGCCCTCGCTCCTGACGGTCACGTCGGAGCGGACCTCGTCGTCGCACTGTATCACATGGAGCTCCGCTCCGCCGCGTCCGAGGCCGGACAGGCGGAGGACCTCGAAGGCCTCCTCGAGGAACCTCATCACCGGTCCCCGCATGGTGGACCCGGAGGTGTCCACGGCGATGACGAACCCCTCCACCGCCGGTGTGTCGGAGTACTCCAGGGAGTCGATGAGGGGGATGTTGCCGTAGACGCTCATGCCGTACGTGTAGTAGATGTGGTCGAACTCGTCCAGGTTCTCCCTGATCCTGCTGCGGGTGGTCATGAACCTGCGCAGGAACGACCTGTAGTCGTACCTCCTGCGGTTCCTTATGCGGAGCACGTCCATGAGCATGCCGCTCCTGTCCTCCAGGTTCCTGGAGAACGCCTCCACCTCGGTCATCGCCTGCTTGGACAGGTCGTCCCACATCGGGGACACGGAGACGGGGTGGCGGGAGTGGTCGTCGCGTGTGAACGTGCGGAGCATGTCGTCCATCTGCCAACGGGACACGTTGCGCAGCTGCTCCGCGACCAGGTCGGTCACGGGTGCGCCCGCCCTCCTGAAGATCCTCTCGCAGGTGTACATCCTCTCGTCGCGGCCGTCCACGGATGTGTGCGGCGAGTCCAGTGAGTCCAGGACGTACTCTACTACCATGTCCCTGGCCAGCTCGACCATCGGGTCGTCCCCGCCGCCGGTGTGGCCGAGGATGCAGTGGAGCGCCATGTGCGCCATGGTGCGTGTGACCAGGCGCGGGTCGGTGCGGAACATCCCGATCACCGCCTCCGGATCGAGGACCATCGTCCCCCCGTCGCACCAGGGTGACACGGTGCCGGGGACTGTGCGCACCTCGAGCGAGAGCACGGCGCGCGTGAGGAACCTGAGGTCCAGGCACAGGTCGCTCCCGCAGTTCGAGAGCACCGCAGACGCCGCCTCCGACAGATCCGTCGTAGCCACCACCTCGGTAGATGTTCCTGCGGTAGGCGCGGGTGTCCTTCAGGCGTTCGAATATGGCGGATATCATCTCGACGTCCTCCTCCACCAGCTCGCCGAGCTTGTAGTTGAACTTCCCGCGCGGTATCTTGAACAACCTGTCCGTGCGGACCGTGGACGTCTTGTCGAGCATGACCTCGTAGGGGTCGATGAGCTTGATGTCCGTGCCCGGGTGCCTCTCGTGGGAGGTGACCATCAGGACGGTGTACTCGTCGCCCCTCCTCTCCAGGACTATGACCGGGCGGTTCTTCGCACCGGACCTGTCGTCGAAGTACAGGTTGGCGTTCCACACGTCCATGCGGTGCGGTTCGGCCCCCTCCCAACGGTCCATCCTGGGTCTCATGGGATTCCAAACGGGGTCGGGTGTAATGATTCTTGCGGCGCCCCGTCATGCGATGGCGCCGAGGACGAACGACACGAGGGCGACGATCATGGCCTTCTTGGCGTTGCGCTGTGCCGTGCGGGGATCCGAGAAGCCCCTGTAGGCGCAGTGGATGAAGATGATGTCGGCGATGACCACGGTGTAGTACAGGAGCCCGTAGGTGCCCTGGACCATCGGCAGGACGCTGAGCGCGGGACCCGCGATGAAGAAGACCGCGGCGAGCACCGATGCGTTGCGGACGCCTATCCTCATGGGCAGTGTGATCCTGCCCTCGTCCCCCTCCATGTCCTCGATGTCCTTGGCGATCTCCCTCCCGATGGAGACGAGCATGGCCATGAGGGCGACGACGAGGTTGGCACCGGCGTCCCCGATCACGGCACCCCCTAGGAGGAACATCATCCCGGTGAGGACCGCTATGGTGACGTTGCCCACGAAGCCCCTCTGCTTCAGGGCGAGCTCGTAGGCGACCATTAGGACGCATGCGACGACGACGATGGCGATGCAGACGGGGTCCGCGGTGAGGAAGGATACCGCCACCGCTCCGAAGAGCATGACCGCCCCGGCCACGAGGGCCTCCCTGCGGGTCATCCTGCCGGACGGGATCGGGCGCTCGGGATGCGCGGCGCGGTCGATCTCCCAGTCGATGTAGTCGTTGAGGGCGTTGCCACCGGAGATGAACATGAGCACGACGATGGCGGAGATCAGCAGGTTGACGGCCTCGTCCAGGATGCCGGTGCCGGCGGCCATGAAGGATGCGATGGTGACACCTGCCGCACCCATGATCCCGTTCCCCATCCTGAAAAGCTGAAGGTAACCTCCCATCCCGACCATCTCTGAACATCCGGACGGTGAGCACCGTCCGCACACGGTGAACGGCGACCATGTTTATCATGGTTAAGGTCCGCCGGGGGCCCCCGGCGGGTCAGAAGGATTAATACCCGTACGGGGCGTACGGAGTCGCATGACATCGCCCCTTCCAGTGACCGAGTCCATCGCACAGTCCTTCGACATCCCCGTGTACGAGGTGTCCCTCGCCTTCGGCGAGGACGAG
The DNA here is from genome assembly GCA_017461225.1 of Candidatus Methanomethylophilaceae archaeon. Classification (GTDB taxonomy): domain Archaea; phylum Thermoplasmatota; class Thermoplasmata; order Methanomassiliicoccales; family Methanomethylophilaceae; genus Methanoprimaticola. The sequence continues at coordinate 8,324 of JAFTYV010000052.1, forward strand.
TGTCCGATAATCATAGGGGACAACACCCTCGAGGAGCTCGTATCGTTCTCCAAGTCCGTCGGCGCGAAGACGGTGATGGTCCAGTACGACTACGTCGATCCCGAGGACCTCGTGGTCAACATCGAGGAGGAGACGCTCCAGGCTCTGTTCGGTGAGGACGCCGACTCCGCACGCGTGAAGATCCGCGACCACAACAGGGACATCATCGTCGAGGACTGGGACGCACCCTACGCGATGAACGTCTTCGTCATGCACGAGGGCCACCCGTTCGGGGTCAGGCTCTACAACGAGGTCTACGCCGACGCACCCCTCATCGACCCCGAGGAGTTCGTCATGGACATGCTGGAGAACCCCGACATCGACGACGAGTCCGAGTGAGCGCGGCGACGGGGCGTCAGTCCCGTCTCCCGTTCCCCAGCTCCACGACCTCGGGACCCCTCCCCAGGTCGACGCGGCACGCCACGCCGGACGGATCGGATCCGTCCAGACCCTCGAGCACGCACAGGTTGGCCACGGCGTTCAGGTTGCCGAGGTCGGCCGCCTTGGTCCACAGCTCGCGTGCCCTCTCCACATCCCTTCTCACACCCGCACCCATCGCGTACATCACGCCGAGGTTCGACATTGCGGTTCTGTCGCCCATGACCACGGCACGGGTGTACAGCTCCAC